>NZ_JBEYXP010000004.1:0-346266 GCF_040704615.1 Streptomyces sp. NPDC046862 | reverse complement strand
AGCGTGAGGGAAACGCCCGGTTACATTCCGAACCCGGAAGCTAAGCCTTACAGCGCCGATGGTACTGCAGGGGGGACCCTGTGGGAGAGTAGGACACCGCCGAACTCCTTTTAGAGCTCTGGTTCTTGGGCACCCGCCCAGGAGCCAGAGCTTTTTTGCGTTGAGGTAAGGTCAGGGGGCATCGTTGGCTCGTTTCCCACAGGAGGCCCCCGGGTGGAGGTCCAGGAGACCCGGATCCAGACAGACCGGGTCCTCACCATCCCGAACATCCTCAGCATGGCGCGGCTCGTTGGTGTGCCCGTCTTCCTGTGGCTGATCCTCTGGCCGGAGTTCGGCGGTCCGAAGAGTGACGGCTGGGCACTTCTGGTGCTGGCGCTGAGCGGCGTCAGTGACTACCTGGACGGCAAACTGGCCCGGCGCTGGAACCAGATCAGCAGCCTGGGCCGGCTCCTCGACCCCGCGGCCGACCGGCTCTACATTCTGTCGACCCTGGTCGGTCTCACCTGGCGCGAGATTCTGCCAGTTTGGTTGACCGCTGTACTTCTGGCGCGAGAACTGGTTCTGCTGGTGATGGTGGGCATCCTCAGACGCCACGGCTATCCCCCTCCCCAGGTGAACTTCCTCGGGAAAGCCGCTACCTTCAACTTGATGTACGCCTTCCCGTTGCTGTTGCTCAGTGACGGAAGTGGATGGATCTCGTCACTCGCTGCTATTTTCGGATGGGCGTTCGCCGGATGGGGTACAACGCTGTACTGGTGGGCAGGGATCCTCTACGTGGTTCAGGTCCGCCGACTAGTCAGGGCGGATGCCCTGGCCGATTGAGCTCGCCCCGATTGGGCGACCGCAGTGGCCTGATGGCCCGTGGGGGAAAAGTGCGGGACAATCTGGACGGGTGAAGTCGGCTAGACCGTCGTCTCTTCAAGGAGGACGCTTCCGACATGAAGGCCGTTGTGATGGCCGGAGGCGAAGGCACGCGCCTTCGCCCCATGACCTCGAGCATGCCCAAACCGCTCCTGCCCGTGGCGAACCGCCCGATCATGGAGCACGTGTTGCGGCTGCTCAAAAGGCATGGGCTCAATGAGACCGTCGTAACTGTCCAGTTCTTGGCCTCGCTCGTCAAGAACTACTTCGGTGACGGTGAGGAGCTCGGAATGGAGCTCACCTATGCCAATGAGGAGAAGCCACTCGGAACTGCCGGGAGCGTCAAGAACGCCGAGGAAGCACTGAAGGACGATGCGTTCCTCGTCATCTCCGGCGATGCTCTGACCGACTTCGACCTCACTGAGCTCATCAATTTCCACAAGGAAAAGGGTGCGCTGGTCACCGTTTGTCTGACGCGGGTACCGAACCCCCTCGAATTCGGCATCACCATCGTGGACGAGGAAGGCAAGGTGGAGCGCTTCCTGGAGAAGCCCACCTGGGGCCAGGTCTTCTCGGACACGGTGAACACGGGCATCTATGTGATGGAGCCCGAAGTCTTCGACTATGTCGAGCCCGATGTTCCCGTCGACTGGTCCGGCGATGTCTTCCCCCAGTTGATGAAGGATGGCAAGCCGATCTACGGCTACATCGCGGAGGGTTACTGGGAGGACGTCGGTACCCACGAGAGCTACGTCAAGGCGCAGGCCGACGTCCTGGAAGGCAAGGTCGACGTCGAGATCGACGGATTCGAGCTCTCGCCCGGGGTATGGATCGCCGAGGGGGCCGAGGTGCACCCCGACGCAGTGCTGCGGGGGCCGTTGTATGTCGGTGACTACGCCAAGGTCGAGTCCGGCGTGGAAATCCGTGAGCACAGCGTCGTCGGGTCGAATGTCGTCGTGAAAAGCGGGGCTTTCCTGCACAAGTCCGTTGTCCACGACAACGTGTACATCGGGCAGCACAGCAATCTCCGGGGCTGTGTCGTCGGAAAGAACACCGACATCATGCGGGCCGCGCGGATCGAGGACGGCGCCGTCATCGGTGACGAGTGCCTCATCGGTGAAGAATCGATCGTGCAGGGGAACGTACGCGTCTATCCGTTCAAGACCATCGAGGCCGGCGCCTTCGTCAACACATCGGTGATCTGGGAATCGCGAGGACAGGCGCACCTCTTCGGGGCCCGCGGTGTGTCCGGCATCCTGAACGTGGAGATCACGCCCGAACTGGCCGTACGACTCGCGGGCGCGTATGCGACGACCCTGAAGAAGGGCTCCACGGTCACCACGGCCCGCGACCACTCCCGAGGTGCCCGAGCTCTGAAGCGGGCGGTCATCTCGGCGCTCCAGGCCAGTGCCATCGACGTACGCGACCTGGAGAACGTGCCGCTGCCGGTCGCCCGGCAGCAGACCGCGAGGGGCAGCGCCGGCGGCATCATGATCCGGACCACGCCCGGAGTGCCGGACTCCGTCGACATCATGTTCTTCGACGGACGTGGGGCGGACCTCTCCCAGGCGAGCCAGCGGAAACTGGACCGGGTGTTCGCACGCCAGGAGTACCGGCGGGCGTTCCCCGGAGAGATCGGCGATCTGCACTTCCCGGCGAGTGTCTTCGACTCGTACACCGGATCGCTGCTGCGGAACGTCGACACGACCGGGATCTCCGAGTCGGGCCTCAAAGTCGTCGTGGACGCGTCCAACGGCAGTGCCGGACTCGTACTGCCCAGTCTGCTGGGCAAGCTCGGGGTGGACTCGCTGACCATCAATCCCGGTCTCAACGAATCCCGGCCGACGGAGACCGCGGACATGCGGCGGTCGGGGCTGGTGCGGCTGGGCGAGATCGTGGCGTCGTCGCGGGCCGCGTTCGGTGTGCGGTTCGACCCCGTGGGTGAGCGGCTCTCGCTCGTTGACGAGAAGGGGCGCATCGTCGAGGACGACCGGGCTCTGCTGGTGATGCTGGACCTGGTGGCCGCGGAGCGGAGGAGCGGCCGCGTGGCTCTGCCGGTGACCACCACGAGGATCGCCGAGCAGGTTGCGGCGTACCACGGGACGCAGGTGGAGTGGACGACCACGTCGCCGGACGATCTGACCAGGGTGGGGCGGGACGACTCCACGATCTTCGGCGGGGACGGGCGCGGTGGGTTCATCGTGCCGGAGTTCAGCAGCGTCTTCGACGGCACCGCGGCCTTCGTACGGCTCATCGGGCTGGTCGCACGGACGCAGCTCACGCTCAGCCAGATCGACGCGCGGATTCCGCGGGCACACGTCCTGAAGCGGGATCTCGCGACGCCCTGGGCCGTCAAGGGACTGGTCATGCGGCGGGTCGTGGAGGCCGCCGGGGATCGCTTTGTCGACACGACTGACGGCGTACGGGTCGTGGAGACCGACGGACGGTGGGTGATGGTGCTGCCCGATCCGGCCGAGGCCGTCACGCATCTGTGGGCAGAGGGACCGGACGACGCCTCCGCGCAGGCACTCCTGGACGAGTGGTCGGCGGTGGTGGACAGCGCCGGTCGCTGAGCACACGCGGCGCGCCGGACGAGTGCCCCCAACGGGGTCCGTCCGGCACGCCGATCGGCCCATCGGTGGGGCCATTCGGAGGTACTGGCCGCGACGTGCGACGATGTGCGGCATGCCGCAGCAGCCCCCCGTTCGGAGCACACCCTCGCGCCCCCCGCGCCCGGATGCCTCCATGTCGCTGCTCACCAACGTCATGGACCACAGCCTCGACGACGGGTATGCCGAGGCCGCCGCCCGCAAGAAGGCCGAGGGCACCAGCGGCATGCCCAAGACCGTGCGCGCCAAGCTCGGGCTCGCCGCCGGTCTGGTGCTCGCTGCTCTCGTGGTGACCGTGGGAGCGGCGCAGGCCCGCGTCGCGGCCCCCGTGGTGGCCAAGGAGCGCGAGGAGCTCATCGACCGTATCGAGCGCGAGACCGCGGCCGCGGACAAGCTCGAAGGCGCCGTCGACGACCTGCGAGCCGACGTGAGTGCGCGGCAGCGCGAGGCGCTGAAAAAGGGCGGCGGGAGCGACCAGGGGGAGCTCGTGGGCGTCCTGTCGGGAGCCGTCGGGGTTCACGGCCCCGGCGTGAAACTCGTCGTCGACGACGCCAAGGAAGCCACGTCGGGCGGTGACGGCGACCCACGCGAGACCTCCGACTTCTCCGACACCGGGCGTGTCCGTGACCGTGACATGCAGAGGGTCGTCAACGGGCTGTGGCAGTCGGGGGCGGAGGCGATCTCGATCAACGGGCAGCGGCTGACCGCGCTGTCCGCGATCAGGGCCGCGGGCGACGCGATACTGGTCGACAACAAGCCGCTGGTGCCGCCGTACACGGTGCTTGCCGTGGGGGACGGGAAAAAGCTGAGCACCAGGTTCCAGAACAGCCCCGACGGGCTGTACCTGCACGCGCTGCAAGAGAACTTCGGGATCCGGACGGCCATCTCCGCCGAGGGCGACGTCCGACTGCCGGCCGCACCGAGCGTGATCGTACGAACAGCAGAACCGAGAACCGAGAAGGGCACATCGTGATCGCCGTACTGGGCCTCATCGTGGGAGTCGTGGCCGGACTCTTGGTCCGCCCAGAGGTTCCGGCGGTGGTCGAGCCGTATCTCCCCATCGCCGTCGTGGCGGCGCTCGACGCCGTGTTCGGAGGTCTGCGCGCCATGCTGGACGGCATCTTCGACGACAAGGTCTTCGTGGTGTCGTTCCTGTCGAACGTGGTCGTGGCCGCGCTGATCGTGTTCCTGGGCGACAAGCTGGGTGTCGGTGCCCAGCTGTCCACGGGCGTCGTGGTCGTCCTCGGTATCCGCATCT
Organism: Streptomyces sp. NPDC046862; assembly: GCF_040704615.1. NCBI lineage: Bacteria > Bacillati > Actinomycetota > Actinomycetes > Kitasatosporales > Streptomycetaceae > Streptomyces > Streptomyces sp. NPDC046862. Next base: position 341,538 of record NZ_JBEYXP010000004.1, on the reverse strand, counting down.
TCTCCAACGCCGCGGCGATCCGTCGGCACGTCTTCCGGGCGTGAGGCCGATGAGCGAGCACGACGAGACGCCGACGACGAACCTGCGCAAGGACAGCGGCTCGAAGAACGGCCCTCCCGCGAACAGCACCACAGCGGACGGCACCGCGAAGAACGGCGGCCGGAAGGGCGGCGGCCCCGAGAACAGCGGCCAGGAGGAGACGCCGACGACGCGTCTGCGCCGGGAACTACCCAAAGAGGTGCCGTCCCTGCCTTCCCAGTCCTCCGGTCCCTCTGAGGCGACCGAGGAGGCGGAGGAGCCCGTTCTGACCGGTCGGCAGCGGCTCGTCATGGGTCTGTGGCCGCCGCGCTTCTCTCGTGCCCAACTCATCGTCGCCCTGCTGCTGTTCGGCCTCGGCTTCGGCCTGGCCGTGCAGGTGGCCTCCAACAGTGACAGCGACAGCGCCCTGCGCGGTGCACGCCAGGCGGACCTCGTTCGCATCCTTGATGAACTGGATGACCGCACTCAGCGTCTGGAAGAGGAGAAGCAGGGGCTCGAGGATCAGCGCACCGAGTTGGAGAACAGCTCGGACCAGGCCGAGGAGGCCCGCAAGCAGACGGTCGAGAAGGAGAGGCAACTCGGCATCCTCGCGGGCACGGTGGCGGCACAGGGACCGGGCATCACGGTGACGATCAACGACACGAAGGGAGCGGTCGAGGCGGACATGCTGCTCGACGCGATCCAGGAGCTGCGCGCGGCCGGCGCGGAGGCGATCCAGGTGAACGGTGTGCGGGTAGTCGCCGGCACGTATCTGACGGACTCCGGCAAGGGGATCAGCGTCGACGGGAACAAGATCACCCAGCCCTATCGTTTCAAGGTCATCGGCAAGCCGCAGGATCTGGAGCCCGCACTGAACATCCCGGGAGGCGTGGTGCAGACGCTGGAGAAGGAGCAGGCCACCGTGACCGTGGAGCGAGCGGACAAGATCATCGTGGACGCCTTGCGAGCAGCGAAGCGGCCTGACTACGCTCGGTCGTCCTCCCAGTGAACCCCGGGTGCATGGGGCCCGTCCGGCGGGGGCATGAGGTTGCGGGGGGTCGACGCATCGAACGGGTGGTGCGTGGTGGAAACTGTCAGGTGGATACGGACGTTATGAGGATGTCCGGGTCGACCGATGTGGTCAATCAGGGTTCGTCCTGCCCCACGGGCGGGTCTGTTTCGGTCAAGGGGAATCGCCCGTGAAGTTGTTTGCGAAGTTGTTCGGCAAGAGCGCGCGAGAGGACAGCGAAAACGCTACCGCTCGCCACCGTGCACAGCCCGACGAAGAGGGCCAGCGCCCCATGTTCCGCGACCAGGTCGCTGGTCCGGGCGGTGACATTTCCGGAGGTCAGGGCGCGGCGTCTGTTGACCCTGCCCAGTCCGGCCGCATAGGTTTCGGAGATCCGTCAACCTCAAGTGCGGGTGGAGGGTTTGGTCCCGGCCCGTACACGTCCAATGCCCCGGCGGGGCAGCCGCGGCAGGAGGATCCGTCCATGTCGGCCCTGGTGTGTACGAGGTGCGGGAACCGCAACGCTGAGAACAGCCGTTTCTGCTCGAACTGCGGCGCGCCGCTGCGGGCCGGGGTGACTCCCGAGCGTCCGTCGGAGACGACCTCCACGATCTCCATCTCGGGCCTCGAGGCGTACGACTCCGAGACCACGGGCCAGACGGCCGTCCCGGCCCTCTCTCCCGAGGCTCAGGCCGCCGTCGACGCGCTGCCGCTCGGCTCGGCCCTCCTTGTGGTGCGCCGCGGCCCCAACTCGGGCAGCCGGTTCCTCCTGGACGGTGACCTGACCACGGCTGGGCGTCATCCGCAGAGCGACATCTTCCTGGACGACGTGACCGTCTCGCGCCGTCATGTGGAGTTCCGTCGCGGGGCGGACGGCTCCTTCACGGTCGCCGACGTCGGCAGCCTGAACGGCACGTACGTCAACCGGGAGCGGATCGACCAGGTCTCGCTCTCGAACGGTGACGAGGTGCAGATCGGCAAGTACCGCCTGGTCTTCTACGCGAGCCAGCGGGGCTACTGAGCCTCCCCCGGATCTCCGTCCGGGGGGACCCCCAGGGAAGGTCCATGCTTCATACACCGAGCGGCGGTGCCGGGAACGGCGCCGCCGCGACGGACAGCGGACTGATGAGCATCGGCACAGTGCTGAACGTGCTGCGTGACGAGTTTCCCGAAGTGACGATCTCCAAGATCCGGTTCCTGGAGTCGGAGGGGCTGGTCGAGCCGCAGCGTACCCCCTCCGGGTACCGGAAGTTCAGTGCGGAGGACGTCGAGCGTCTCGGGCACGTGCTGAGGATGCAGCGGGACCACTATCTGCCGCTGAAGGTGATCCGGGAGCATCTGGACGCCCTGGAGCGAGGTGAGCCGGTACGCCTGCCCGTCGTGGGGCGCCAGCGGGACACCGGTGACGGGGAGCAGGGGTTCGAGGAGCTCTTCGGAGAGCCCGAGGAGCCGACGGTGGCCCGGCTCGGGCGTGCGGAGTTGCTGTCCGTGGCCGGGATCTGTGAGGAGCAGCTGGCCGAGTGGGAGTCGTACGGACTGGTCTGTGCGCTGCCCGACGGGGCGTATGACCCCGAGGCGGCGACGGTGGCCACTCTTCTGGTGGAACTCGGGCGGTTCGGGATCGAGCCACGGCATCTTCGGGCCATGAAGGCCGCAGCCGACCGTGAGGCAGGCCTGGTCGACCAGGTGGTGGCCCCTCTTCGGCGCCATCGCAATCCGCAGACCAGGGCCCATGCGGAGGCCCGTACGAAGGAGCTGGCGGGGCTCACGGTGAAGCTGCACGCCGCGCTGGTGCGGACCGCGCTCGGAGTAAGGCTGCCCTGACTCCCCGGGGTGGATGGGGCCGGTCTGGTGGGCCAATATCTGTCCGACTACCCAAACGTCCCGCGCACGGCCTAGGGTTGCTGTGTGAACGAGCTCGATGTCGTAGGTGTCCGGGTCGAAATGCCCTCCAACCAACCGATCGTGCTCCTGCGTGAAGTGGGAGGCGACCGTTACCTCCCCATCTGGATCGGGCCGGGGGAGGCGACGGCGATCGCTTTCGCCCAGCAGGGCATGGCCCCCGCTCGACCGCTGACCCACGACCTGTTCAAGGACGTGCTGGAGGCCGTCGGCCAGGAGCTCACGGAAGTACGCATCACGGATCTGCGTGAGGGCGTCTTCTACGCGGAGCTGGTGTTCGCCAGCGGGGTCGAGGTGAGTGCACGCCCGTCCGACGCCATAGCGCTGGCCCTGCGTACCGGGACGCCGATCTTCGGCAGTGACGGGGTGCTGGACGATGCCGGCATCGCCATCCCGGACGAGCAGGAGGACGAGGTGGAGAAGTTCCGCGAGTTCCTCGACCAGATCTCGCCCGAGGACTTCGGCACGAACAGTCAGTGACGCGGCCGGGGTCCGGAGTGCGGTACCGCCCGTAAGGGCGGCCCGCAGCGATGGAGCTGTCCGGCCGTGGAGGCCGTCGAGCCGAGGGCGCGCCCCACGGGGCCTGGTCTGGGGCCCATTTTCGTCCGCGTGATCGGTGTCACCGGTGCCACCGGTGTGGGAGGCCAGAGGCCCCGGACAGCTGGGCGATTCGTGCTCGTGTGCGGCGTGTGTACCGGCGACAGCACGGTGTTACCCGGCTCGACGGAAGCGCATTCGGCTAGCCTTTCCCCGCGGGAGGGCACGGGAAACCACTCGTTGGGTGATTATCACTCGGCGTGCCGAGTGTGGCGATCGTTGACGCACCCCTGGTGACTGCCTACCGTCGAGAAGGCAGGTCAAGGACGGAGGTCGGCGTGGGAAGCAGCGGCGACGGTACGGCTGGGGGCGCCCACGGACGTGGTCCGGGGGGCGGCGGCCCGTACCCGCTCCACGGCAACGCGGCCGGTCACGTCCCGCCCAGGCCGGCCCCGGTTCCGGTCGACGCGGGGGCGGCGTCCGAGGCGGCGGCGTCCGAGGCGGCGCAGCAGATCGGTTACCGCGGCCCCACCGCGTGCGCGGCCGCGGGCATCACCTACCGGCAGCTCGACTACTGGGCCCGTACGGGCCTCGTGGAGCCAAGCGTACGGCCTGCCTACGGGTCCGGTACGCAGCGGCTGTACAGCTTCCGGGACGTCGTCGTCCTGAAGATCGTGAAGCGGTTCCTCGACACCGGCGTGTCGTTGCAGAACATCCGCACCGCTGTCCAGCACCTCAGAGAGCGTGGCTTTCGGGATCTGGAGCGGATGACGCTGATGAGCGACGGCGCGACCGTCTACGAGTGCACGTCACCCGACGAGGTGCACGCCCTGCTTCAGGGCGGGCAGGGCATCTTCGGGATCGCCGTGGGCGTGGTGTGGCGGGACGTGGAGAGCGCCCTGTCGCAGCTGCACGGAGAGCGCATCGACACGGGTGAGACGCTCGTCGGCCACAACCCCACGGACGAGCTGGCGCGGCGGCGCAACCGGGCGGTCTGAGGGGCCGCAGACCCCGTGGTAGCCCTCTGGCGCGGCTGCGGCGGCCCATTGTCAGTGGCTTAGGGCAGCATCGGAGATGTGAGAACCGCGCCCACGATCCTGCATCTCGACATGGATGCCTTCTATGCCTCGGCGGAGCAGGCGTCCAAGCCGAGCCTGCGTGGGAAGGCCGTCATCGTGGGCGGGCTCGGGCCGCGCGGGGTGGTCGCCACCGCCTCCTACGAGGCGCGGGTCTTCGGGGTGCACTCGGCGATGCCCATGGGCCAGGCGCGGCGGCTCGCGCCGAACGCCGCGTATCTCGTGCCGCGTTTCGAGTTCTACCGGGCGATCAGCGAGCAGGTCATGGGGCTGCTGCGGGCTCTGTCGCCGCTGGTGGAGCCGCTGAGCCTGGACGAGGCGTTCGTCGACCTCGAGGCCGGGGGAGTGGCCCGGGACGGGGAGTCGGCGCGGCTCACGGGGACGAAGCTGCGCGCCGACATCCGGGCCGTGACCGGGCTGACCGGTTCGGTGGGGCTCGCGGCCTCCAAGATGCTCGCGAAAATCGCGTCCGAGGAGGCCAAGCCGGACGGCCTCGTGCTCATCGAGCCGGGGACCGAGAGGGCGCTGCTCGGTCCGAAGTCGGTGCGGATCCTGCCGGGGGTGGGGCCGGCTACCGGCGACCATCTGCGAAGGGCCGGGATCACGACGGTCGAGGAGATCGTGGAGGCGGGTGAGGACGAGCTCGTGCGGCTGGTGGGCAAGGCGCACGGGCACGGTCTGTACGCCATGGCGCTGGCCCTCGACGACCGGCCCGTGGTGGCCGAGCGGGACACGAAGTCGGTGTCGGTGGAGGACACGTACGACGTGGACATCCACGATCGTGTGCGGGTCCGTATGGAGGTGCAGCGGCTCGCGGACCGGTGCGTGCGGCGGCTGCGCGGGGCGCGGCTGTCCGGGCGGACCATCGTGCTGAAGGTGCGGAGGTACGACTTCTCGACGCTGACCCGGTCCGAGACCCTGCGCGGGCCCACGGACGATCCCGCCGTGGTGCGGGAGGCGGCGGCGCGGCTGCTGGAGGGCGTGGACACCACGGGAGGCGTACGGCTGCTCGGGGTGGGGGTCAGCGGGCTCGCCGACTACACGCAGGAGGACCTGTTCGCCCAGGCGGCGGGGGAGACCCACCTCGAGGACGAGGACACGGCGGAGGAGACCGCCCGGGAGGAGGCGGTGCCCGCCGAGCGGCGCTGGCCCGCTGGGCACGACGTGCGGCACACCGAGTTCGGACACGGGTGGGTGCAGGGCAGCGGGCTGGGTCGGGTGACCGTGCGTTTCGAGACGCCGGACTCGGCGCCGGGCCGTGTCCGCACCTTCCGTACCGACGACCAGGCCCTCCAGCCTGCCGATCCGTTGCCGCTGATACCGGGTGGGCCGACCGTGGTGGCTCCAGGGCTGGTGGGCGAGGCGGCGCACGGCTCGGGCGCGGAGCGTCCGTCGGAGATCGTCGACCGGATGTGAGACGCGTGAGCGAGAGGCGAGAGCGAGAGGGGGGAGCCGTGGGCGACGGGGGCTGTTGCGGCGTACGGGTGAACGTGCGTCCGCGGTCCGCTTCAGGCCTCCTCCGAGCCCGCGATCTGGCCGAACTCGCGGTCCACCGGGGGAGGAGGCGCGATGTCCAGGCCGTAGTGGTGGTAGAGCTGGAGTTCCTGTTCCGGGGAGAGGTGGCGGCCGACGCCGAAGTCGGGGGCGTCCTTGATGAGGGCGCGGTCGAAGGGGACGCGGAGGGCGCCCTCCACCAGTTCGCTGGGCTCCAGGGGGACGAAGGCGTCACGGCTGAACAGGCCCATGCGTATCGCCGCCCACTCGGGGATCCCGGTCGCGTCGTCGAGGTACACCTCGTCGACGGTGCCGATCTTGGTGCCCTTGCGGTCGAACGCTTTGCGGCCGATCAGGTTGCGCGGATCGATGTCGGTCTGCACGGGCCCTCCAAGTCGTCGCATATGGTGCAACTCGTCCCTAGGACTACGAAAAGGCACATCGAGGAAGGTGGCCACTCGAAGACGCGTGCGTTGGTCGCGCTGGTAGGCTGACATCGGCTGCTGACCCCGTGCGGGAGAGTCCTCCGGCTCCATCGGAGGCGCCGAAGGAGCAACTCCTCCCCGGAATCTCTCAGGCCCCTGTACCGCACGGACGAGGTCACTCTGGAAAGCAGAGCGGGTGTCGACGGCTTCCGCTCTCACCGACGGTGAAAGCCGGGGCCCTAGGGCAGCCCGGTGAAGCTCTCAGGTTGAGATGACAGAGGGGGAGGCCGTCCGGACACCCCTGCCGTGGTGTCCCTCGAAGGTCGCGTCAGACCAGGAGGCCTCCGCAATGACCGCCGATCGCATTCCGCTCTCCGAACTCGAACAGGGCACCCCGTTCGAGCAGCGCCACATCGGTCCCGATCTGGAGGCCAGAGCGAAGATGCTCGCCCAGGTCGGGTACGGCTCGCTCGAGGAGCTGACCACCGCCGCGGTTCCGGACGTGATCAAGAACGCCGACGCGCTGGAACTGCCGGGTGCGCGCACCGAGGCCGAGGTCCTCGCCGAGCTGCGCTCCCTCGCGGACCGGAACCAGGTGCTGGACTCCATGATCGGCCTGGGCTACCACGGGACGTTCACGCCGCCGGTCATCCTGCGGAACGTCATGGAGAACCCGGCCTGGTACACGGCCTACACGCCGTACCAGCCGGAGATCTCGCAGGGACGCCTCGAAGCGCTGCTGAACTTCCAGACCATGGTCGCCGACCTGACCGGCCTGCCGACCTCGGGTGCGTCGCTGCTGGACGAGGGAACGGCCGCGGCCGAGGCGATGGCGCTGTCCCGGCGCATGGGCAAGAACAAGAAGGGCCTCTTCCTGGTCGACGCGGACACCCTGCCGCAGACCGTCGCCGTGATCGAGACGCGTGCCGAGCCGACCGGTGTCGAGGTCGTCGTCGCCGATCTGAGCGAGGGCATCCCGGCCGGGATCGCCGAGCGTGAGATCAACGGTGTTCTCCTGCAGTACCCGGGCGCCTCCGGCGCCGTCCGGGATCTCAAGCCGGTCATCGACCGGGCGCACGAGCTGGGCGCGCTGGTCACCGTGGCCGCCGACCTGCTCGCGCTCACCCTGCTGACCTCGCCCGGAGAGCTGGGCGCCGACATCGCGGTCGGGACGACGCAGCGCTTCGGCGTGCCGATGGGCTTCGGCGGGCCGCACGCCGGATACATGGCCGTCCACGAGAAGTTCGCTCGCAGCCTGCCGGGGCGGCTCGTGGGCGTCTCCGTGGACGCGGACGGACACAAGGCGTACCGGCTCGCCCTGCAGACGCGGGAGCAGCACATCCGCCGGGAGAAGGCGACCAGCAACATCTGCACCGCCCAGGTGCTGCTCGCCGTGATGGCCGGCCTGTACGCCGTCTACCACGGCCCCGAAGGGTTGAGGGCCATCGCCCGGCGTACGCACCGCTACGCCACGATCCTCGCCGCCGGTCTCGCGGAGGGCGGTGTCGAGGTGGTGCACAGCGCCTACTTCGACACGCTGACCACGCGGGTGCCGGGACGGGCCGCCGAGGTCGTCGCGGCCGCGCGCGAGCAGGGCGTCAACCTCCGGCTCGTGGACGCCGACCAGGTGTCGATCGCGTGTGACGAGACCACCGCGCGGGCCCAACTGGGCGCGGTGTGGACGGCGTTCGGGGTCAAGGGCGACATCGAGGCGCTGGACGCGGCGACCGAGGACACACTGCCGGCCGCGCAGCTGCGCACCGACGAGTACCTGGCCCACCCGGTCTTCCACCAGTACCGCTCCGAGACCGCGATGCTGCGCTATCTGCGCAGGCTGGCCGACCGCGACTACGCCCTCGACCGCGGCATGATCCCGCTGGGCTCCTGCACCATGAAGCTCAACGCGACCACCGAGATGGAGGCGGTCACCTGGCCCGAGTTCGGGCAGCTGCACCCCTTCGCGCCCGCCGACCAGGTGCAGGGCTACCTCACGCTCATCACCGAGCTGGAGGAACGTCTCGCCGAGGTCACCGGGTACGACAAGGTGTCGCTCCAGCCGAACGCGGGCTCCCAGGGCGAACTGGCCGGTCTGCTCGCTGTGCGCGGCTACCACCGGGCCAATGGCGACGAGCAGCGCACCGTCTGCCTCATCCCGTCCTCCGCGCACGGCACGAACGCGGCCAGCGCCGTCATGGCCGGCATGAAGGTCGTCGTCGTGAAGACCGCCGCGGACGGTGAGATCGACGTCGAGGACCTGCGGGCCAAGATCGAGCAGTACCGCGAGGAGCTGGCGGTGCTGATGATCACGTACCCGTCGACGCACGGCGTGTTCGAGGAGCACGTCGCCGACGTCTGCGGGGCCGTGCACGACGCGGGCGGTCAGGTGTACATCGACGGCGCGAACCTCAACGCGCTGGTGGGCCTGGCCAAGCCCGGCCACTTCGGCGGCGACGTCTCGCACCTGAACCTGCACAAGACGTTCTGCATCCCGCACGGTGGCGGCGGTCCGGGCGTGGGCCCGGTCGGGGTACGGGCGCACCTGGCGCCGTACCTGCCGAACCACCCGCTGCAGCCCGCGGCCGGGCCGGAGACGGGCGTGGGCCCGATCTCGGCCGCCCCGTGGGGATCCGCGGGCATCCTGCCCATCTCATGGGCGTACGTCCGGCTCATGGGCGGTGAGGGGCTCAAGCGCGCCACGCAGGTGGCCGTCCTCAGTGCCAACTACATCGCCAAGCGCCTGGAGCCGCACTACCCGGTGCTCTACACCGGTCCCGGTGGGCTCGTCGCGCACGAGTGCATCATCGACCTTCGCCCGCTGACCAAGGCGACCGGCGTGAGCGTCGACGACGTCGCCAAGCGGCTGATCGACTACGGCTTCCACGCTCCGACCATGTCGTTCCCCGTGGCCGGGACGCTGATGATCGAGCCGACCGAGTCCGAGGACCTCACCGAGCTGGACCGGTTCTGCGAGGCGATGATCGCGATCCGCGCGGAGATCGAGCGCGTCGGGTCCGGGCAGTGGCCGGCCGACGACAACCCGCTGCGGGGCGCCCCGCACACGGCCGCAGCGCTCGGCGGGGACTGGGAGCACGCCTACTCGCGCGAGGAGGCCGTGTTCCCGGCGGGCGTGTCCGCCGCGGACAAGTACTGGCCGCCGGTGCGCCGGATCGACCAGGCCTTCGGCGACCGGAACCTGGTCTGCTCCTGCCCGCCGCTGGACGCTTACGAAGAGTAGTCACACCTGGATACGCGTCGGGGCCGGTTCGGAGAGTGCTTCTCCGGCCGGCCCCTGGTTTCTCCGGGCGGATGCCCGCCCGTGTCGCCTGTGGCTCAGGCGACCGTCATCGCCTGCGCGCGGCGCGGGGCGATGATCTGGCCGTCGGGCAGGAGCTCACCGGTGTCCTCGAAGAGCAGAACGCCGTTGCACAGGAGGCTCCACCCCTGCTCCGGGTGGTGCGCCACGAGGCGGGCGGACTCCCGGTCGGCGGATGCGGCTGTCGGACACGGTGGCTGATGCTGGCACATGGTGGTCGGGATCTCTCGGTTTGTCGTGGTGTGTGGGATGGCTGTCGTGGCTGACTCGCGGCTTGAAGCGTTGTTCATGGCCGCCCCCGTTGCGATAAGTCGGTGGGTCCCAGTGTTGCCCTACGAGCGTCAATCCGCAGCGCTTTTGCGGCACCGTTTTCTCACAGATTGATGACGCATCTCACACGCGGTCGGTTCATCGCAACGACACTGTCCTTTCGGGTGGTTCGCCGTGGTCGGATGGGGCTAGTCCATGCCGACCGGGGGTTTATCCGGCTCGTACGAGCGTTATCGCGCACGAAAGAGCGGAGAATCCCGTCGAAGTGGTGAAACCCGTAGAGGAGAAAGCCGTACCCCGCCGCCGGTCTTTTTCCGGGGCGGGGTACGGAAGTCGTCGGGGGCGGGTGCGGAGGCCGCCGGGTGAGCAGGGTCAGGCGCTGAGCAGCGGGGCGGGAGTCACCCGGTGGGTCAGGACCGGCAGCAGGTCCGCGACCCGGTGCGGACGGTTGGCCGCGATGCCGGGCGGGGCGGGGGCCAGTGGCACAAGGAGATCCGTGGCCGCAGGATGGCCGGCGGCGCCGTCCGCGGTGCAGTCGCCGTGCAGCCAGAGCGTGAGCATGTACAGCTCGGGCACCGACAGCAGACGCGCCTGATACGGCTGCTGCAGGGACTCCGCCTCGCCCAGGGCCAGCTCGGTGGCGGCGACGTACGGGCCTTCGAAGAAGTGTGAGAAGGCCCAGCCATCGGGCGTCAGCCTGGTTTCCGCCGCGGCCACCGCGCGGTCGCCGCAGCGGATCAGGAAACGCCACCCGGCCAGCCGGGTGGCGGACGCGCCCTCGGGTGTGATGCGGTCGAGTACGTGGACGGGCAGCGGGAGTTCGGGCGTCACGGGTCCCTGGGCGCTGCGCAGGGACGGAGTGCGGGCCTCGCGGACGGCGGTGGGAGAACCGAGTGCCGTGAGGACGGTGCGCAATGCGGGCGCGGGAGCCGGAGGGACATGCAGCGGCATGGTGGGTCGCCTCTCATTCGACAGGCATGGTGGCGCGAGGGCGGGGGCGGACGGCGCTGTCAGCTCTCGGGATCAGAGACGCGGGGGCCTGGGGTCCGGTGCGGGAGGGCGGACTGCCGTACGTCACCTGACGGCAGGCCGAGGACCGCGAGCGCCAGCTCTCTGCCTCGTTTCGCGGATTTTATACGAGTCGTGTTCAGGTGATGTTTCCGCTAGCCGTCCCGGATATGAAGAGCAAGGCACTATTCGGTCTTGATAATGCGGGATTCATCCCGATTACACGTGACGTGTGCGCCGGTGACCTCGGAAATTCTCCGAGCAACGGTCGGCCGGTTCTCGTCGGCGTTTTTCACGAGGCCGTCAGGCGTAGAAACCGCGTACTACTTCATGCCTACTGAATGTGCCAATGGGTACTCGGTCAGCGTAGCGGGTGACGGGTCCGCCCGGGGGCGCTATGGAGGGACGCGATGTGGGACGTTATCGATCGCGCTGCCTGGGCATCATCCACCGTGACCCGGGACAGCAGCGGCCGGATCGTCGGCCTGCCCATCAGAGGAGGGGACACTTCGATGGGGGAGAAGGTCGTGGCGGGGTCGTTCGACCTGTCCGATCGACACCGCTACCGTGACAAGCTCCGTCAGTGCCTGACGGGGCTCGAGCGGCTGTTGGAGGAGAAGCGGTTCGACCGGCCCAAGAACCTGATGGGGCTGGAGATCGAGCTGAATCTCGTGGGTGCCGACGGACTGCCCAGAATGATGAATGCCCAGGTACTGGAGCGCATAGCGAGCCGTGATTTCCAAACAGAACTCGCCATGTTCAACCTGGAAGTCAACATAGCCCCACACCGATTGGGGGGCCTCGTATTCGACCGGCTTTCCGAGGAGCTCCGCACGTCCCTGGCATATGCTGACCGCAAGGCGGGTGAGCTCGACGCGGGCATCGTGATGATCGGCATTCTGCCCACGCTCGGCCGGGACGACCTGGTCTCCTCGAACCTCTCCGACGTGGACCGCTACACCCTGCTCAACGACCAGATCGTGGCCGCTCGCGGAGAGGACTTCGCGCTCGACATCGACGGCGTGGAGCGGCTCGTGTGCACGTCGAAGTCGATCGCGCCCGAAGCCGCCTGCACTTCCGTGCAGCTGCACCTCCAGGTCACCCCGGACCGGTTCGCCGGCGTGTGGAACGCGGCGCAGGCGGTGGCGGCGGCACAGGTCGCCGTGGGCGCCAACGCCCCCTTCCTGTTCGGGCACGAGTTGTGGCGGGAGTCGCGGCCTCCGCTGTTCCAGCAGTCCACCGACACCCGGCCCCCCGAGCTCCAGGCGCAGGGTGTGCGGCCGCGTACCTGGTTCGGGGAGCGGTGGATCTCCTCGGCGTACGACCTCTTTGAGGAGAACCTGCGCTTCTTCCCCGCGCTGCTGCCGATCTGCGACGAGGAGGACCCGTTGCAGGCCCTCGATCAGGGGGGCACCCCCAAGCTCGGGGAGCTCGTCCTGCACAACGGCACGGTGTACCGCTGGAACCGGCCTGTGTACGGCATCGCTGACGGCGTGCCCCACCTGAGGGTGGAGAACCGGGTGCTGCCCGCGGGGCCGACGATCACCGACGTCATCGCCAACGCGGCCTTCTACTACGGGGTCGTGCGGGCGCTCGCCGAGGAGTCGCGGCCGGTGTGGACGCGCCTGCCCTTCGAGGTCGCCGCCGCCAACTTCGACGAGGCCTGCCGGCATGGCATCGACGCGCGGCTGCGGTGGCCCCGGCGGGGACGGTACGGCGGGGTCGTGGAGGTCGACGCGGTGAGCCTCGTCCGCGACGAGTTGCTGCCGCTGGCCGAGGCGGGGCTGGATGCGTGGGGTGTCGAGCGGGCGGACCGGGACTTCTACCTCCGAGTGATCGAGGAGCGGTGCCGGAGGCGGGTGAACGGGGCGAGCTGGCAGGCGGAAACGTTCCATCGGGCGCTGGAGAAGGGGCTCGACCGGGATGCGGCGCTGGCTGCGACGACGCGGAGGTATTGCGAGCTGATGCATGTGGGGGAGCCGGTGCATACGTGGCCGGTGGGGTTGTCGGAGCCGGTGCTGTTGGGGTGAGCGGTGGGTTTCCCGCCCCCGCCGCCCCTACCCGCCCCCTCCTGTCCCTGGGGGCTGCCGCCCCAGACCCCCGCTGTCGGCCTGAACGGCCTCGTCCTCAAGCGCCGGACGGGCTGGGTGGTCGAGGGCCGGGTGCGCCCGCCCTGGGATGATCGGGCAAGCTGTGACGTCCCAGGGGATGGTGCCCTCCCTGTTCGGATCTCGTGGCACGATCTTCGCAACTCCTTTCGAGACCTTTTCGGGGCGAAGATGGAGATGCGGTGGGATGACCGAACTGGAGGCATAAGTGCAGGTGGAGGCGGGGTCGGTGGCCGATTCTTTGCCGCTGGACGGATCGGCTCGACGGATGTTCCGGAACGAGACGCTGCTCGTTCTGGCGCTTTCGCTCGGCGCGAGCGCGGTATCCGCTCTGATCAGCTTTGTCGGATCGGTGACGAAGCCGGGAGGCCTGAAGGATCAGGCCGCGACGATGAATGCCTCGGCCGCTCCGGGCCGCCCATGGCTGGACCTCGCCTGGCAGCTCTTCGGTATCACGACGGCGCTGGTGCCGGTCGCACTCGTCGCGCACTTCCTGTTGCGAGAGGGCGCGGGGCTGCGGACGCTCGGCTTCGACCGGACGAAGCCGTGGTTCGACCTCGGGCGCGGGGCGGCGATCGCGGCGGTGATCGGCAGCACGGGCATCGCGTTCTACCTCGCGGCCCGCGGCCTCGGTTTCAACCTCACGGTGGTGCCCGAGGCGCTGCCCGACGTGTGGTGGAAGTACCCCGTCCTGATTCTCTCCGCGATCCAGAACGCGGTCCTCGAAGAGGTCATCGTCGTCGGGTATCTGCTGCGCAGGCTCGGCCAGTTGGGCTGGAGCGCGGGGGCCGCGCTGATGGCGAGCTCGGTGCTGCGCGGCTCGTACCACCTCTACCAGGGCATCGGCGGTTTCATCGGCAACATGGTGATGGGCGTGGTGTTCGTCTACCTGTACCGGCGCTGGGGGCGGGTCGGGCCGCTGGTGGTGGCGCACTCGCTGCTCGACATCGGCGCGTTCGTCGGGTACGCACTGCTGGCGGGCAAGGTCGGCTGGCTGCCGACGGCGTGAGCGTGCGCGACGAGGGTGAAGCGGATGAGGGGCGCGCGGTCCGGCGTGGAGCCGGCGGTGCGCCCCCTTGTATGTGTGTCGTCAGGCGAGCAGCTCGCCCTCGATGACCGTGACCGCGTGGCCGGTCAGGAGGGTCCGGTCGCCGTGGACCTCTGTGCGGACCAGGCCGGAGCGCCGTGAGGCCTGAAGGCCGGTGAGGGCGCGGCGGCCGAGACGGTCGGACCAGAACGGGGCGAGGGCCGTGTGCGCGCTGCCCGTGACGTGGTCCTCGTCGATGCCGACGTTCGGGAAGAAGCAGCGCGAGACGAAGTCGTAGCCCTGGGAGGGGTCTTCGGCGCGGGCCGTGGCGATGACGCCGCGCTCGGAGTAGCGGCCGAGAGCCCTCAGGTCGGGGGCGAGACCGAGGACGGTCTTCTCGTCGGCGAGTTCGAGCAGCAGGTCACCGATGTTCGGGCCGGTGTCGAGGGCGGTGAGCGGCTGGGCGCTCAGTGCCTCGGCCACGCCGTCGGGGAGTTCGGCCGGGGTGAGGGGCGCGGTGGGGAAGTCCAGGGTGAGGGAGCCGTCCTCGTGGGCCGTCGCGACGAGTACTCCGCTGAGGGTGGCGAACCGGACAGGTCCGGTGTGGGCGCCGGTGGTGGAGAGGACGTGTGCTGTGGCGAGCGTGGCGTGGCCGCACATCGCGACCTCGGTTTCGGGCGTGAACCAGCGCAGGGCCCAGTCGGCCTCGCCGTCCTCGGGCAGGCGGTGGGCGAACGCCGTCTCGGGGTGGTTGACCTCCCGGGCCACGTTCTGGAGCCAGGTGTCGTCGGGGAAGGCGTCGAGGAGGACGACTCCCGCCGGGTTGCCGGTGAAGGGGCGGTCTGTGAAGGCGTCGACGATTCGAATCCGCATGGTCCGACGTTAGGTGCCGGGTGGAGTGGCGGGCCAAGGCCAATCGCAGGGCAGTGGACTGGTTTTGAGAGGGGTGCGTGAGGGGGAGGAGCCGCGCCCCTCCGCCCACGTGTCGGTCAGCCGTGGGTGGACGGGCGCGAGTGGACGGCCGCGGGCTGGGGGTGTCGAGGGGGTCCCCAGGCCGGCGGCCGGCCTCCGTGGCCGGGTTCGCCGGCCGGAGGCCATTGGCTGGGGCCATTGGCTGGAGTCAGTGGCTGGGATCAGTGGCTGGGGCCACTGGACGGGTCCATTGGCCGGGTTCAGCAGACGAGGTCCATTGGCCGGGTTCAGTGGACGGAGAACCCGCCGTCGACGAAGATCGACTGCCCGGTGACGTAGCCGGAGGCGGGGCCGGCCAGGAATACCGCCGCTCCGGCGAAGTCCTCGGCGAGGCCGTTGCGGCCGACCATCGTGCGCTCGGCCAGCGCCGCCATCTTCGCCGGGACGGACTGCAGGCGGGCGTTGAGCGGGGTCGCGACGAAGCCGGGCACCAGCGTGTTGCAGGTGACGCCGCGCGACGACCACGCCTCGGCCTGTGAGCGGGCCAGCGATTCGAGAGCCCCCTTGCTGACCCCGTAGGCGCCGCTCTGGACGAACGCCCGGTGCGCCTGCTGGGAGGTGATGTGGATGATCCGCCCGAAGCCCCGCTCGGCCATGCCGGGTCCGAACCGCTCGCCCAACAGGTAGGGCGCCTCCAGGTTCACCGCCATCGTGGCGTCCCACACGTCCTCGCCCAGCTCACCCATGGGCGGCCGCAGGTTGATCCCGGCGCTGTTGACGAGGATGTCGGGTTCGCCGAACACCTCGGCCGCCTGCTCCGCCGCCGCGCGCACTCCGTCGCGGGTGCCCAGGTCGGCGCTCACCCAGGCCGCCCGGCATCCGTCGGCCGCGAGCTCGTCGACCGTGGCGGCCAGCTCCGTCTCCTTGCGGGCCACGATCACCACGCCCGCCCCCGCTCGCGCGAGAGCCCCGGCGATGGCCCGGCCGATGCCGGAACTGCCGCCCGTCACCACAGCGGCCCGGCCGTCCAGCGAGAAGAGTTGGGAGAGGTAGCTGTCCGAGGTCATGCCCGAACCCTAGACGGCGGGTGCGTGGCGGCGGTCCCTGGGGCGGATCGGCGGGGGAGCAACGCCCGGTGCGGAGAGGCCGGTTGGGCAGGTCCGGCATCCTGCTTGGGTCATCCCGTCGTACTGATGGCGTGGTCGATCGCCGAGGCGGCGTCGGGAGCCAGGTGGGTGGGCCGGAAGGAGTCCTGGGCCCAGGGGCGGCCGTCCGTCACCCACACGCTGCGGAGTCCGAGTGCGTGGGCGCCCGCGATGTCGGCGTGCGGTGAGTCGCCGATCATCCACGCGCCGGTGAGGGAGGCGCCGACGGTTGCCGCCGCGGCGTGGAAGATCTCGGGATCAGGTTTCTTGTGACCGACGCCTTCGGAGACGACCCAGCCCTCGACGAGCCGGTCGAGGCCGGTGTTGCGGATCTTCGTTTCCTGCTGGGCCGTGCGGCCGTTGGTGACGATCACGCACGTCCAGCCCGCCGCCCGCGCTCTGCCCAGGGCCTCGCGGGAGGGCTGCCCCAGGACGACGCGGTCGGCGGCGCCGTGGTCGAGAAGGGCACGGATGGCGGTGGCCGGCACCGCGTCCCCGTACCGGTCGGTGAGGGCGGTGGCGACATCGTGCCGCGGGGTGTAGCCGCTCGCGTCGACGTGCGTCACCCACGTGAGATCGGAGCCGGCCAGTCCGTGTTCGGCGAGGAAGCCGGCGACGGCGGCGCGGAAGGCCGCGTCGCGGTCGATCAGGGTGTTGTCGAGGTCCAGCAGCAGCAACGGCATGACCGGCAGTAGACCACGGACAGACAGCGAGAGGCTTGTCATGCGAACTATTCCGATATATCGTTGAGGCATCGCGACAGATCAACGATGGAATGGAGTGATTGCGATGCGTACCCGTGGACAGGACTACGGATTCGAGCGCGGACATGGACGTCACGGCGGGCGCGGCCCGCAGGGACGTCCCGACTTCGAAGCGCTGCGCGGTGCCTTCGGGCCGTTCGGTCCGGGGCACGGCGGCCCCGGCTTCGGCCCGGGTTTCGGGCCGGGCCCGTGGGGCGGACGCGGCAGGGGAGGGCCAAGGGGAAGGGCGCGGCGCGGCGACGTACGGGCGTCGATCCTGGCCCTCCTCAAGGACCGGCCCATGCACGGCTACGAGATGATCCAGGAGATCGCCGAGCGCAGCGGAGGGGCGTGGAAGCCCAGCCCCGGCTCGGTCTACCCCACCCTCCAGTTGCTGGAGGACGAGGGCCTCATCGCCAGTGAGACGGAGGGCGGCAAGAAGCTGTTCTCGCTCACCGAGCCGGGTCGTACGGCGGCCGACGAGGGGCCCGAGGCGCCGTGGGAAGAGGCCTCGCGCGGGGTCGACTGGGAGGCGCTGGGCGAGATCCGGCAGGCCGGCTTCGGTCTGATGGAGGCGTTCGGCCAGGTCTGGAAGACCGGCAGCAAGGACCAGCGCGACAAGGCGCTGGCGGTCATCAACGAGGCCCGTAAGAAGCTGTATCTGATCCTCGCCGACGAGGACTGACAGCCCGGCCGCAGTACGGCATGAGGGCGCCCTGCGGAACTGTCCGCGGGGCGCCTTGGTGTGTGCGGGTGACGCGGTACGCGAGGAGTAGTGGTGGTGCGGGACCGTGTGTCCGGGTTACGCCACCAGTCCACCCAGCTTGCGCAGCGACTCGTTCAGCGCGGCCGTCGCCGAGTCCTTCAGTTTGCCCGCCATCAGGGAGACGGCCGCGCCCGTGAACTCGCCGTCGATGCGGACCGTGGTGGCGGTGCCGTCCGGCGTGAGGGTGTAGCGCGTGGCGAGGTCCACGGCCATCGGGCCCTTGCCGCGGATGGTGAGGACCCGGGCGGGCTCGAGCTCCGCGATGGTCCACTCGACCTCCGCCGGAAAGCCCATGAGCTTCAGGTTCTCCTGGAAGGTGCCGCCGACCGCGAGGGTCTTCGGGCCGCCCTTGGGGAAACTCGTGTGGGTCGTGTTCCAGTCCCCGTACGCGGACCAGTCGACGAGTTGGGCCCACACCTTCTCGGCGGGTGCCTCGATGCGTGCCTCCGCGCTGACCTCGGCCATGCGACCACCTCTTCGTCTCGGGCTGCGGTGTCGCGGAACGTAGCGGCACGGCCTGCAACATTCAATACTGATGAACCGTCAGGAATGGTTCGGCGGGAACGGCACGATGTCGTTCTCGGGGATGTGTTCTCATCCGTAAGGAGGAGAACCGGTTCATCCGCACCAACCTGTGTCGGACGCGAAGATGCTGCCCGGCGAGGATGACTCGGCCGGAAGGGACTGATGGGGTGGGGGATGTGCGACCCCATATCCCCCGGCAGTCCGCCGCCGACCACGACCGGACAGGCGCGGAGACCGATGCCCGACTCACCGACGAGCTGGCAGCGGTGATCGCCGGTGCGCGCAGGCGGGCGCTGCGGGACGGGGACCGGCACATCGACACCGCGCATCTGCTGCACACGCTCCTGGAGTCCGACCCCGAGGTGCGCGCCGTCTTCGGCGACGGCGCGCAGGTCGCCCGGCTGCTCGGGTACCTCGTGCAGCGGAGCATCGGCTATGGACTGCGGTGGCAGAGCAGCGTCGAGGACTCCGGTGCCGTCCCCGTGCTCACCGACGTGGCGGGCTGGTCGCCGGTGGCGGCCGGGGCGATGGAGGACGCGTGCGGGCGTGCGGCGGCGCGTGGCCGGGCGGGTGGTGGGGTGCGGGCCTGTGGGGTCGATCTCCTCGCCGCGATCGTCGCGGCTTCGGAGTCGCGGGCCGTGGAGGTGCTCGGGCGTGCGGGGGTCGACGTGGGGGCGTTGTCGGTGCGGATGGGGGCGGCCAGCCGCCCGGAGGGTGGGGATGCCGCCGGCTGAGGACGGGTTGGTGGGTGTGTGGGCGCCGCCGTGGTTGCTGCGTGTCGTGGTGGCCGTCCGTCTCGTCGGCCGGGTTCCTGTCGGTGGGTGGGTGCGGGTTTGGTGTGGCTGGTCGCGCAGTTCTCCGCGCCCCTTAAGGGCGCGTAGCCCGCCCGCGTTCCTCAGGATCACGAGCCCTCGGACCGCACTGCGGTGGTCCAGGGCGTGAGACAGGTGTCAATGGGGGTGACGCTCATGTCATCGGCTGTCATCATGTGCCGGTGCGGATCTCTCAGGGCAGTCAGGGCGGCCACGGCCGAGGCGTCGGACTCGGGCTGGCGCTCGGGTCGGCCGTCGCCTTCGGTGGATCGGGTGTCGCGGCCAAGCCGTTGATCGAGGCGGGGCTCGACCCGCTCCACGTGGTGTGGCTGAGGGTGGCGGGCGCCGCGCTGGTGATGTTGCCGCTGGCCGTGCGCCACCGCGGACTCCCGCGCCGGCGGCCCGCGTTGCTCGCCGGGTTCGGACTGCTCGCTGTGGCGGGAGTGCAGGCCTGCTACTTCGCGGCGATCTCGCGCATCCCGGTCGGGGTCGCGCTGCTCGTGGAGTACCTCGCCCCCGCCCTCCTGCTCGGCTGGGTGCGGTTCGTGCAGCGACGGCCGGTCGCGCGTGCCGCGGCTGTGGGAGTCGTGCTCGCGGTCGGCGGGCTCGCCTGTGTCGTCGAGGTGTGGTCGGGAATGAGCTTCGACGCGCTCGGTCTGCTGCTCGCCCTGGCCGCCGCCTGCTGTCAGGTCGGCTACTTCGTCCTCTCCGACCAGGGCGCGGACGGGGGTGAGGAGGCGCCGGACCCGCTCGGTGTCATCGCCTACGGCCTGCTCGTCGGCGCCCTCGTGCTCACCGTCGTGGCCCGCCCGTGGACGATGGACTGGTCCGTCCTCGCGGGCACCGCCGGGATGGACGGCACGCCCGTCGCGGCCTGGCTGCTGCTCGGCTGGGTCGTGCTGATCGCGACGGTGCTCGCGTACATCACCGGAGTGGTCGCCGTCCGCAGGCTCTCCCCGCAGGTCGCGGGCGTCGTGGCCTGCCTCGAAGCGGTCATCGCGACCGTGCTCGCCTGGGTGCTGCTCGGCGAGCACCTCTCCACACCGCAGATCATCGGCGGTGCCGTCGTCCTGGTCGGCGCCTTCATCGCGCAGTCCTCGACACCCGCCAAGACCTCCGAGGAGCCGGTCGCGGGCGGTTCGGGCCACGATCGGAGCGGCGACAAGGCAACGGACGGCTCCGAAAGGCAGTTGTCGGCTCCCGGAAGCGCCCCATAGGATGCTGATCATGCCGTCGACGCTCGTTCTTCCTCCCCCGGCCGCCTGAGGCGGGCCTCCGGGAGTCACGCCCTGCCGGTCGGCAGGGCTGAACGGTGCTGCCCGCAGACGAAGTCCGAGGACCTTTCCGTACGCCGGTGAGCTGCGCCCAGCTCATGCCAGTGCTCACGCACGCCAGTGTCCAGCACATGCCAGTGCCCAGCACACCTCACCCCGGCGACGACGTGGTCCTTTCCCGAACTTCTGTTTCTGCGGAGAGAACACGTGTCGAACACTGTCTCCGGCCTGCCCGTAGGGCGAGGCCTCTTGTATCTGATCGTCGCCGGTGCCGCATGGGGCACCGCGGGCGCGGCCGCCTCCCTGGTCTACCGGACCAGCGACATGGGACCGGTCGCCCTGTCCTTCTGGCGCTGTGCCGCCGGGCTCGTCGTGCTGCTCGCCGTCCGCCTCCCGCGTCGGCGGGTCCGGCCCGGTGTAGCCGTGCGGACCGCCCCCGTCCGTGACCCGCTCGGCCGCAAGGCGCTGCGGGCCGGGGTGACGGGCATCGGGCTGGCCGTCTTCCAGACGGCCTACTTCGCCGCGGTCGAGGAGACCGGCCTCGCCGTGGCGACCGTCGTGACACTGGGCGCCGGTCCGGTGCTGATCGCGCTGGGCGCCCGGCTGGCCCTGGGCGAACGCCTCGGAGGCGGCGGCGTGGCAGCCGTCGCGGGAGCGCTCGCCGGGCTCGCCGTCCTCGTGCTCGGCGGTGGCGGGGCGAGCGTACGGCCCTGGGGTGTGCTGCTCGCGCTCGTGTCGGCCGCCGGGTACTGCGTGATGACGCTGCTCACCCGGTGGTGGGGACGCGACGGTGCGGGCGACGCCTCGGGTACGACCGCGTGGACGTTCGCCGTGGCGAGCCTGTGCCTGCTGCCGTTCGGGCTGGCCGAGGGGCTGGTCCCGGCGACTGGCCAACTCTCCCTGCTGCTCGGGCTGTTGGCGTACATCGCTGCCGTTCCCACGGCCCTCGCCTACGCGCTGTACTTCGCCGGAGCGGCCGTCGTCCGGTCGGCCACCGTGTCCGTGATCATGCTGCTGGAGCCCGTGAGTGCGGCCGTGCTCGCCGTTGTGCTGCTCGGTGAGCAGCTGACGGCGGCGACAGTGGTCGGCACGCTGCTGATGCTCGGGTCGGTCGCCGGGCTCGCGGTGGCTGAGGCGCGGGGTGCGGTCGTGGTCGAGCGGGAGGTGGAGGCTGTGCGCGTGTGAGGCGTGGGTGCGGGTCCTCCCCGGAACGGGTGGGGCCCGCACCGTCACTCGGCAAACCCCGGACGGGCTGAGAGCGCCCGACGTCTCACAGCACCGACAGGTAGTCAGGAAGCTCCGTGCCGGGCGTCATGTCCGGGTCGGGTACCGGCGTGCTGTAGCCCTTGTTCAGCGGGACGACGCCGGCCCAGTGGGGGAGTGCGAGGTCCTCGGGTTCGTCGTTGACGCCGCCGGTGCGCGTCTTGGCGGAGACCTCGTCGAGGTCGAGGCGGATCACCGCGGTGGCGGCGGCCTCCTTGGTGTTGGCGGACCGGGAGTCGCGCGAGCGCCCCGGTACGACATGGTCCACCAGCGCGTCCAGGGCCAGCCGCTTCTCCTCCGGGTCCGTCACCTGGTGGGCGATGCCGTGGACGACCACGGAACGGTAGTTGATCGAGTGGTGGAAGGCGGACCGGGCGAGGACCAGCCCGTCGACGTGTGTGACGGTCAGGCACACCGTGAGCCCGGGATCGGCCTTGCCGGTCATCCGTAGCGGGCGCGAGCCCGTCGAGCCGTGGACGTAGAGCCGCTCGCCGACCCGGGCGTACAGAGTGGGCAGCACGACCGGGGCGCCGTCCCGCACGAAGCCGAGATGGCAGACGTAGCCCTCGTCGAGTATCGCGTGCACCACCTCCTTGTCGTACGAGGCCCTCTCTGCGGAACGGGTGGGGACGGTGCGGTCGGTCGGGGTGTAGGCGGTGGGCGACGGCATCGGCTGCGGGGTCCCCTGCATTGCGCTCTCCATTGCACTAGTGCATAATCTATTTTGTGCTAGGAGAGTATCGGATCGAAGGGCGTCGCGCAGCAGAGATTGCGGCGAGCGTCGAGCGTGCGGTGGGTGCCGGAGAGCTGGAGCCGGGGCAACTTCTTCCGCCCATGCGGGAGTTGGCCGTACAGCTGGGTGTGAATCCCAATACCGTCGCGGCTGCCTATCGCACCCTGCGGGAGCGCGGGGTCATCGAGACCGCCGGGCGCCGCGGCAGCCGGGTGCGTTCCAAGCCGGCCACGACGGGGCGCGAGTACATCCGGGTGGACGTACCGGAGGGCGTACGAGACCTCGCCGACGGCAATCCGGATCCGGCGCTGCTGCCCTCGCTGGCGAAGGCCTTCGTGGCTGCCGCCGAGCACGGTGACCGCGTGCCCGTCCTCTACGGTCAGGCCGCCGTCGAGCCCGAACTGGAGCGGATCGCGCGTGCCGACCTGGACGCCGACGGCGTGCCGGACGGACCGCTCACCGTCACCTCCGGCGCGCTCGACGCCATCGAGCGCGTCCTGGCCGCGCACCTCAAGGCGGGCGACGCGGTGGCCGTCGAGGACCCGGGGTGGGGCAGCGTGCTCGACCTGGTCCCGGCGCTCGGACTGCGCACGATCCCTGTGGGTGTCGACGACGAAGGACCGCTCCCGGACGACGTTCGCCGCGCTCTCGAGAGCGGCGCGCGTGCCCTGATCGTCACGGACCGGGCGCAGAACCCGACCGGTGCCGCGGTGACCGCCACGCGCGCGCGTGCCCTGCGCGCCGTGCTCGCGGACCACCCGCAGACCCTGCTGATCGAGGACGACCACGGCTACCGGATCGTCGACCAGTCCCTCCAGCCGCTCGCCGGCGTCACGCGCCACTGGGCCTTCGTCCGTTCGGTCGCCAAGGCCTATGGGCCCGATCTGCGGCTCGCGGTGCTCACCGGTGACTCCGTGACCGTGGACCGCGTGCGGGGGCGGCAGCGACTCGGGCCCGGATGGGTGAGCCGGCTGGTGCAGCGGGCCGTCGTGGGGATGTGGGCCGACGGTGCCGTGGAAGCGCGAGCCGTGGCGGGGGCGTACGGGCGCAGGCGGGACGCACTGATCGGCGCGCTCGCGGAGCGCGGGGTGGCGGCGCACGGGCGCAGCGGGATGAACGTGTGGGTGCCCGTCCCCGACGAGACCGGAGTGGTCGCCCGGCTGCTGCACGCGGGCTGGGCCGTGGCACCCGGTGCCCGCTTCCGCATGAGCGCGCCGCCCGGCATCCGGATCACCGTGTCCACGCTCTCGGAGGACGAGATCGGGCACGTGGCGGACGCCGTGGCCTCGGCGATCGGCCCGGCGCCCGCTCGGCGTTACGTGTGACGGCCTGTCAATCTCGCTCGCGCGCAGGGGGCTTGATGGGCGAGGGCCGTGTACGGGGCTTGACCTGAGTGAGAGCCGCCCCCGCCAGCACGATCGCCGCGCCGGCCGGCGTCGACCAGGTGAGCGACTCCCCGAGGATCGCGACGCCGGCGGCCGTGGCGATCACCGGGATGAAGTACGTGACCATCTGGGCGGTGGTCGGGCCGACCTCGGCGACGATGCCGTACTGCACGAGCATCGCGACACCGGTACCGAGGGCGCCGAGCGCGACGACCGCGAGCAGGGGCAGCACCGGAAAACTGCCCGGCAGGGACGTGAACAGCGGTGTGACGACGGCGAGTTGGACGGTGGCCAGCAGCAACTGGGCGCCCGTCAGCGAGAGGTTCGAGTGGCCGGAGCCCGCCAGAGTGCGGCGGACGTGGATCCAGCCGATCGGGTAGCTGAGCGAGGCCAGCAGCGCCATCGCCGTGCCCGAGGCGTCCAGGCCGTGGAAGCCCTGCCAGGCGCCGAGCACCGTGAGCACGCCGAGGAAGCCGAGTCCGAGGCCCGCGACCCGCACCCGCGTCGGTCGGTCCTCGGAGAGCGCGACCAGCGACAGGGCCATGCCCCACAGGGGTGACGTCGCGTTGCAGATGCCCGCGAGCGTCGACGGGATCGTCAGCTCCGCGTAGGCGAAGAGGGAGAACGGCAGCGCGTTCAACAGTAAGGCCGCGACCGTGAGGTGGCCCCAGGTGCGGGCGCCCCGCGGCAGCCGCTCCCGCTTCACCGCCATCGCGACCGCGAGCACCGCCGTCCCGAACAGCAGTCGTCCGAAGGTCACCTGGAAGGGTGCGTAGCCCTCGGTGCCGACCTTGATGAGCAGGAAGCTGAAGCCCCAGATGAGGGCGAGGAAGCCGAAGCGGAGGCGCCAGTCGACGGCCGCACGGCGACGTTCGGTGGGGGACGGGGGGTGGGCGGAGGCCCGGGAGGCGGCGGTGGCGCTGGTCATGGCCGTAACGATGCTCTCCGCGATCTCGTAGCACAAGCGAGATTTTGTGAGCTGATTTTCGTAGCATCGCTTACATGTTGAACCTGGAGCGCCTGCGCACCCTCGACGCCCTGGCCCGGCACGGCTCGGTCAGTGGAGCGGCCGAAGGGCTGCATGTCACGACGTCGGCCGTGTCGCAGCAGATGGCCAAACTGGAGCGGGAGGTGGGACAACAGCTCCTGGCCAAGAACGGGCGCGGGGTGCGCCTCACCGACGCGGGACGGCTGCTCGCCGACCACGCCGCCCGCATCCTGTCCCAGGTCGAGCTCGCGCAGTCCGACCTGGAGGCGCAGCGCGGGCAGGTGGTGGGCGAGCTGCGGCTGGCCGCGTTCCCGACGGCGATGCGCGGCCTCTTCCCGTCGGTGCTGAGCGCGCTGCGGGCCGACCACCCGTCGCTGAGGGTGAGCTCACGGGAGCTGGAGCCGGAGTACGGGGTCAACGCGGTGATCCGGGGCGACGCCGACCTGGCCGTCGTCCTCGACTGGTACAACAAGCCCCTGCCGGTGCCCGAAGGGCTCGCCAGGGCGGCGATCCTCGACGACCCCGTGGAGATCGCGATGCCCGAGGGGCATCCCCTCTCCGGCCGGGACGCGGTCGACCTGGAGGACTTCGCGGAGGACGAGTGGGTCGCCTGGCCCGAGGGCGAGTTCTGTCACGAATGGCTGATCTACACGCTGCGGGGCAGGGGCATCGAGCCACGCATCGCCCACTGCGCCGAGGAGCACCACACCCAGCTCGCCCTGGTCGCCGCCGGGCTCGGGGTCTGTGTCGCGCCCAGGCTGGGGCGCGACCCGATGCCGGCCGGGGTGCGGGCCGTGCCGGTCCGTCACCGTGTCCACCGGTACGTCTACGCGGTGTGGCGTGCGGACGCCGACCGGCGCCCGTCGATCAGGGCGGCGGTGGAGGCGCTGCAGAAGGCGGGGGAGAGCATCGCCTCAGCCGCTTCTGCCACCTCAGCCGCCTCTGTCACCTCAGATGCCTCGTCCTGAAGCTGAGGTCGGTCTGGTCACAGGGACGCCAGCTTGCGGAAGTCCCACGAAGCGATCGACTCCGGGGTCAGCCGTATCCACGCGTGGCGGCCGTCGTGCGGCATCTCGTCCAGACCGAAGACCTTGCGGGCGAACAGCCGCTCCAGGTCGGCGAGTTCGGGATTCGGCTCCTTCGTGCGAGGGACGTCCCCCACGAACTCCACCCTGCCCGACAGCTCGACGCCCCTCAGGTCGCCGTAGTCCTCTCCCGTGTCGACCGTGACGGCGATACGGGGATCGCGGCGCAGGTCGGCCCACCGCTTGCTGCGCGTGATCGAGTACAGCCACAGCGAGGTGCCGTCCCAGGCGAACCACAGCGGGCTGACGTGCGGGGCGCCGTCCGCCGAGATCGTCGCGACCCGGCAGGTGCGCTGCGAGGCCAGGAACTCGTCCAGCTCGGTGGGGGTCATCATGATCTTCCGGCCCCGGCGCTGCGTGACGGTCATGGAGGTGTCTCCCTCTTTCTGACGCCCTGTCAGAGAGGCAGCATGAATCGTCTTCCGTCCATACGCAAGGGACGTTACGCTCCCACGCCCCGACCACCTGGTGGACCACCCGGTGACAGGACGAAGGGGGAGTCATGCCGTCGTACGAGGTGCTCGGTGACCTCCTCGACCCCGCCACCACGGTGCTGCTCACCGTGGAGTGCCAGCAGGGTGTCGTGGGCCCGGACAGCGCGTTGCCCGAGCTGGCCCGGGAGGCACGGTCGTCGGGGGCGCTGGCGAATGTCGCCCGACTGGTCGCCGGGGCCCACGAGAGCGGGGTGCAGGTCGTGCACGCCGTCGCCGAGCGGCGGCCCGACGGCCGGGGCGCGAACCGCAACGCCCGGCTGTTCCGCGCGGCCGAACGGCTGCCCGTCCGGCAACTGGCGGGCACCACGGCCGTACGCGTCGCGCCGCCCGTCGAGGTCGCCGAGGAGGACCTGGTCGTACGGCGGCTGCACGGGCTCTCGCCGCTCGCCGGCACCGGCCTCGACGCGCTGCTGCGCAACCTCGGCTGCCGCACGCTGGTCGTGACCGGAGTCTCGGCCAACGTAGCCGTCCCGAACGCGGTGTTCGACGCCGTCAACCTCGGCTACACGGTGGTCGTGCCCAGGGACGCCATCGCGGGGGTGCCCTCCGAGTACACCCCCGCGATGATCCGCAACACCCTCGCGTTGGTCGCCACGGTCGCGACCACGGACGAGGTGCTGCGCTGCCTCAAGCGGCCTCAGAGGCGCGCATGAGCGGCGGCCTGGCGGCCTGAGTACCCCCGGGCTCAGGCCATCTTGATCGATTCGCCGTCGACGGTGATCTGCATGGCGGGCAGGGGCTTGGGCGCCGGGCCGCTCTTCACGCTGCCGTCGGTGATCGAGAAGTTGCTGTTGTGGCAGGGGCAGTTGATTACGCCGTCCTTGATGCTCTTCACGGCACAGCCCTGGTGGGTACACGTGGACGAGAACGCCTTGAACTCGCCCGCCGTCGGCTGGGTGACCACCATCTTCTGGTCGGCGAAGACCTTGCCGCCGCCCTCCGGGATGTCGGAGGTCTTCGCGACCTCGGTGCCGCCGCCCGAGCCGGCGTCGCCGCCGCTCGTGCCACCGGTGCTCGCGCCACTGCTCTCCTCGGTGCCGGCGGCGGAGGAGGGGTCGGAGGAGGCCGCCGAGGAGTCGTCGTCCGAACCGCACGCGGTCAGCGCGACGGCGAGCCCCGTCGCGCCGGCCGCTGCGATCACGGCGCGGCGGGCCGGCTTCGAGGCGGGCTGGTGCGGTGCGCTGGTCATGCTGGGGTTTCCCTTCCGTGGGGGGTGCGTGGATCTGCCGACAGGTACGGTCGGCGGTGATCGCCTGTTCAGACGATGCCGAAATCTTGACCCGCTCGGGATGAGACGTGGGTAAAGCGGAGCTGTCGGTTCGCTGTCGTCGTCGGCACACCACCGCATTGGCCGTGTCCGGGGCTCGTCCCCGCCCCAGTAACCTGGGGCGATGCTCAAAGAAGTCACCGCGACCCGGTACATCACTCCGCTGCGTGAGGGCGGGTCGCTGCCGGGACTGGTCGAGGCCGACGACTTCGGCACGTACGTCATGAAGTTCACGGGCGCGGGGCAGGGCCGTAAGACGCTCGTCGCGGAGGTCGTCTGCGGTGAGCTCGCCCGCCGGCTCGGACTGCGGGTGCCGGGACTCGTGACGATCGACCTGGACCCCGTGCTGGGCCTCGGCGAGCCCGACCAGGAGGTGCAGGGCCTCCTCAAGGCGAGCGGCGGCGCCAACCTCGGGATGGACTTCCTGCCGCGCGCGATCGGTTTCGACGCCCTCGCCTTCCGGGTGAGCCCCGAGGAGGCCGGCCGGGTCGTCTGGTTCGACGCCCTCGTGGGCAACGTGGACCGCTCCTGGCGCAACCCCAACCTCCTGGTGTGGCACGGCGATCTGTGGCTCATCGACCACGGGGCCACGATGATCTGGCACCACAACTGGCCCGGCGCCGTCGCCTCCGCCCAGCGGCCCTACGACGCCGCCGACCACGCGCTGGCGCCCTTCGCACCGGATGTCGCGGCCGCGGCCGAGGCGCTGGCACCCCTGGTCACCGAGGACCTGCTGGCGGAGGTCACCGCCCAGATCCCCGAGGTGTGGCTGGCGGGCGAGCCGGGGTTCGACAGCGCGGACGAGCTGCGACGGGCGTACGCGGAGCCGCTGCTGGCGCGGGCCGCCGTCATCCACGAACGCATCGAGGGGATCAAGTGAGCGAGCGCACCCTGGGGACCCGGTCGAGGGAGCAGGACGTCTTCGAGTACGCGCTGCTGAGGGTCGTGCCCCGCGTCGAACGCGGCGAGTGCTTCAACGCGGGCGTGCTGGTGTACTGCCGCGCCCGGTCCTTCGTGGCCGCCCGGACGCACCTCGACGAGACGAGGCTGCGGGCGCTGGACCCGGAAGCGGACGTGGCGGGCGTACGGGCCGCCCTGCGTGCCGTCGAGGGGGTGTGCGCCGGGGGTGAGGCGGCGGGCCAGGCCGCGCGCGACGACGCCGGGAGGCGCTTCCGCTGGCTGATCGCGCCCCGTTCGACGGTGGTCCAGCCGGGGCCCGTGCACACCGGGCTCACCGCCGACCCCGGGGCCGAGGCGGAGCGGTTGCTCGACCTCCTGGTCAGGTGATGGAACAGGGAATGGATCACACGTCGCTCGTGTGCCGTTGACACCGGGTGCCAGGGCTTCTAGCGTCACGTGTGCTGAAGGTACTAAGCGGTCGCTCACCTGTTGGGCGTACTGTAGAGCCGCATCCCAAGGGCGAGGAGAAGCAGCAATGTCCACCACTGAGCAGCGGGTCGCCGTGGTCACGGGTGCCGCGCGCGGCATCGGCGCCGCGACCGCCGTACGACTGGCCGCGGAGGGCCGCGCCGTCGCGGTGATCGACCTCGACGAGGCGGCCTGCAAGGACACCGTGGAGAAGATCACCGCCGCCGGCGGCAAGGCGCTCGCGGTCGGCTGCGACGTCTCCGACGAGGCGCAGGTCGAGGCCGCCGTCGCCCGGATCGCCGAGGAGCTCGGCGCCCCCACGATCCTGGTGAACAACGCGGGCGTGCTCCGCGACAACCTGCTGTTCAAGATGAGCTCCGCCGACTGGGACACGGTCATGAACGTGCACCTGCGGGGCGCCTTCCTGATGACGAAGACCTGTCAGAAGCACATGGTGGAGGCCAAGTTCGGCCGCGTCGTCAACCTCTCCTCGTCCTCCGCGCTCGGCAATCGCGGCCAGGTCAACTACTCGGCAGCGAAGGCCGGACTGCAGGGCTTCACCAAGACCCTCGCCATCGAGCTCGGCAAGTTCGGCATCACCGCCAACGCGGTCGCGCCCGGCTTCATCGTCACCGACATGACCGCCGCCACCGCCGCCCGCGTCGGCATGGGCTTCGAGGACTTTCAGGCCGCGGCCGCGACGCAGATCCCCGTACAGCGCGTCGGCAACCCGGACGACATCGCGAACGCCATCGCCTTCTTCACCGGCGAGGCCGCCGGCTTCGTCTCCGGCCAGGTGCTGTACGTGGCCGGCGGACCGCTCAACTGACACCGGGGGACCAGCACATGACTTCCGCACAGCTCCCCGAGCCCTCGGGCAAGGTCGCGCTCGTCACCGGCGCCAGCCGCGGCATCGGCTACGGCGTCGCCGAGGCGCTCGTCGCCCGGGGTGACCGCGTGTGCATCACCGGCCGCAACGAGGACGCCCTGAAGGAGGCCGTCGAGCAGCTCGGCGCCGACCGTGTCATCGGTGTCGCCGGCAAGGCACATGACGAGGCCCACCAGGCCACCGCCGTCGAGCGCACCATGGAGGCCTTCGGCCGCGTCGACTTCCTGGTCAACAACGCCGGCACCAACCCCGTCTTCGGGCCGATCGCCGACCTCGACCTGAACGTGGCGCGCAAGGTCTTCGAGACCAACGTCGTCTCGGCCCTCGGCTTCGCCCAGAGGACCTGGCACGCCTGGCAGAAGGACAACGGGGGAGCGATCGTCAACATCGCCTCCGTCGCCGGCGTCTCCGCCTCCCCGTTCATCGGCGCGTACGGCATCAGCAAGGCCGCCATGATCAACCTGACCCTGCAGCTGGCGCACGAGTTCGCGCCCAAGGTGCGGGTCAACGCGATCGCGCCCGCCGTGGTGAAGACACAGTTCGCCAAGGCCCTGTACGAGGGCCGTGAGGCGGAGGCCGCCGCGGCCTACCCGCTGGGGAGGCTCGGCGTGCCCTCCGACATCGGTGGCACCGCCGCGTTCCTCACCTCGGAGCAGTCCGACTGGATCACCGGCCAGACCCTGGTGGTGGACGGAGGTATCTTCCTCAACGCCGGCGTCGGCTGACGCCTGTGGTGGGCGCCCGCCCGGCACGGCCGGAGACACGCGGGCGCCCACCTTGTGGCGGTGCACAAGGGAATAACACCGTTCCTCTACGGCTCGGACATACGCGCTGATCAAGGGCCTGCCGGGGCGGCGGTTCAAGTGGCCTGACACTGCGGTATGGTCTGGCCACCCTTGTGGTATGCCCGATCGAGGATGGTGCGCGTGTTCAAGCGGGACAGATACCTGCGTCAGCTGGCGGCGATCACGTCCATAACCATGGTCGCCGGATGTGGTGTCCTCTCCTCGGACTCGTCCGACGACGACCGTCCGATCGTCGTGGGGACCACCAGCGCCCCGAGCACCCTCGATCCGGCGGCCGCCTGGGACAGTTCCTGGGAGCTGATGCGCAACGTCTTCCAAACCCTGTTGAACTACGATCCGGGCGCGTCCGAGCCCGCGCCCGACGCCGCCGAGAGCTGCGAGTTCACGGACACCGCGACCACGGTGTACAGCTGCAAGCTGCGCGAGGGCCTGAAGTTCGCCGACGGGCACGACCTCAACGCGCAGGCCGTGAAGTACTCGATCGATCGTATCAAGAAGATCAACGTCAACGGCGGCCCCGCCGGTCTCCTGGGCAGCCTCTCCCGGATCCAGGTCAAGGGTGACCGCGAGGTCGTCTTCCACCTCAACGAGCCCGACGCCACCTTCCCCTTCGTGCTCTCCACGCCCGCCATGTCGATCGTGGACCCCGAGGAGTACCCCGCGGACAAGCTCCGCGACGACGGCGAGATCAGCGGCTCCGGACCGTACAACCTGTCGTCCTACGACGACGGCAAGCAGGCCGAACTCGTCCGCAACGACAACTACAAGGGCATCGCGGACCGCAAGAACAACGGCGTCACCATCCGCTACTTCCAGCAGTCGTCCGAGATGGTCGACGCGCTCAGGAACAAGAAGATCGACGTCATCTACCGCGGTCTGCCCGCCTCGGCCACCGTCGACATCCAGGAGAACGGCCAGGACGAGGGGCTCCAGCTCATCGAGAACCCCACGACCGAGATCAGCTACCTGGTGTTCAACCCCAAGGACCCGTGGGCCAAGAGGCCCGAGGTCCGCAAGGCGGTCGCCCAGGTCATCGACCGTCCGACGCTCGCCCACAAGGTCTACAAGGACACGGTCGAGCCGCTGTACTCCATGATCCCCAGGGGGCTGGTCGGCCACACCACGAGCTTCTTCGACAGCTTCGGGGACCCCAACAAGGCCAAGGCCAAGAAGATCCTCACCGACGCGGGCATCACCCAGAAGGTACCGCTCACCCTCTGGTACACCAGCGACCGCTACGGCTCCCAGACCAAGCCCGCCTTCCAGGAGATCAAGCGACAGCTGGAGGCCTCCGGCCTGTTCACCGTCACGCTCAAGAGCCGTCCCTGGAAGACGTACGTGGAGGGCTACCGGAACGGCGAGTACCCGGTGTTCGGCCGCGGCTGGTTCCCCGACTTCGCCGACGCCGACAACTTCGTCGCGCCCTTCGTGGGCCAGCAGAACGCGCTCGGCACCCCGTACGACGCCCCCGAGATCACCGGCAAGCTCCTGCCCGAGTCGCGCCGGAAGAGCGACCGCGGTGCCGTGGCCGAGGAGTTCGAGGAGGCGCAGAAGATCTTCATGGAGGACGCGCGACTGCTGCCGCTGTGGCAGGGCAAGCAGTTCGTGGCCGCGAACGAGGAGATCGCCGGCGCCGAGAAGTCCATCGACCCCGCGACGATGATGACGATGTGGACGCTGTCCTGGAAGACCAGCTGGTAGTCGGCGCCGGGCTCCGCGGTGGCCGGCACCGGGACCCGCGGTGGCTCCGCCGGGGAGTCACGCCTTCGGGCGCGGTTGTCAGTGGGCGCCTGTAGGTTCTGTGCTCGTAAGGCGGTCGCGTTCGCGCGGCCGTCCGCGGGCGCACGCTGTGCGGCCGTGAACTGAGCGCACACCGGAGGAAGTCGACGTGACCGACATCGCCATGCTGCCCGAGTCCTGGCGCGGCGTCCTGGGCGAGGAGCTGCAGCAGCCCTACTTCAAGGAACTCACCGAGTTCGTCGAGGAGGAGCGCTCGAAGGGTCCCGTCTATCCTCCCCGCGAGGAGGTCTTCGCGGCGCTGGACGCGACGCCGTACGACCGCGTGAAGGTGCTCGTCCTCGGCCAGGACCCGTACCACGGCGAGGGCCAGGGCCACGGCCTGTGCTTCTCGGTGCGCCCGGGCGTGAAGACCCCGCCCTCGCTGCGGAACATCTACAAGGAGATGCGGGAGGAGCTGGGCACGCCGATCCCGGACAACGGCTACCTGATGCCGTGGGCCGAGCAGGGCGTCCTGCTGCTCAACGCGGTGCTCACGGTCCGCTCCGGCGAGGCCAACTCGCACAAGGGCAGGGGCTGGGAGAGGTTCACCGACGCGGTGATCCGCGCGGTGGCCGACCGCCCGGATCCGGCCGTCTTCGTCCTGTGGGGCAACTACGCGCAGAAGAAGCTGCCGCTGATCGACCAGGAGCGGCATGTGGTGGTGAAGGGCGCGCACCCCTCGCCGCTCTCCGCGAAGAAGTTCTTCGGCTCCCGCCCCTTCACGCAGATCAACGAGGCGGTGGCGGCCCAGGGCCACGAGCCGATCGACTGGACGATTCCGAACCTGGGCTGACCCCTCGTTCCCGCCGTCCCCGTACGGCCACGGGGCTCCGCCGGGGCTGTCACCGGCCCGGCCCAGTGGACTCCGTGGCCGTACGGAGCCGCCTGACCGCGATCGCCGGCACCTGCCGTTAGCGTCCTGGGGGACGGATGACGAGCAGGGAGGACGCCGTGGCGGAGCACCAGGAAGAGGCGACGCCGGACGCCGTGATGACCCGGATCGGCCAGGTCGTCATGCTGCACCGCGGCGGCGACCGGGACGAGGCGCGGGACCGCTTCCTGGAGCTGTGGGTGGAGATCGGCGAGGACGGCGACGCACTGCACCGCTGCACGCTGGCGCACTACCTGGCGGACACGCAACAGGACCCCGCCGACGAACTCGCCTGGGACCTGCGGGCGTTGTCGGCGGCCGATGAGCTCACCGACGGGCGGGTGGCGGAGCACCGGCACTGGCGCGCGGTGCGCGCCCTCTACCCGTCACTGCACCTGAACCTCGCCGCCGACTACGCGAACCTCGACCGCCTCGAGGCCGCCCGCAGCCACCTCCGGCTGGCGTACGAGACGGTCGGCACCCTCGGCGACGACAGCTACGGCGACGGCATCCGCGCGGCGATGAACCGCCTGAACCTGCGGCTGAACGGGGAGGACGCGGCCGACGGATGAGAGGAGCCGCCGGGGCCGCCCGGACCGCCGGGACGGCGCACCCAGTTCCTGTCGGGCCTGGCGCGGGGCCGTGGTCAACGTCCGTATGTGTCCTGGCAGATGGTGGACTGTGGGCTGTCCTTCGCCCACCCGCCGTACTTGCGGCCCAGGGCGCAGACGTCGCTGCTCCGGGGCGGTTCGGCCAGGTCCTGGGGGATCGCGGCCCGTGGGCCGGGTACGCGGGGCTTCGAGGGCCCGGGTGGGGCGGGGTGCGGTCGAACGGGCCTGGGTGGCGGTGCCGCGGGGGTCGAGGCAGCATTCGGGGCCGGTGGCGCGCTCGGGGCCGGTCGCCGTGGTGGGCCGATGAGCTCCAGCGCCTCTTGGGCCGGAGCCTGCACGACCTGGGGCTCGGCGCGGCCGTCGGGGAGCGGCGCCGACGGGCGGGACGGCGCCGGCGCCACGTCGGGCGAGGGCGGGTGCTGAATGGTCACGCAGCCGGAAAGGGCCGCGGCGGCCACGGTGACCAGGAGCGTGTGGGTGGTCGTCGTTCGGTGCACCCGTGCAACTCTGCTGTGTCCGGACCGTTTACGGGAGGAGACGGGCCCGGGATGCCCCGCACGGGTGACACGGATGACGGCGTCACTCGCCGGTGGCGCCGTCGAGGCGCTCCCTGAGCAGATCCGCGTGACCGTTGTGCCGTGTGTACTCCTCGATCATGTGTGTGTAGATCCACCGCAGCGTGATGGGCTCCTCCGTGAACCGGCTCCTGCCCTTGGTCACGTCGTCCAGGGCGAAGCGTGCCGAGTTGCTCCGGGCCGCGGCGATCTCGGCCTGCCAGGTGGCGTAGGCGTCCTCCCAGGTGTCCGCGTCGGTGAGGTGGAACTCGCCGTCCCGGTCCTCGTCGCTGTAGTGAAGGGGCGCCGCGTCCTCGTCGGCGAGCACCCGGCGGAACCAGGAGCGCTCCACGTCCGCCATGTGCCGTACGAGACCCATCAGGGAGAGCACGGAGGGCGGCACCGACGCCGTCCTGAGCTGGGCGTCGTCCAGGCCCGCGCACTTCATCTCCAGTGTCTGGCGGTGGTGGTCGAGGAAACCCTCCAGCATGGACCGCTCGTCGGCGTTGGTCGCGGGCTCGGTGCGTTTGATCGTCACGATGTGCATCCTCGTGCAGTGACGCAGGCGCCACCACGGGTTTTCGGGAAAGCCGGCCGCTCCTCCCGCTCGGTGACTCCTCCCGCTCGGCCGGCGCCCGCCACCGCCGCCGTATGCTTCCGGCGAGGCACGTGACGGGAGATCCTTGTGAAGGTCGGCTGCATCGGACTCGGTGACATCGCGCAGAAGGCGTACCTGCCGGTGCTCGGCACCCAGCCGGGGATCGAACTGCACCTGCAGACACGGACACCCGCGACGCTCGACCGGGTCGCCGACAGCCTCCACCTCCCCGCGGAGCGGCGGCACGCCGACCTCGACACCCTGCTCGCCCAGGACCTCGACGCGGCCTTCGTCCACGCGCCCACCGACGTGCACCCCCAGATCGTCGCGCGGCTCCTGGACGCGGGCGTACCGACGTACGTCGACAAGCCGCTGGCGTACGAACTGGCCGAATCCGAACGCCTGGTGGAGCTGGCCGAGGAACGCGACGTCGCCCTGGCGGTGGGCTTCAACCGGCGGTACGCACCCGGGTACGCCCAGTGCGCGGACCATCCTCGCGAGCTGATCCTGATGCAGAAGAACCGCGTCGGCCTGCCCGAGGTGCCGCGCACGATGATCCTCGACGACTTCATCCATGTCGTCGACACCCTGCGGTTCCTGGTGCCGGGGCCGATCGACGACGTGACCGTGCGCGCCCGCACCGAGGACGGACTGCTGCACCACGTCGTGCTCCAGCTGTCCGGGGACGGCTTCACGGCGCTCGGGGTGATGAACCGGCTGAGCGGCTCGGCCGAGGAGATCCTCGAGGTGTCCGGACAGGACACCAAGCGCCAGGTCGTGAACCTCGCCGAGGTCGTCGATCACAAGGGGCAGCCGACCGTGCGACGGCGCGGCGACTGGGTGCCGGTCGCCCGGCAGCGCGGCATCGAGCAGGCTGTGCTCGCCTTCCTCGACGCCGTACGCGCGGGCAGGGTGCTCAGCGCCCGTGACGCGCTGGCGACTCACGAACTGTGCGAGCGGGTCGTGCGTGCGGTTCAGGAGCCGTCCTCCTGAACCGCACGGCGCGTACGCCCTCGATGGCACCCAGCGCGACCAGGACGAGCACCGCCGCGTACACTGGCCACTCGCCGAACCGGGCGTACGGCGTGACACCGTCCGCCAACGGCACCTCGTACACCGCCGTCGTGCTCGCGTCGGTGCCGAGCCAGGAGCCGATGCGCTCGCCGCTCGGGCCGTAGACCGCGGAGACACCGGTGAGGGTCGCGTGCACCATCGGGCGGCCCGTCTCGGCGGCCCGCAGCGCGGCCAGCGACGCGTGCTGCTCGGGCGCCCAGCTGTGCTGGAAGGTGGAGGTCGCCGACTGGGCGAGCAGCAGCTGGGCACCGTCCCGGGCCAGATGACGGCTCATGTCGGGGAACGCGGACTCGAAGCACACCATCGGGCCCACCTTCAGCCCGTTCCCCACGTTCATCACGACCTGCTCGGTGCCCCGCCTGCGGTCCTCACCCGCCGCCTTGCCGACCGAGGTGGCCCAGCCGAGAACGGTACGGAAGGGCACGTACTCGCCGAAGGGGACCAGCCGCATCTTGTCGTACCGCTCGCCGGTGGGGCCCTGCGGCCCGATCAGCACCGAGCTCTTGTAGATGCCGGGGCGGTCGGAGCGGCGGGCGTCGACGTTCACCAGGATGTCGGCACCCGTCTCGCGGGACAGGGCGGCGATACGGTTCGCGAGGTCGGGGCGGTCGGCGAGGTCGAAGCCGACGCTGCTCTCGCCCCAGACGATCAGGTCGAGGTCCTGCCCGGCGAGCTCGCGGGTGAGGGCCTCCTCGCGGGCGAACCGCTGGTCGGGGCCGGGGATGACACCGGGCTGCACGACGGCGATCCGCACCCGGCCGTCCACGTGGGGCCGCGGCGACCACATCCAGGCCGCGGAGGTGACGACGACCGTCGCGACGAGCCCGGCGACAGCGGGAACTCGGGAGCGCCGTACCGCGACGAGCACGGCGACGGCGACGTTGACCGCCACGACCAGGAAGCTGAGCAGCCAGACCCCGCCAACCGAGGCCAGCCGCAGCGCGGGCTCCACCTGCCACTGGCTGGACCCGAGCAGCCCCCACGGCCCGCCCAGCCCCTGCCAGGACCGTACGAGTTCCACCATCAGCCAGCCCGACGGCAGCACGACCAGCGCGGCCACGACCCGCCGGGCCGGGGGCGCACCGGCGAGGAACCGGCGCACCAGCCACCCCCAGGGCGCCCACAGGGCACCCAGCAGCGCGGCTATCACGAACGTGAACACGTGCAGGCTCGGCAGCAGCCAGTGGTGCACGGCCAGCATGAAGCCGAGACCGCCCAGCCAGCCGTCGTACGCGGCCCGCCTGCCCGTGGGCGCCGAGCGGGCCAGCAGCATCCAGGGCACCAGGGCGACGTACGCGAACCACCACAGGGACGGCGCCGGGAACGCCAACATCGGAAGGGCCCCGGACAGCGCGGCCAGCACGCCGCGCCGCCACGGGGAGGCCAGCCAGTGACCGGGCAACCTCATGCAGCGCCTCCCTCCCCGGTGGTACGTACCTCCAGTGTGCGCTCGGTGGACGATCTCCGACAGATGATCTCCGGCCAGGCCGATCTCCGTGGGGGCCGGTCAGGGCGTGGCGGGCTACCGGTCCGGCGTGTGACGCCACTTCTCCCGGACCACCACCTCGCGCAGCCGCCAGCCCTCGTCCGTACGCACCAGGACGAAGGCGTAACGGCCGCCGCACACGAAGTCGGGGGCCGTGGACCCGCCTGATCCGCCGTCGTGGCCGGCGAACCGCATCGGGTTGACGTAGTCCGCCTGGACGTGGGCGGTGTCGCCCGTGTCGTGCTCCAGGACGCCGAAGCGGACACGCCGGTTCACGATCAGGTGCTGCCGCATGCCGAACAGCTCCATGCTTCGCGCGAGCCATCCGGCGACCTCGACGGCGTCCCCCTCGATGCCTCCGGCCGAGCGGTAGTCGGCGCGTCCGTCCGGGGCGAACAGCTTCTGGTACGCCGTCCAGTCGCCGTCGTCCACGGCCACGGCGTACTCGGTGATCAACTCGTCCACGGCGAGCCGGTCCAACACGGTCGCGAGCTCCACACGCTGCGTCATCGGCTCAGTGTTGGGGGAGGGGGCGGGCCTCGCCAAGGGGCCTGCAGGGGGATATTCGGTGGCAACGGGGTGCTGTGACAGCTGACGCCGAGCGCTTGAAGGTCAGTGCCGGGCGAACTGGACGCGGGTCGGTTGCACGACGTCGGGCCGCAGCGCGATCCCGTCGACGTTCAGTCGCTCTCCGTAGATGTCGGTGATCCTGA
The DNA here is from genome assembly GCF_040704615.1 of Streptomyces sp. NPDC046862. Lineage (NCBI taxonomy): Bacteria > Bacillati > Actinomycetota > Actinomycetes > Kitasatosporales > Streptomycetaceae > Streptomyces > Streptomyces sp. NPDC046862. The sequence goes on along the minus strand of NZ_JBEYXP010000004.1, from coordinate 303,210 downwards.
TCGCGCCACCGCACCCGGTGCCGTCATCGGAGAGGAAGTAGTTGTAGTCGGTGCGCGGCAGCCGACGCCAGGCGCCGTCGGCGCGGACCTCCAGTCGCGCCACCGGATTCCGGTGGCCGATCACCTGGAGGGCGCACCACCAGCGGCTCGACCCCGTCTTGTACCGGACGGAGACCGTGTCGGACGTGTCGGGGCTCAACAAGGTCCATGTGACGGGGATCTGGCCCCGTGACGGGTCGGCGAGTTCGGCGAAGGCCTGTGCGCTGAGGTCGAGTTGACCGGGAGCGCAGGGCAGCGGGCATTCGTTGGTGATCCGGACGGTGACGGATGCGCCGCCGGCCGCCTGGACGCGTACGTACGCCCCGCACGCCTTCGACGACTCGTAGTCGGTGTGGTTCATCGCGGCGACCATGAGGTCGTCGCTCGGGCCGTACAGGCAAGCGCCGTCGCCCGTCCCCGCGTCGTAGAAGGTGGCGACCCCCGGGTAGGTGACGTCGGGACGTATTCGTCCGGCCAAGGGGGCCGTGGCGGAGGCCGCCGACGGGGTGTGCGTGGCCGATGGCTTCGCCGTCGAGGGGGTCGCAGCCGGCGCCGGGGCGGTCGTGCCGGCCGTCGCGGTCGGTGACGCCGTGGACGCCTTCCGCTCCGGCGCCTTGGGCGACTTGGTCACCTGCGTGCCGGCGACGGGCGTGGCCGCGGCGGGCCCGTCATCGCCCTCGTGGTCGGGGCGGAAAACCAGGACCAGGGACACGACGAGTACGACGGCCGCCACGGTGGCGGCGAGGAGGGCGGTGCGCCGCTCGCGGGGACGGGATGCCACAGATGAGTCCTTGCCTGGTTCGGGAGAGCGCGTCTTCGGTGAGGCAGTTCGGCGAGGCAGTTCGGGGATGGAGCTTCCGACTCATCAGTGGTCGTCGTGGCCGAAAAGGTTGCCGCGCGATGCCGAGGTTTCAGCGGCGGCAATTCCGGCCACAAGACATGACCGATCGGCTCAGAACTTCACGACCCCGGGTAAAAGTCCAACTGCCCGTGCCGACAGTGTGGTTGTGGGTACCGTCGGCGGCATGAACCATGAAGTCCGCATAGACCGCGCCCCTGCTTCCGGGGGCGGTATCCAGATCACCGTCAGTCTTTCCCCCGCGGTTTTGGCGAAACTCCAATCGGAGGGCTCCTGGACGGAGGCGATCGGCGAAGGCCAGGTCACCGGTGACGGGCCGGCCATCAGCCGGATCGAGTTCAGGGTTCCGTAGCCCTCGTCATCGCCTCCGTCGCCGTCACCGAGGCTGCACGGCGGGGCTGCTCGGGCAGTGGCCGGTCCTCCACGACGTGCTTCATGACGAGAGTGGGGGTCAGGAGTTCAGGCCGACGGCGGCCGCGTCCAGGACCACGCGGTAGCCGCGGATCGCGCCCTCGCGTTCGAGGTCGCGCAGGCGGCGGTGGCACGGCGAGACGCTCAACCGCACGCGGGCGGCCAGCTCGGTCACCGTCAGACGGCCGTCCAACTGCAGCTCGGTAGGAATCTTCCGGTCCAGAGCGTCCATGGGGAAGGTTCCCCCTCGTTTTGCCCGCTCACGCGCCACACCCCGGAGCCGACTGGGCCTGTGCGATCTCGGCGGGGCTGCGGGGCCGGTCGGTCGTGCCCGCGGTCGCCGGACTGATAGAGGGCTACGCGAGATACGCGGGATACACGCTGCTCGCCGCCGAGCACACCCCCGGTCGCGCCCGAGGTGCTGGGCGTCCCGTACCCCCGCGCCTGGCCGGCCGCGGAACCGCGCTGACGCGTGGCGGGCCTGGGGGCCGTACACCTCGCGTGCGGTGCTGCCGGGACCCGGCGGGCGGTGATACTCAGCCGGGGGTCTTGTCGTCGGCGATCTTCCCGCGCAGCCGCTGGAACGCCGTGGGCTCGGGACGGTGGGGCAGGAAGTCCTTGATGAGACGGGCGCATTCGTGGGGGTCGGCCCGACTGGTGTCGCACTCGACGTCGTACACGCCGTGCGCGTGCACCTGGGCCAACTGCCGTACAGCCAGGCCGGGTGGCCGGTCACCACGCTCGCGCTCCCGCCGCTCGAGCTCGTCGCGCGGGCAGCGGACTCCGACGAACACGACGTCCTGCGGGACGAAGAGATCGAGGCAGTCCCGCAGCCGCCATTCCTCGCTCAACACGTGGTCCACTACGACGTTGTTGCCGCCTGCGGCCATTCCGGCCACCGCCCGGTGGTAGCCGCGCCAGGTGTTGTGCAGAACGCTGGTGAGTCGCTCGGGAGGCATCTCCTGACGCGTCCGCATCGCGTGGAACGCGTCCACGGGCAGATGGAAGTACGGCTCGTCGAGGATCCGCAGCAGCTCGGTTGCGATGCTCGACTTGCCCGAACTGGACGTGCCGTTCAGGAAGATGACGGTCCCACGGGATGCGCCCGGGTCCGGACGCCCGGGGTCGGATCTCAAGGGGCTGCCTCGCTCAACGCTCTGCCCCGATGCCCTGCTCAGCCGATGGCCTCATGCCGCCTCGATGATCTCTCCGCGTATCGCCGCCGCCCACTTGACGACCAGCAGTTCGTACTCGGCCCGCTCCTGCGCCGACAGTGAACCGCCCGCGCGCATCCACAGGGCTCGGATCTGCTCGTTTAAGTCGGCAGCGGACCGCACGGAACCAGGGGTCATGGAATCGGGGGACATGCCGAACAGAGTAGGGGCAAGGACTGACAGTGCGCTACCGCGCGGCTACTCGTGCGATATGTGGTTGGTCACGATGGGCAAGCCGTCGTGGACGGCGCACGGCCAGCCGGTCAGTGCGCGGTGAGCCCGCCGTCGACCACGAGCTCCGAGCCGGTGACGAACGAGGAGTCGTCGCAGGCGAGGAAGAGGATTGCGGGTGCGATCTCGTCGGCGCGGCCGGCCCTGCGCATGGGAGTGCGTCGGACGTCCGGCTGCCGGTCGCCCTGGTCGTCCAGGAGTTCCTGGATCATCGGAGTGGCGATCACCCCGGGATGCACCGAGTTGATCCGCACTCCCTGCCGTGCGTACTCGACCGCGGCGGTCTTGCTCAAGAGGCGCACCGCGCCCTTGGACGCCTGGTAGGCCGCGGCCGCGCCGCTTCCCACGAGCCCCAGCACGGACGACGTGTTGATCACCGACGCGTTGCCGCTCGCACGCAGCAGCGGCATCGCCGCCTTCATCCCCAGCCACGTGCCCTTCTGGTTCACGTCGATGACGCGGTCCCAGGCCTCCTCCCGCGTGTCCTCGACACCCGGCCAGTCCAGGATGCCGGCGACGTTCACGAGGACGTCCAGCGTTCCGAACCGGTCGCGTACGACGGCGATCACCTCGTCCCACTCCCGCGCCGAGGAGACGTCGAGGCGGACGGAGACGACCTCGGCTCCGCGTGCCTCGATCCGCTGGGCGAGGTCCCGCAGGGGCCCCTCGGCGACATCGGTGATCACCAGCCGGGCGCCCTCACGGGCGAAGAGTTCGGCGGTCGCCGTGCCGATGCCGCCCGTCGCGCCAGTGATCAGCGCGACCCTGCCGTCAAGTCGTTGTGCTGCCATCGGAATGGTCCTTGATTCTCGTTGAGGCCGACTGTCGTGCGGAGGTGTCACGTTCCGCCGCCGTCGGGCAGGTTGTGGTGAAACGTCCGTCGGCGGCCGAGCCGCGGGCCGTCGCCCCGTCGTTGCGACCGCCTCGTCCCGGTGACCCGGGGCCGGGCGGCCTTCGTCATGGCGACGTCAGCTCCCGGTACAGCACGAGGTGCTCGTGGTAGAGCACCCCGTCCCGGATCTCGCCCGTCGCGGTGAACCCGGAGTCGTCGACGTAGTCCAGGTGGCTGCCGGTCACCGTGTACCGGCCCGTGTACGCGCTGCGCCGCTCGCCACGGGCCTCGTCGTAGCGACCGTCCGCCAGGAGCTCCTGACGGATGTGACCGTCCGCGGTCACCCACATCCCGACCACGTCGACGTCGTCTCCTCCAACGGTCCCGGTCATGGCCCGTTCCTCTCCACGGTTGGTGCGGCTGTGCCCTGCTCCACCGAGTCTGGGCAGAGCAAAGGCCATTGACCAGGACGCGCTGTGCCTGGGTGCGCGGCACCCAGGCACCACATCGGGCAGCCGCCTAGCCTGAACACATGGACGACAACCACCTGGGGGACTTCCTGCGCGCACGCCGCGCCGGCCTGCTGCCGGAGGAGATAGGCATGGCAAGTTACGGGACCCGTAGAGTCCCCGGACTGCGTCGCGAGGAGGTCGCCGTCCTGGCCGGAGTGAACACCGACTACTACACCCGCCTGGAACAGGGACGCGAGCGCAACCCCTCACCCCAGGTACTCGACGCCCTCAGCCGCGCGCTGCGCCTCGACGCGGAGGCCCGCGCACACCTGTACCGGCTGGCCAGGACCACGCCGGGCGACGAGCCCTCCACCCGCCTGGCAGAACAGGTCAGCCCGGCGCTGCGCCAGTTGATGGACGGCTACCCGAACACCCCGGCGTTCGTCCTCAGCCGGACCCTGGACATCCTCGCCGCCAACGCCCTGGCCGATGCCCTCTACGCTCCGTTCGGCCCGGCGGACAACCTGGCCCGCATGACCTTCGTCGACCCGGCGGGTCGGCACTTCTACGCCGACTGGGACCGGGCGGCCCACGCCACCGTCGCCACCCTGCGCCAGGCAGCCGGTTTCGACCCGGACGACCCACGACTGCACGAACTGGTCCGCATCCTCACCGAGCACAGTGCGGACTTCGCCCGTTTCTGGAATGCCCACAGCGTGCGCGGCAAGACCCAGGACTCCAAGCACCTGGTCCACCCGGACGTCGGCCCCCTCACACTCACCTACCAGGCATTCGACGTACGCGACGCCCCTGGCCAGCAGCTCGTCATCTACCACGCCGAACCAGGCAGCCCCAGCGCCGAGGCGCTCGATCTCCTCGGTTCCCTCCACGCCACCCGCCGCCAGGCCGCTCCCCGGCACCACCGCTAGGCCACCACCAGGCCGTGCCTCTTTGATCACCGGCCGTCTCCCCGAGTTCCCGGAGCCGCACCACGCCGACCGGTCGGAAACCGGGTGCGGACCGTCGGTGCCGTGGGGTGTGATCGAGGGCATGGCGGTGACGATGGGCAAGCCGGGCGCCGACGGGCTGAGCGAGGCTGTGGGCGTGCTGCGGGAGTGGCAGAACGACGGGGCGCCGATGCAACTGCATCCGGGGGACCTGGGCTGGTTCTGGCGATCGGGCGCGGAAGCGACGGCCGCGGCGGTCAGGACGTGGAGTCGGGGCGGACGGATTCTCGCCGTCGGGCTGCTGGACGGCCCCGGGCTGTTGCGGCTGACGACCGCGCCGGATGCTCAGCGGGACGAGGAACTGGCGCAGCGGTTGGTTGAAGACGTGACCGAGCCGGAGCGCGGTGTGCTGCCCGAGGGGAAGGTGAGCATCGAGGCGCCGACGGACGCACTGGTCCAGGATCTGCTGTTCGAGGAGGGCTGGAACCCCGACGAGCCGTGGACGCCGCTGCGCCGCGACCTCACGGAACCGGTGAAGGATCCAGGCGTGCGGATCGAGGTGGTCGGGCCGGAGCAGGCGCACTTGTACGTCGCCGTGCACAGGGCAGCGTTCGACGGGTCGAGGTTCACCGACGAGCGCTGGCACGCGATGGCGGCCGGATTGCCGTACGCCGACGCCCGGTGCCTGGTCGCGTACGACGACCAGGACAACGCGGTGGCGGCGGTGACGGTGTGGTCGGCCGGTCCGGGCAGGCCCGGGTTGCTCGAACCGATGGGCGTGCACCGGGAACATCGCCGTCATGGCTACGGCGAGGCGATCACCGTCGCCGCGGCGGCCGCACTCCAGGAGTTGGGCTCGTCGAGCGCGGTCGTCTGCACCCCGAGCTCCAATGCCGGCGCCGTCGCCACCTACAAGGCAGCCGGCTTCCGGCAACGCCCCGAGGTCCGGGACCAGTACCGGGACGCCTAGTGCCTTGTCTCCTCGGTAGTCGGCGGCGTCGCGGGCGCGCGTCAGGGCCCGATCGCCCCGTGTCAGCGAGGCCTCCGTCCTCACCCCGCCCGCGCTTGCCCGCCGGGTGAGGCCGACTCTCGTGCCGGCCTCGATCTTGACGCTCGGCGTCAGCCCGACGACTCGGCCGCGTGCGGGCTCAGCGCACCCATGCTGACCAGCACAATGATGACTACCCCGAGGGCGATGCGGTACCAGACGAACGGCATGAAGCTCTTCGTGGAGATGAACTTCATGAACGAAACTATGTCGACGCGTCCTGAGCGGCTTTGACCTGCTGTTTTCCACCACTTTTCAAGATCGAATGGTAGAGCAGCGGGAGATGGCGCCTTCCAGTGCCCTCCCTCGCTGGCCGCGAAGCGCAGCCACCTGCTTTGCAGCAAATCGGCAATCTCCTGCTCCATGGCCACGCGTGAGGCCGACTGGGACGACAGCGGTGCCCCGGATGAGCTGATCGGCACGCGAAGAGCTGTGCCGCGGTGACCTGCATGCCCTGGCGGTCGCCGGAGGCGCTCCAGCGGTCACCGCACCCCAGCGGGCGCTGGCCGCGTTTCTGCGTCTGCCCGCCGGGTGATCCCCGCACCGGGGCACCGCTGCTTTGGCACTCGTGCCCGTACGGGGCGGTGTAGCCGGTGGTCGGGTGCACGGTCGCCCCAGGTTTTCGGTGCCGTCGGCTAGCGTGCGAGGTATGCGCTACTTCAATACGGCCGGGCCGTGCGTCCCCACGCGTCACTACATGGTGCCGGCCCAGGAGCGGCTGCCCAGGGCCCGCGGGTACATCGAGCAGGGCCAGTACTTCGTGGTGCACGCGCCACGGCAGACCGGGAAGACGAAGGTGCTGGCGGCGATGGCCCGGGAACTGACGGCCTCGGGCCGGTACGCGGCGCTGCACTTCTCGTGCGAGAGCGGGGAGGTGGCCGGGGAGGACTACGGCCAGGCCGAGCTGCTGGTGCTGGAGGCGATTCGGCGGTCCGCGGAGTCCGCTGGGCTTTCTGATGGGCTCGCGCTCCCGTGGCCGTGTTCCCGGAGCAGCACGGGTTCGGTGCGGGAGCCGAGATCTTCGGTGCCCAGTACGCGACGTGCCCGGCCACCCGGGTCACTGGTGGCTGGCCTGCGATGTGTCGAACTACGGCATCGCCTGCAGACACTGCAACAGCGTCGGAGCCCGCTACAACGGTGTCCGGGAAGGCCGCGCCAAGGGCAGCCAGTTCCCGGTCATAGGCGGTACCCGCGCCCGCGCAGGTCGAGGTTCCCGAGCGTGTCGTAGAGCCATTCCGGGACGGTGTCGGGCGTGAGGTGCAGGCGGAGGGCTGGGGGCAGGGGGATGCCTTCGACTCCGGAGAGGGTGCCGGTCAGGCTCTCGACGTACATGGTGATGTGGTCGCCATGCAGCGTGGACGTCGAGCCGGGAGCTCCGTCGATGTGCTGGATCTGCGGGCCGACGGGTACGGCCATCTTCAGGTCGCGGATCGTGACGGCCGCCGCGGAGAACTTGAGCACCCGCTTGGGCCCGGCGGCCGTGTCCACGGTCACCACGCCGCCGAAGACGAGATTGCGCAGTTCGAGGTGACTGCCCTTCATGTTCCAGGATTCGGCAGCGAATCGGCCGGCGCAATTGTCCTCGGGGGCCTTGAGGTCGCTGATGTCGCAGGTGCGGGCTCCTGAGCGGGTTGACTCCTTGGACGCTGGTGGGGGCAATGGGGCAATGGGGCGATGGTCCGGTGGCTTGCGGTGGGTGACGCGTGAGGCGTCGCCGGTGGCGGGGCGGATGGTTCCGTGGCCTTGGGCGTCGGAACGGCCAGGCTGGGCGAGGGGCTTGTGCCGGATGCCGGACCCTGCTGCCCGCTGTCGCCGCCCAAGAGGGAGCCGAGGAGGTCCGCGAGGCCAGTGGAGGCGGCACTCGCGCTCGGCGAAAGGGCCGGAGTGGGCGTCGGAGCCGGGACGGGCGTCGCCCCCTCGTCGGCCACGTGATCCAGCGGCTTGCCGGAAGCGTCTCCGGTGGGGGCGCCGGGCGCGCTGGGAGCAGTGAACGGAGTGGGCGCCGCGGCAGGGGATGCTGTGGCGTCGGGACGGGCACGGTCGACGCCGCCTCCGGCCCCTTCCTCGGGACCGGAATGAGCCACAGTGGCACTTGTGTCGACGGGGGACAGGTGCTGGCTCCCCAGGACCAGGGCGGTCGGCAGCGCGGTGAGTGCGAGTGCCTTCCCGAGCGGCAGGCGCAGTCGGGTCAGTGTGGACGTACGAGGGACGGCATGACGGCCCCTCGGAGACCGGACGAAGCGGGGTACCACGGCCTCGTCGCGGATTTCGGGTGACTGGTCAGCCATTGCCCAGCTCTCCCTCAGAGCCGACGATGCCGCCCGGTATGCCCTCGTCCATCGGGCCCCAGGCCAGGGCGAGCAGTCCGCCCGTCGCCGCGAACAGCGTGCCGACGAAGAATCCGCCGTGCGGGACGCGTCGGGCTGAACCCTCATTGCGGGGTGCAGGCTGTCGTGAACCGGCATGGGCGATTGAGTGAGAGCTTTGGGCCAGGGCGTGGTGCAACTGCGAGCGTCAGGTCGAGGCCTGTGCCGAACTGGCCCATGCGCTGTCGGCCGCACCCGGGCTGCGTATTCTGGAGACCAGCCGCCAGACGCTGGGAATGTATGACGAGCAGGTGTTTCCGGTCTCGCCACTGGCGCCGGATGAAGCTGTGAAACTGCTGTGGGACCGGGCTGCCGCTGTACGTCCTCAGTTCGAGATCACCGACAGAAACCGCCCTCAGGCCCTTCGGCCCTGCGTAGACCTGGACAGGCTGCCGTTGTGGCCATCGAGGTACGGCGTGGTCGTGTCCATCGTGGAGCTGGTTGCCTGGGCCACCGCCGCGGCCGGCCGACACGAGCTCGGCGCCTCATTGTTCACTGGATGAACACTGTCGTTGTGCAGGCCGAACGGCCTTCGGATACTTGCGTGGCAGTGTCGGCCGCGGGTCAGCAGCTGACCGTCACAAGGGGATGCCGACGTGATCATCCAGGACGAAGACCAGCTCACCGCGGCGGTGCTTGCCGAGACTGAGCGGGCCGGCGACCCGCGAGTCAAGGAGATCGTCCAGGCGCTGGTGCGCCACCTGCATGATTTCGCCCGTGAAGTGCGGTTGACGGAGAAGGAGTTCGACACTTCCATCAACATCTTGACCAGGCTCGGCCAGCTCACCACTCCCAGCCACAACGAGGTGAGGCTGATGGCGGGCTCGCTGGGCTTGTCGACGCTGGTTGCCCTGATGAACAACGGCACCGAGTCCAAGCCGACCTCGGCGAACCTCCTCGGCCCCTTCTGGCGCCAGGGCAGCCCGACGATGAACAACGGTGAGTCGATCGTCCGCTCGCCCACCGAGGGGCCGCCGCTGTTCTTCACCGGCCGGATCGTCGATACCGATGGGAAGCCGGTCGTCGGCGCGGAAGTCGACGTCTGGCACGCATCACCGGCCGGCCTTTATGAGAACCAGGACCCCGAGCAGGCCGAGTGGAATCTCCGCGGAAAGTTCTTCAGCGATGACGAAGGCGGGTTCGCCTTCCGCAGTATCAAGCCTTCCGGGTATCCGATACCGAACGGCGGGCCGGTGGGAGACCTCCTGGCCGCGCTCGAACGTCATCCGTTCCGGCCGGCGCATCTCCATGTGCTGATCCATAAACAGGGTTACAAGACGATCGCGTCCCAGCTCTACAGCCACGACGATCCCATCCTGGAGAGCGACGCGCAGTTCGGCGTCGTACAGAGCCTCATCGGCACGTACGTGCGCCACGAGAACGAGTCGGCGCCGGATGAGGACGTGGCTGAGCCCTGGTACAGCCTCGAGTTCACCTTCGTCGTCGAGCCCGGTGAGGCATGGCTGCCGACCCCACCTGTGTCGGCCAAGCGCGACAGCGAGCCCCACCACGCATGACGTGACCGTGTCGTCGTCCGGCAAGTGCACGCCCCTCTCCGACGGCCGCAACGCGACGGCACTCCGTCCGCCCCGAGAGGAACCCGGTGATCACCGAAGCAGAACGTCGCGCAGCCGCGGCCGCCCTGATGCAGGCCGACCGTGAGCGGAAACCGATTAGGGTGCGGCTCTTTCTCAGTGAGCTGGTGATGCTGTGCGCCGTTGCCGTGTGTGCGCGGAGGGCGGAACGTTGTGTCCTGGGACGTGGTCTTGGAGGCGGCGATGGTGTCGTGGCTGGAGGAGATCGAGCGGCGGGAGGCGGCTGCCCGGGCCGAGATCAGTGAACTTCGCTCGCGGATGGAGGAGTTGGGTGGTCGCGTTGCCGAGCGGGAGGCTGTGCTGTCCCGGCTGGAGATCACGCGGGAGACGATGACGGAGATCCTGTCCGGCGAGGGTGCGGTGTCCGTGGACTGGGCTGCGGAGGAAGACTTGCTGCCGGTGGACCGGAGCGGGGCGGGATCGCCGGTCGGGGTGCGGCTGGTGCCGCAGTGGGAGCCGGGGGTTGAGGCGGATGTGCTGCCGCGCTCGTACCGGGACGTCGTCGAGGTGTTGCAGGACGCGGTGCATCCGATGCGGGCGCATCATCTGTGCGCCGCGCTGGGGTTGGCGACGGACAAGAACAAGGTGGAGGGGTTCCGTTCGAAGCTGAAACGGCTGGTGGAGCGGGGCTGGCTGGCCGAGGACGAGCCGGGCCTGTTCGCGTGGGGTGGTGCGCGGAGGGCGGGCGCGGGTGCGCCGGAGCGGGAAGCCGCGACCGGCGAGCGGCGTCGCGCCGGTGTGGGGCCGGGCTCTCGTCCCTAGCGTCGATGGTGCCCACCAGATCGCCACTGTCCGAGGACGAGAGCCCGATGAACGCAGCGTATGAAACGGCCGCGGCGGCTGACCCCTTTGCCCGCGTGTTTTCTTCCCTCACTTTCCTGGCCACCCGCCTCTCCAGCCCCGAAGCACTCACCGCTACGCATGAACAGACTGAGGCCGACGTCGAAGCGGGTTCCCGGGAACTGGGGCGACTGCTCCTGCAGGCCCATCTCGAGTGGCGGGCCCGCCATGGGGGACCACCTGTCCGCCCTCGGTCCCAATGAGCGGGCTGCGCTCGCCGGCGGCCGGAGCAGGCTGGAGAAGGGCCACCGGCGGCAACTGGCCACCGTGCTGGGGCCGGTGACCGTGACCCGATGCGCCCTGCGCGGCGCGGGCATGACCAACCTCTACCCCGCCGACGCCATGCTGGGCCTGCCCCACGGGCGGCACAGTCTGGGACTGCGCCGCCTCGCGGTCCTCGAAGCGGCCCGCGGTTCCTACGACACCGCGCTGGAAGCGATCGACCGCAGCTGCGGGGGCCGGGTGGTGGGCAAACGCCAGGTGGAGGATCTGGTGCGGGCCGCGGCCGTGGACGTCGCCGCGTTCTATACGGCCCGCACTCCCCACCCGGCCCCGGCCGGGACGCTGATCGTGATCAGTGTCGACCAGAAGGGAATCGTGATGCGCCCGGGCCACCTGCGCGAGGCCACCGCGAAGGCCGCCGCCAGGGCCCGGCACACCTTCCGCACCCGGCTGTCGACCGGGGAGAAGTCCTGCCGCAAAAGGATGGCCACCCTCGCCGTCGTCCACGACGCCGAGCAGCCGGTCTTCGCCCTGCGCGAGGCCGGTCTGCTGCGCGAGAAGACCCTCTACGTCCACGCCAACGGGATCGGCGACGACGAGCTGAAGCTGATCGCCGACTCGGGTGCCACCGCCTCGGCCACGCCCGGCGACGAGGCCGGCCGCCTGCGGCGCGCCGGTATCACCACCGGCACCGGTGTCGACACCGTCGCCTTCGCCCCCGGCGACATGTTCTCCACGATGCGGGCAGCACACCTCGCCGGCCAGATCGCCGAAGACCCCTCGATGACCGCCAAGGACATCCTGCGGATGGCCACCCTGGACGGCGCCGCCGCGATGGGACTGGACGACCGCACCGGCTCACTGCGCCCCGGCAAGCAGGCCGACGTCATCATGATCCGCCTCGACGACCTCAACATGCTCACGGCCGAACGCGACCCCATCGCGGCCGTGGTCACGGAGGCACAGCCACACAACATCGACACGGTCCTCGTGGCAGGCAAGGTCGTCAAGGCCAGGGGCCGGCTCGTCCACGCCGATCTCCGGCGTACCGCCAAGGCCCTGCGCGCCACCGCGGCCGCGGTCACGGGCCGCTGACCACCCACAAGCCCAAGGAGCACGGTCATGCGCGCGCTGCATGTCCCCCAGGCCGGTGGGCAGCCCGTCCTCGGCGAACTGCCCATCCCGGAAGTGGCACGTGGGCACGTCCTGATCAAGGTCGAGGCGGCCGGGCTGAACCCGTTGGACAACGCCATCGCCGCCGGGCTGATGGCCAAGAGGTTCTGGCACGAGTACCCGCTGGTCCTCGGCCGTGACGCCGCCGGTGTCGTGCAGGCGGTCGGCGAGGGCGTCGACCACGTCGAACCAGGTCAGGAGGTGTTCGGCGATGTGATCCTGACGTCGCCGATCCAGGCCGGCACCCTCGCCGAGTACGCACTGCTGCCCGCCTCGACCGTCGCGGTCAAGCCGGCCGGGCTGGACTTCGCCACGGCCGCGGCGCTGCCCCTGGCCTCGGCCGCCGCCTCGGCCGCCGTCGACCACGTCGATCCGGAACCGGGCCAGACCGTGCTGGGCAACGGCGCAACCGGCGGAGTGGGCCGATACGCCGTCCAACTGCTCGCCGCCCGGGGCGTGCGCGTCGTGGCCACCGGCACCGCCGCCGACGCGGAACGGCTCGTCGCACTCGGGGCCAGGACCGTCGTGGACCACACCGCCGGCTCGATCGTGGAACGGGTTCGGGCCGCCCACCCCGACGGCGTGGACGCGCTGGTCAACCTCGTCGGGAACACCCCTGCCGACGTCCCCCTGGACGCGGTCCGCAAGGGCGGCAAGGTCGCCGCCACCGTCATGGCCCCCGACGCCGACACCCTCGACGCCGCCGGACTCACCGGAGGGATGGTCTACGCCCAGCCGGTCCGCGAGATCACCGAGCCGCTCGCCGAGCAGGCGGCCGCGGGCACCCTGGCCGTCGACGTCCACACCGTGCTGCCGCTGGAGCAGGCCGCCGACGGCCTGGCTGTCCTCGCCGCGGGCCAGGCCCGAGGAAAGATCGTCGTCCTGTTCGAGAGGCGCCCACCGAGCCGCCGCTCGTAACGGTGCCGCCGGAGTGCGGCGCCCGGCACCTTGGAGGTGGTGCAGGAGGTGGGGGCCGGCTGCCCGGTTTTGACGCAGAGCGGTGCACGCAACGCAACACTGTTGATCCTCGGGACTGTGACCACCGCAGCTCTGTATCGCGAGCGACTTGCCGGCCGGTGCGGTCGCCCGCCCTGGCGCTCGGTCTCAGTTGCGGACGCGGAGGTCCCGCCAGTAGGCGGTGAGTCCCTGTCCGCGCAGGGAAGTGCTGGCACCCTCCGTGACCTGGTGCACGGTGAAGATGCCCATGCCCATCTTGAGTGACGCAGGGAGCTCGGCGGCCAGCTCTTCGTGAACGGTCTTTCCGTCCATCTGCCACGTGATCCGTTTGACGGCCGTGTCGATGGTGATCTCGCAGTGGTGGAGCTGTCCGGGCGTCGCGGAAGGGCCGAACAGAGGGTCGCTCACCACGCGGGTGAAGGGTGAGGTCACCCCGGGGTACGCCAGGCGTTCGGTGATCGCGAACACGGTCTCGCCGCTCGTGCACAGGTCGTAGACCCAGCCGTTGACCGGATCGCAGAGCACGAAGGCCGCGAAGCCGTCTCGGTGGTCGTACGGGGTCGCGTTGATCGCCTCGGCTGCGATCGAGGCGGAAAAGCTGATCCTGCCGGCCTCGGGCAGGGCGAAGTCCTCGGTGGAGAGCACGAGGTACTTGCAGTTGTCGGCCATCTGGACGGGGTGGCTCTGGGTGAACTGGTCGATGACAACCCGTCGGCCACCACCACCGGTCGCGACCTTGGCTCCCGGCTCATCGGCGACGAACGTCGCGCCGTCCGGGAGCGGGAAGGTCAAGTGGAACCAGCGGGTCATGTCCAGGGTCGCGCCCTCGAAGTTGTCGTAGACGATCTCGTGTCCAAGGGTGGTGCTCGTCATGGGTGCGCCTTTCCTCTCGCGCTGACGGTCTGGCTGGGATGGAGGTCGAACCGGCCGGTCTTCACCAGGCCACCGCACCGTGACGGTCACGGAAGGTCCCGGTCGGTCCGTCCGCCCCGATGGTGGCGAGTTCGACGATCGCGTCGGTCCCCTCGGTCACTGTCTGCGGGCCGCGGTGACCGTTGAAGTCGGTCGCGGTGTAGCCCGGGTCGGCCGCGTTCACCTTCACATCCGGCCAGGACTTCGCGTACTGCGTGGTCAGCATGGTCACGGCAGCCTTCGACGCCGTGTAGATCGGCGCGAGGTTCCGGCCCTCGACGCGCCCGGGGTCGTGGGTGGCCGCGAACGACCCCATACCGCTGGACACATTGACGATGACCGGGTGCGCGGACTTGCGCAGCAGCGGCAGGAACGCGTGCGTCACCCGGACGATTCCCACGACGTTGATGCCGAACACCTCGCTGGCGTCGGCGGCCGTGAGCTGCTCGGCGGGAAGGTGCGGCCCGAAGACACCCGCGTTGTTGATCAGGACATCGATGCTCCCCTCGCGAGCCTCGATATCGGCGGCGGCCGCGGCGACCGATGCGTCGTCGGTCACGTCGATCTGGACGAAACGGGTACCGAGTGCGTCGGCTGCCGCCTGACCGCGCTCTGGATCACGAGCGCCGACGAGGACGGTGTGGCCGGCCTCGACCAATCGGCGGGCGGTCTCGTACCCGAGGGACTTGTTGGCTCCTGTGATGAATGTTGTTGTCATGCGTTCACTCTCGGCGGGTGGCGAGAGGAGAGCCAGTGCTCTCTCTGACGGTAGGACTGCCAGTACCAGGCAGAACGGCTGTCCGGCGGACACAATGGTCAGGTGGACGAGACCCTTGGCACGGCATTGCGCCGCTGGCGCGACCGGCTCTCTCCCATCGACATCGGGCGGACTTCGCGGCCCGGACGGCGTGCGGTGGGGTTGCGACGCGAGGAACTGGCCGAACTCGCGGGGCTGTCGGTCGACTATGTGGTGCGGCTGGAGCAGAGGCGCGCCACGAGCCCTTCGGCGCAGGTCGTCGCTAGCCTGGCCAGGGCACTGCAACTGGAACCCATGGAGCGTGATTGCGCCTACCGGCTGGCCGGCCTCCTCCCGCCACAGGAGGGGACGATCTCCACGCATGTGCCGCCGGGGGTCCAACGGATGCTGGCGCGCCTCGGGGAGTTCCCCGCGGGTGTGTTCAGTGCCGACTGGACCTTGCTGTCCTGGACTCCCGCATGGGCAGTGCTGCTGGGCGACCCCAGCGCACGGACACACGCCGAGCGGAACCTGGTGCGGGCGGTCTTCGCCGCAGGGCCCTCAGGGCTCGCGGCCTGGCCCGTGTTCCAGGAGGACGACGCCCTGAACCCCGCCCTCGTCGCCGATCTGCGCACGGCTCTCGTCGGCTACCCCCGCGACCGTGGCCTGATCGACCTTGTCGAGGAACTGCGCTCCACCAGTGCGGAGTTCGCCCGGCTGTGGGAGGAGGGCGCGGTCGGTCCGCACGTCTCGGCCCGCAAGACCGTCGTGCACCCCCAGGTCGGCGAGGTGACGTGCGACTGCGACGTGCTCACCGTCCCGGGCTGCGACGTGCGCCTCGTCGTCTACACGGTGGCCGCGGGCTCCGCCGATGCGGAGAAGCTGGAGTTCCTGCGGGTCACGAACGGCGTCGGCGCCGGCGGCTCCTCGCCATCGGGGCCCGGTCAGTTCTCCTCGCCGTAGCCATCGGGTCGCCGTAGCCGTCGGGTCGGCCGTATCTCGTGCAGCAGGCAGAGGTCCGCCGCACTCGTCATGCATCTCCGCCGCGGTCACCGTCGCGGGACCGTGATCGACCGGACAGCTTAGGCCATGGCCGGATTCCGCCGAGTGGCCGAGCGGCGACGCATCCCGCTGACCGACCCCCTGCCCCACCCGACCGCATGTGGCCGCACGGGCGGCGCGAACGCATGGACGATAAGCATCGATATGACAGGCGTTATGGAGGTGTGTAGTCTGCTGCTCTATAACGACTGTCATAGGAGGATGGCGTGACGATCATCACCGTGAAGGCTCCCAAGGGGCGCCTGAGTCTGGGCCAGCGCCGTGAACTGGCCGAGACCCTGACGGACGCGGTGCTGGTGCCCGAGGTGGGACAGCCCGCTCCGGCCGCCCGGGTCGGCTTCCAGGTGCACTTCGTCGAACGCGAGCGGGACATGATGGCCATCGGTGGACGGCTGCTGGCGGACGCCGGCCCGGAGCTCGACGTGATGGTGATCGACGTGGCGGTCATGGATGCCGCGTGGCAGCCGGACGTACGGGTCGAGGTCATCGAGCGCGTTCTGGCCGCGCTGGCGGCGGCCTGCGGGCTGGAGAAGCCGTCGCCGGCCTGGTGGGTCAACTTCCGGGTGATCGACGAGGGCAGTTGGGGCTCGTCCGGAGGTGTGCAGTCGATCCTGTCGCTGCTCGAGAGCGGGGTGTTCACGGAGGAGAGGGTCAGGGCCGTCCGTGCCGCGCTGGGCGTCTGAAGCCCGGGACTCCGCGAGCGTGGACCGGCTCAGCCCTTGATCGTGGCGAGGGTGAGTGACTGCAACTGCTCCGCGGTGTGGTCGAGGGGCTGGGTGCTGCGCTTGGCGCGGCACATGGTCACCGTTCCCTCGACGGCCGCGACGATGAGCGTCGCGAGCTGGGCCGCCTGCTCCGGCTCGGCGCCGTGCTCGCGCAAGGGGTCGGCGAGCAGGCCTTCCCAGGTGGTGAAGACGTCGGCGGCGGCCGCCAGGGCGGTGGGTGTCTCGTCGGTGGCGGGTTCCTCGATGGAGACGGCGAGGACGGGGCAGCCGGCCCGGAAGTCGCTGTCGATGACGATCTTGCGCCACAGGCCGAGGAAGGCCCGCAACCCTGGAACCGGCCCCGCCTCCAGCTCGTTGCGCAGTCCGCGCGCGACCCACTCGCCCGTGTAGCGGACGGCCTCGGTCGCCAACTGCTGCTTGCCCTCGGGGAAGTAGTGGTACGTCGAGCCCAGCGGCGCCCTGGCGTGCTTGGCCGTCTCCCGGATGCTCGTCGCGTTCAGGCCGCGCCGGCTGATCATGTCGGCCGCACCGGCCACGATCCGCTCACGCGCCGTCGGACTGGGCTTGGTCACGTACGAGGTCCCTTCCGGTCCCCTGGCTATAACAACCGTCATAGTCTAGCGTGACGGCCGTCTATAACGACTGTCATGGACGGATGCCGTCGACCTGTGGGGAACGAAGAAAGGTGTGTCTATGCCGATGATCCGGCTCACGGCCCCGGCCGGTGCCCTGACCGAACAAGGCCGCAGCAGTATTCAGCGGGACCTCGCCGCGGTGCTGCTGCGCTGGGAGGGCGCGCCCGACACGGCGTTCTTCCGCGCTCAGGCGTGGAGTTACCTGGTCGAACTGCCGGAAGGCGCGCAGAGCACGGCGGAGGACGACGCGCCGCGTTTCCTGGTGGAGGTCACCGTCCCGCAGGGGGCCCTGTCCGAGCGCCGCAAGGCGGGGTTGGTCGAGGAAGTGACGAAGACGGTCCTGTCCGCCGCCGGGCTCGCCCCCGACGACGCCCTGCGGGTGTGGGTGCTGGTGCACGAACAGCCCGAGGGCACCTGGGGCGCGGGCGGCTCCGTCATCCGTTACGCCGACCTGGTGGCTCTGGCGAAGGGGGAGCGGGGCGATGTGTGAACTGACCTCCGTCGCCAAGCGCACCGTCGAGTGGCGCGAGGCACCCGACCCCGAGCTCCGGTCCGACGGGGAGGCGATCGTGGCGCCGGTGGCCGCCACCCCGTGCGACGTGGACTCCGCGATCCTGGCCGGTCATGGCTTCATCGACCCGTCCTTCGCGCTCGGCCACGAGTGCGTGGCCAAGGTCGTCGAGACCGGCGACGTCGTCACCGCCGTGGCCCCTGTCGACCTGGTCGTCGTCCCCTGGTCCATCAACTGCGGCACCTGCGACCGCTGCCGGGCCGGGCTGACCGCGCGCCTTCGTGCGAGCCGATGACTGACCCCACGCGGACATCGACCCGCTCCACCGCACCGAGAAACCCGATGCACACCTCCCTCACCGACACCTCATCCGTGCGAGCGACAGACGAGGAACTGGAAGACCGGAAGGCGGCCATCACCCGCCTCGGCCACGAATTGCGCACCCTGGTCGAGGCCACCGTCCGCACCGCCGCCTCGCCGGACACTCTTCACCGGGTAGCCGACTCCGTCCGTCATGTCACCGGCCAGCTGACGGGGCGACGGCGTGCACGAGCGGAGATACCCGAGGTGGACGAATTCCCCACAGGGGCACGGATGTACAGCCCCGTCACCGGAGCCGGCAGCCCACTGGCCCCGCCCCTGCACATCACGCCCACCAGCGACGGCCTGCTGGGCCAGTGCACACTCGGCGTCGCCCACGAGGGCCCGCCCGGCTACGGCCACGGCGGCATGAGCGCCATGCTCCTGGACGAACTCATGGGCCGCGCCTGCACCGCGGTCGGCCTGCCCGGCATGACCGTCTCCCTCCAGATGCGCTACCACCGGCCCGTCCCGCTGGAAACACCGCTGCGACTCCTCGCCCGCGTCACCGGCACGGACAACCGAAAGGTGTTCGTGGACGGGTCGATCACCACCCAGACGGATCCCGCCACGAACCTGGTCACAGCCGACGGGGTTTTCGTCACACCCGACCTTCAGCGCACCCGCGCCCTGTTCCCCGGCCTGCAAGGAGAAGCCTGACGCGCAGCGTCGCGGCAGCGGGCAGGACGGGTCGGGTAGCCGCTGAGCAGGCAAACGGGCGGCGGCGAAGAGCTCCCGCAGCGCGGCGGCTATCAGCGGGATAGTTGCTTTCCCGGGTATACTGGTTTCCAGTGGATAGTGGCCTCCATCTGGGAGGGTTGGCTGTGCAGACAGACGAAGCGACCAGGAACTGTCCGATCGGTCCGGTGGTCGACCTGGTCTTCAGCCGGTGGTCCACGCCGATTCTGTGGGTCCTGCATCATCACGGGCGACTGCGTTTCAACCAGTTGCAGCGGCTCTTGGGGGATGTCACGCCCAAAGTCCTGACGACGCGACTGCGGCAGCTTGAACGGGACGGGCTGGTGATCCGCACTTATCACGCAGAGATCCCACCGCGCGTGGAGTACGAGATCAGCGAGCTGGGCAATAGCCTCAGGCCGGTGTTCCGCACGTTGGACGAGTGGGGTGCGACCCATCTGCCGGAAATTGCCATCGCGCGCGAGAAGTACGACAGGATCCAAGAAGAAGAGGCCGCCTGGGCGGAAGGCTGATCAGTCGGCTGACAAGTTCACGCGCGGTAGAAGCCGGGACGTCGGAGGCGCTGCCGGATTGCCGGACAGCCCCGTTGATCATGCGTGTTGATGCCTTGCCGGTGACGGTGTTGTGGTCGGCGGTGGCTGAAGTCGAGTGGCGCCGGTAGGAAAAATCGGACGCTCTGTGTCAGCTCCGGAACCGTGAAGCGCAGCCGGCCGATGCGATCGTCCTGGTCGGCGCCGGTGCGTGCTGTGGCCAGTAGGCCGCGCAGCGTCTCTTGAGTTCCCCACAGGCAGCAGGCCCCGGCCGATGGCCCCGGTGTCGATGAACGCGTTTCCGGCGGGCGCGGTGCGGTCGGACTGTGCGGGCTCCGGCCACGTGCCGACTTGCCCGGCAGGTGGGGGAGTCGACCGGTACAGGGCAGTCTGAGCGGTGCACGTGCACCGTGGGCCCATGATCCCTGCCGGTGCGTCGTATCCCCGGAGTTTGGAAAGTGGCCCTGTCTCCCTGTCGGGAGACGGTGGCTGGGGTGTCTCAGACTGAGACTCGTCCGTCGAGGTCTTCCGGCACGCTCGGGAAGACGTACAAGGCGGAGCCTGAGGAGTGGGGGCGGCATGGCGAAACAGTCGTGGGGGCACCGAGAACGGCTCCTGGCCCTGGGCGCGTTCGGGGGCCTGCTGACGGTGTGCGGTGCGGTGGCGACCGTGGCTGGTGCCCCGGACGGCCCCGGAATCGCGCTCACGGGCGGTGTACTCGGCTGCTGGGAGGCGTGCGGCCTGTGGCTGTGGAGCGCCTGGCTCTCAGGAGCGAGGAAGGGCCCACGAAGCTGACGGCGTTCACCTGCTGGGCTGGAGGCTGTCGGTGCCGCGTCTCTGCTGCGCACACATCGTGAGCTCATGTGACGCGGCGGCAACCACGGCGGACGCTGGGAAGATCTGTGCCGTCGGCGGCAGGGGCTTCAGGGAAAGCTGTGTGCCCACGAGCGGCTCATGAACCTGTCAGGCCGTAGCGGTCTCGGTGGTCGCCGCATGGCCGGTCGCGTACTGGTAGGAGGCGGCGATGACTTTCTTCGCCACCTCCAACTCGGCCTGGTCGCGGGGAGCGTAGAACATCACGACGTTGACGCCGCGGTCGTAGAACGGGTGTTTCTCGCCCCATCCGGAAGCCAGGAACGCGGCGTGGTCGGCCGGATCCAGGGACAGATGGAGGCTTCCGTCGGCGTGCAGATGCACGAACTCCGCGTTCCAGCGCGGCGGCATGAGGTGCACGTTCTCGTCCGTTGCGGCTTCCTTGAGGAACACCGCCCATGTGCTGGGAGGTGAGATCTCGCTGCGGCCCGTTACAACGCCGGGCAGAGCGGTGGCCATCCACTGCCGCAGGTCCTCCTTGACCTGGGGCGGGCCGGTCTGGGTGAGCTGCAGGTGCGGGATCTCGGGCCCTGTCACGGGCCGGTCGCCCTCACGTCGGGGGAGAACAGGGAGCGTCATGGCGGAGCCTCCTTCGCGTCGTCGGGACCGCGAGCCTGGGCGACAAAGCGTGGCCCGGTTCTCGGGCGGCCTGGCCGGTGTCGGCCGTTGCTGTCAACGCTCCCCACACTACGCACCCGGCGAGAGTGGTTACCTGATGGATAGTGGGTCCGGGACAGCCCACGGAAGACGACTGATCGCGGGGCTCGACGCGGCAGCCCGGGGTGCCGTACTCAGCTCCCGGGAGGCGTGCGGCCCGTGGCTGTGGAACGCCTGGCTCTTGGGAGCGGGGAAGGGCACGCGAAGCCGACGGCGTCCACCCACCGGGCCGGCGGCTGTCGGTGTCACGTCACCTCCCGGTGTCACGTCACCTCCCGGCCTCACGTCACCTCCCCGCGTCACCCCTTCTCCGGCCCCAGCCGGATCCCGTACGCCGTGATCTTGCGGTAGATCGTCGCCCGGGAGATGCCCAGCGCCTTCGCCGCCTTCGCCTTGTCTCCGCCGTGGTCGAGAAGGGACTGGACGATCAGGTCGCGTTCCGTGGACTCCCAGGCGGACAAGGGGTGTTGAGCCTGGGAGAGCAGGGACGGCGGGAGGTCGGACTCCTCGATCAAGGGGCCCGAACGGTGCGCCTCCGCGTAGCGCAGCGAGCCGTCGAGTTGGCGGACGTTCCCTGGCCAAGGCGCCCGGGAGAGGGCCCGCAACGCGCCGTTCGTGTACCGGACGTCTCCGCTGTCGCCACCATGGCGGGCCAGCAGGCCGGTCACGAGCGCGGGGATGTCGGCCGTACGGTGTCGCAGCGGCGGGACGGTGACCTCGGCCCCGAACCGCGCCCGCACCGCGGCGGCGGGATCCGCCTGCCGGGACGCGGCCACCCCGTCGGCGTCCGGTGGCGCTTCGGCGTCCGAGCCGGGCAGTCTGTGCCGGCCATGGGTGAGCAGCGCGGCCACCCAGCCGGAGCGCCCGGCCGTGGTGCGCAGCACCCCGTCGAGCTGCCCGAGCACGTGCGCAGGCAGCAGATCGAGATGCCGCAGCACGACCGTGCCGTGGTCCTCGGCGAGATCCTGGAAGACGGCCTGCAGCCATGGCGCCGCGCCGCCCCTCGCGTCCGCCGCATCATGTACGCCGATCGGCGCCGTGGGCGCCACATGCCGGTGCACGGCCCGGACCAGCGCCTGCTTGCCGGTGCCCGCCTCCCCCTCCACCAGCGTCCAGCGTCCCTGCTCGCAGTGGCGGATCAACTGGCTGACGACGCCACGGAACACGGGGCTCGACCCGCTGATGCCGGCCAGTCGCGGCGTACGGACCACGGGGCGCCGGGCGGTCTCGTCCTGCTCCGCGACCAGCCGTAGTTCGATCAGATACGCGGCCGGGTGTCCGCCGGGGGCGTCACCCTCCACCTGGCGGCCCCTCAGCTGCACGGTTCGCCCGTCGCTGAGGAGCATCCGCTGCTCGCGCAGCCCGGACGGTTCGGCGGCGAGTTCCCGCAGTCGCCGGTGGTCGGCCGGGCCGAGCATCTCCGTCGCGGCCGCGTCGGCGAGCAGCAAACCGTCGGTGAGCGTGACCAGTGCCCTGCGCGTACTCTGACGGGACGTCAAGAAAGCGCGCAACGCGGCTCGTTCGCGTTCCGAACCGATGTCGAGCAGCCGCTCTTCGATGTCGGCGGCGGCTTCCTGGACCAGCGCCACCATGAGCGGCGAGGCGGTGTGCTGCCAGGACGTCAGATCGATCAGGCCGAGCACCCGGCCACTGACCGGATTGCGGATGGGCGCCGCGGCGCACGACACCCGCTGCAGCCGTTCGGAGAAGTGTTCCGAGCCGAAGACGTGCGCCGTACGGCCGTCCTCGGCCGCGGTGCCGATGCCGTTCGTGCCGACGTATTCCTCGGCGTAGCTGAAGCCGGGTGCGAGGCTGATGTCGTCGAGATGCCGGTGCAGCGCCCGGTCGCCGGTCCTGCGCTCACGCACCCGTCCCTTGGAGTCCGTCAGGATGAGGCACATCGGGGTGCCCTGGAGCACGTCGGAGAGCCGGTCGAGGACCGGGCGGGCGGCCGTGGCGAGCCGGGAGTGCGGGTCGAAGTCGGCGTTGTAGGGAGCCTGGATGCGGTCGGCGTCCACGCCGAAGAAGCGTGAGCGCTGCCAGGAGTCGAGAATGGGCGGGCGCACCGCGGAGGGCGAGACGTCCCCGCCCTCCAGGAACCGGGCCCGCTCGCGGACGGGGTTGAGGCGCGGGACGGGGCGGTCCAGGCCGAGCGGGGAGACGGTGCGCGACCGCCCCGTCGTCGCCACGGGTTCCACGGATTCCACAGGTTCCATCGGCTCTGTGCCTTCTGCCGTGCGATGACTCTCGCGGTTCCGGTATGTCCGGCACGTTAAGTCCGGGAGTCCGGTGGTGGCCATACCCGGGATGTGACGCCCGTCTCAACTTGAGACGAGCGGCTGCCGCACGCGCCCCCACGATGTGTGAGGCCCCGGTTGCGGACGGCAGTGCGCCGCCACGAGCGCCGGGCCGAACGAGGTCCCTCCCCCCATGTCCCGGCTGTGCCGGAGCCCGGGGGAGCCCCATCGCTGCCGAGTCAGCCGGAGGAGTATCACCCGTGAGCCGACAGAGCCTGAGCAAGGCGCACAAGAAGATCACCGAGTTGTCGTGGGATCCGACGTTCGCGACGCCGGCCACCCGCTTCGCAACGGACTACCGTTTCGACAAGGCCCCCAAGAAGGACCCGCTCAAGCAGGTCCTGCGCTCCTACTTCCCGATGGAGGAGGAGAAGGACAACCGGGTCTACGGCGCGATGGACGGCGCGATCCGCGGCAACATGTTCCGCCAGGTCCAGGAGCGCTGGATGGAGTGGCAGAAGCTGTTCCTGTCCATCATCCCCTTCCCCGAGATCAGCGCGGCCCGCGCGATGCCGATGGCGATCGGCGCGGTGCCCAACCCGGAGCTGCACAACGGGCTCGCGGTGCAGATGATCGACGAGGTACGTCACTCGACGATCCAGATGAACCTCAAGCGCCTCTACATGAACCACTACATCGACCCCGCCGGGTTCGACATCTCCGAGAAGGCGTTCGCCAACTGCTACGCGGGCACCATCGGCCGGCAGTTCGGTGAGGGGTTCATCACCGGTGACGCGATCACCGCCGCCAACGTCTACCTGACGCTGGTGGCGGAGACGGCCTTCACCAACACCCTGTTCGTGGCGATGCCCGCAGAGGCCGCCGCCAACGGCGACTACCTGCTGCCCACCGTGTTCCACTCGGTGCAGTCGGACGAGTCCCGGCACATCTCCAACGGCTACTCGATCCTGCTGATGGCGCTGGCCGACGAGGACAACCGGCAGCTCCTGGAGCGCGACCTGCGCTACGCCTGGTGGAACAACCACTGCGTGGTGGACGCGGCCATCGGCACGTTCATCGAGTACGGCAGCAAGGACCGCCGCCAGGACCGCGACAGCTACGCCGAGATGTGGCGCCGCTGGATCTACGACGACTACTACCGGTCGTACCTGATCCCGCTGGAGAAGTACGGCCTGAAGATCCCGCACGACCTCGTCGAGCAGGCGTGGGACCGGATCTGGAACCAGGGCTACGTCCACAAGGTCGCCCAGTTCTTCGCCACTGGCTGGCCGGTGAACTTCTGGCGCATCGACGGGATGACCGACGACGACTTCGAGTGGTTCGAGTCCAAGTACCCGGGCTGGTACGCGGAGTACGGCGCCTGGTGGGAGGCGTACAACCGGATGCGGCACCCCGGTGCCAACAAGCCGATCACCTTCGAGGACGTCGGCTACCAGTACCCGCACCGCTGCTGGTCCTGCATGGTGCCCTGCCTGATCCGCCAGGACATGGTGGTCGACAAGGTGGACGGCCAGTGGCGCACGTACTGCTCGGAGACCTGTGCGTGGACCGACACCACCGCGTTCCGGCCCGAGTACGAGGGCCGCCCCACCCCGTCGATGGGACGCCTCACCGGCAAGCGCGAGTGGGAGAGCTGCTATCACGGGCAGGACCTCGCCGACATCGTTCAGGACCTCGGCTATGTCCGTGACGACGGCAAGACCCTGATCCCGCAGCCGCACCTCGACCTCGACGACCCGAAGAAGCTCTGGACGCTCGACGACATCCGCGGCAACACGCTCCTGAGCCCCAACGTGACGCTCAACGAGATGTCCGACGAGGAGCGCGAGGCGCACGTCGCGGACTACCGCAGCCGCAGCAACATCACACCGTCGGCGCTCTGACCGATCCGAACGCAGGGGCGGCGACGCAACCGTCGCGGGGTCGCCGCCCCGGAAGGCTGGTCCTTGTGGGCGACAAGCACCGCATCCGATTCGAACCGGTCGGCATCGAGATCGAGGCCGACGAGGACGAGACCGTACTGGACGCCGCGTTCCGTCAGGGCGTCAACCTCATGCACGGCTGCAAGGAGGGCCAGTGCTCGTCCTGCAAGTCCTTCCTGCTCGACGGCGATCAGCAGATGGAGCGCTACTCCACCTTCGCGCTCGCCGACTACGAGAGCGACGAGGGATACGTCCTGCTGTGCCGTGTGCACGCCTACGGCGATCTCAGCGTCGAACTCATCAACTACGACGAGGAGATGCTCCTCTCCGGCATCCCGCCGCGTGAGGCCCGTACGACCGTCGCCGCGGTACAGCCGCTCACCCACGACATCGTCCGGCTCGGCCTGATGATCGACCCCGCCGACGAACTGCCGTACCGCACTGGGCAGTACGTGGACATCAAGGTGCCCGGCACCGACCAGTGGCGGTCGTTCTCCATGGCGGGCCTGCCCGCCGAAGGGCCCGGCGGCCAACTGGAGTTCATCATCAAGCGCTATCCCGGCGGACTGTTCTCCGGGCTGCTCGACGGCGGCATCACCTCTGGAGACACGCTGACGGTGAAGGGTCCCTACGGCACCTGCGTGATGCGGGACGCACCGGACCGGGACCTGATCCTGCTCGCGGGCGGGGCCGGCATGGCGCCGATCCTGGCCCAGCTGCGCGGCCTGGCCGCCACCGGCAGCGCCCGGCGCACCCGGTTCTACTACGGGGCCCGCACCCGGCAGGACCTGTTCGCGCTCGACGAGATCACCGAACTCGGTCGCGCCCTCGGCGACTTCGCCTTCGTACCGGCCCTGTCCGAGGACGGAGCGGGCGCGTACGAGCAAGGGCTGATCACCGAGGTCGTCGACCGGCACGAGGGTGACCTGTCGCGGGCGGACGCCTACCTGTGCGGCCCACCGCCGATGTGCGACGCCGCGTTCGAGCTGCTCACCGGCAAGGGCATGCCCGAGGAGCGGATCTTCCTGGACAAGTTCACGACGTCCACCGACGCCTGACCCGCGCACACGCCCGACCTGCGCGCACACACCTGATCCGCGCAAACACCCGACCTCCTGACCCACGCGAGGAGCCGTACGCATGACCACTCAAGCCGACAAGCCGGCCAAGGCCGAACGCAGCTTCCCCAAGCCGCAGTTCACCGACGCCGAGGCGGGAGCCCTCGTCTTCCCCAGCTCCACCAGCCGCACTTTCTCCTACTACAAGCCCCAGAAGATGCGGGCCAGCATGTACGAGGACGTCACCTTCGACGTCCAGCCCGACCCCGAGCGCCACCTGCTGCAGGGCTGGATCTACGGCTTCGCCAACGGCTCCTCGGGCTACCCGCAGGACTGGACCGCCCTGAAGTCCTCGGACTGGCACCGTTTCCTCGACCCCAACGAGGAGTGGGAGCAGACGATCTACCGCAACAACGCCAACGTCGTGCGGCAGGTCCAGCAGAACCTGGCCAACGCCCGCAAGGCCGAGGCCTACGGGCAGTGGAGCCGCTCCTGGACCACCTTCGTCGAGCGGCATGTCGGCGCGTGGATGCACGCGGAACAGGGCCTGGGCATGCATGTGTTCGTCGCGATCCAGCGCTCCGCGCCCACCAACATGATCAACAACGCGCTCGCGGTGAACAGCGTCCACAAACTCCGCTTCGCCCAGGACCTCGCGCTGTACAACCTCGACATCGAGGAGCAGCTCGACGGCTTCAACGGCTCCGCCCACCGGGACGTGTGGCAGACGGACCCCGCCTGGCAGGGAGTGCGGGAGAACACCGAACGGCTCACCGCCGTCCAGGACTGGGCCGAGGCCCTGTTCGCCACGAACCTCGTCTTCGAGCCCCTCGTCGGCGAGCTGTTCCGCAGCCACCTCGTGCTGCAGATCGCCGCCCGCAACGGTGACTACACCACCCCGACCGTGATGGGCGCCGGCGAGAACGACTACGACCGCGACCTGCGCTACACCCGGGCCCTGTTCACCCTCCTGCTCGGCGACGCCGCCCACGGCACCGGCAACAAGCAGGTCGTCCAGGAATGGCTGGAGCGCTGGACGCCGGTGAGCCTCGACGCCGCACGGCGGCTGCAGCCGCTGTGGTCGCAGCCCGCCGAGAAGCCCGCCTGCTTCGAGGACGGTCTCGACCGCGCCAAGGAGCGCTTCGCCCGCCTCATCGAGGACCTGGGCCTCGAGGCACCCGCCGACAGCACGAGTGAGAGGACCGCCAAGTGACCACCGCCCCAAAGCCGTTCAGCGCCGACCGCACCTCGTCGAACATGTGCGGCGTGACGCTGATGAACAACCAGAACGGCCACGTCGTCGCCGATGTGATGCGCGCCAAGGAGAACGTCACCGTCACCGACTTCCCGTCGATGATCCGCGTCGACGGCGAGCGGGTGCTCACCTTCGACTTCGACGAGATCTCGGGCGCCCTCGGCTTCGACTTCGACCAGGCCGACTTCGAGGAGATCATGTCCACCCACTACGGGCGCATGGTCCACCTCGACGACCGCACGGTGCTCTTCGCCAACCCCGAGGACGCCGCCGAGTACATCGACTTCGACCTCAGGCCGGTCGACTGATTCCCGTCAGGAGGGCCACATGTACCGCAAGGACGGCGTCGACTACTTCATCGTCGACGGTCACATCCACTTCTGGGACGGCAGCGAGGAGAACACCGCCAACAAGTACGGCGAGGGCTTCATCCGCTGCTTCTACGACTACCAGCGCAACCTCAGCCCCGAGGAGTGGGTGTGGCCGCTGGAGAAGTTCCGCAAGTACAGCGAGCAGGACCTGATTCACGACCTGTTCGAGACCGGCCACGTCGACTGGGGCATCTTCCAGCCCACGTACCTGAGCGAGTTCTACCGCAGCGGGTTCAACACCACCGAGCGCAACGGGGAACTGGCCCGCAAGTACCCCGACCGCCTCATCGCCAACGGCTCCTTCGACCCACGTGAGGGCGAGGCCGGCCTGGAGCGGCTGCGGAAGCTGCACGCGGAGTGGAACCTGCGGGGTGTCAAGCTCTACACCGCCGAATGGCGGGGCGCCTCCAAGGGTTGGAAGCTGAGCGATCCCGAGGCACAGGACTACCTGGCGCTGTGCGAGGAGCTCGGCATCCGCAACATCCACGTCCACAAGGGCCCCACCATCTGGCCGCTGAACCGGGACGCCTTCGACGTCGCCGACATCGACCACGCGGCCACCGCCTTCCCCGGCCTGAACTTCGTCGTGGAGCACTCCGGGCTGCCCCGCCTGGAGGACTTCTGCTGGATCGCCACCCAGGAACCCAACGTGTACGCGGGCCTGTCGGTGGTCATGCCGTTCATCCACACCCGCCCCCGCTACTTCGCCCAGGTCATCGGCGAGCTGCTGTACTGGCTCGACGACAACCGGATCGTGTTCGGCAGCGACTACGCGATCTGGAGCCCGAAGTGGCTGATCGAGAAGTTCGTCGACTTCCAGATCCCCGGGGACCTCCAGTCCGAGTACGGCGTCCTCACCACCGACGCCAAGCGAAAGATCCTCGGCCTCAACCACGCGCGCCTGTACGACCTGAAGGTCCCCGGAAGCGCCCAACTGCCCGCCGCCACAGCGGTGGCGGCATGACCGCCGTCACCGACGCGGTCGACCGGGTCACCGCCGTCAACGAGGCCCTGGCGGCGGTGCTCGACCCGGAACTCGACCGGCCCATCACCGAACTCGGCTTCGTCCGCTCCGTCAGCGTCGGCGCCGACGGCTCGGTGGAGGCCAGACTCCGGCTGCCCACCTACTTCTGCGCTCCCAACTTCGCCTGGCTGATGGTGGAGGACGCCCGGCGCGAGCTGGCCCGGCTGTCCTGGGCGGGGGAGTGCACGGTGGTCCTGGAGGACCACTTCGCCTCCGAGGAGATCAACCAGGGCGTGGGATGCGGGAAGTCGTTCGCCGAGGCGTTCCCGGGCCTTGCCGACCCCGACCGCATGCAGGAGCTGCGCGCCGTCTTCCTGCGCAAAGGGCACCTCGCGGCCCAGGCCCGCCTCGGCAAGCGTCTGCTGGAGCGCGGTTGGACCCACCGGCAACTTGCCGACGCGGTCCTGGGCGACCTGCCCGAGCGCCTGACGGTGACGCTGCGCCGCCGGCGCGCCCTGCTCGGCCTCCAGGCGGACGCGTCGGCGCCGCTGTTCACCGACGACGAGGGGCGGGCCGTGTCCGCCGCCGGCCTGGAGCGGCACCTGCTCATGGGCCGCACGGCCGGTGTCGGTATCGGTGCCAACACCGAGTTCTGCGAGGGCCTGCTGGCCACTCGTTACGGGCCCGTCGGCTGGACACAAGTGAGCCGCAGGAAGGAGGAAGCGTCATGAAAGCCGTACGACTGCACCACTACGACCAGCAGCCCCAGCTCGACGAGGTGCCCGACCCGGTGATCTCCTCACCACTGGACGTGATCGTGAGGATCGGCGGCGCCGGCGTGTGCCGTACCGACCTGCACATCATCGAGGGCCAGTGGGAGGCCAAGAGCGGGGTGGGCCTGCCGTACGTCCAGGGGCACGAGAACGCGGGCTGGGTCGCGGAGGTCGGATCCGCCGTCACCTCTGTCGCTCCCGGCGACCCGGTGATCCTGCATCCGCTGGCCACCTGCGGACTGTGCGCCGCCTGCCGGCGCGGTGACGACGTGCACTGCGCGGCGAGCGCCTTCCCCGGCATCGACTCCGACGGCGGGTTCGCCGAGTACCTGCGCACCAACGCCCGCGCGGTCGTCCCGCTCGATGCGGGCCTCGCTCCGGCCGACGTGGCCGCGCTGGCCGACGCGGGCCTGACGGCGTACCACGCGGCGAAGAAGGCGGCCCGAACGCTCGCTCCGGGCGCCAAGGCCGTGGTGATCGGCGCCGGGGGGCTCGGACACATCGGCATTCAGGTGCTGCGGGCGCTCACCCCCGCCGAGCTGATCGTCGTCGACCGGTCGGCTCAGGCACTCAAGCTCGCCGAGACGCTCGGCGCGCACCACACCGTCGTCGCCGACGGCAGCCAGGTCGACCAGGTCGCCGCGCTCACCGGAGGGCAGGGCGCCGAGGCCGTGCTCGACTTCGTCGGTGAGGGCGGCGCCCTGGAGGACGGCGTACGGATGCTGCGCCGGGCCGGCGACTACTACGTCATCGGCTACGGCGGAACCCTGTCCGTGCCGACCATCGACATCATCTCCACCGAGATCAACTTCATCGGAAACCTGGTCGGCTCCTACACCGACCTGGTGGAACTGATGGACCTCGCGGCACGCGGACTGGTCACCCTCCACACCGTCACCTACCCGCTGGACGACTTTGGCCGCGCCCTGGACGACCTGAACCAGGGCCGGGTGCGAGGGCGCGCTGTCCTCGTGCCCTGATCAGTACCCCAAGCAGGTGGCGGCGGCCGCTCCGTGGACCCGTACGAGGGTCGGCGCACCACGGAGGCCCGCACACAGGCCGCCGCCACCGCCCGTACACCTGCCGCATCCGAGCCGTACCCGAAGGGACGACACCGCCATGGCGAAGGAACTGCGCTTCAACGCCGAAGCGCGCGCACTGCTGGAGAGCGGGGTGAACGCGCTGGCCGACGCCGTGCGTGTCACCCTCGGCCCGAAGGGCCGCAACGCGGTCCTGGAGAAGTTGACCGGGCCGCCCACCATCACCAACGACGGCGTCACCATCGCCCGCGAGATCCAGCTCAAGAATCCCTTCGCCAACATGGGCGCCCAACTCGTGAAGGAGGTGGCCACCCGCACCAACGGGGACGTCGGCGACGGCACCACCACCGCCACCGTGCTCGCCCAGGCGATCGTCCGCGAAGGGCTGAGGGCGGTCAACGACGGTGCCAATCCAGTGTTGTTGAAGAACGGCATCGAGGCCGCCGTGGCGGCCGCCGTCGACTCGCTGACCACCCAGTCGCGCCCGGTCCGCACCGACGGCGAACTCGTGCGGGTGGCCGCCCTGTCCGCCAACAACGACCCCGCCATCGGCGAGGCCATCGCCCAGGCCGTGGCCCGCGTCGGGCGCACCGGCGTCGTCACCGTGGAGGAGTCGTCGGCCTTCGGGATCACCGTCGAGTACGCCGAGGGCCTGGAGTTCGACAGCGGCTGGATCTCCCCCTACATGGTCACTGATCAGGGACGCATGGAAGCCGTCCTGGAGAACCCGTACCTCCTCTACTGCGACACCAAGATCACCAAGGTGCAGGAGCTGATGCCGGTCCTGGAGCGGGTGATGGGCACCGGCTCCCCGCTGGTCGTCATCGCCGAGAACGTCGACGGGCCCGCGCTCGGCATGCTCGTCACCAACGCGGCGCACGGCACCTTCCGTTCGCTCGCGGTACGCGCCCCCGGCTTCGGCTTCCGGCGCATCGCCGAGCTGGAGGACATGGCCGCGCTCACCGGCGGCCGGGTCATCACCGGCACCGCGGGCCGCACCCTGGAGAGCGCCACCCTCGACGACCTCGGGCGCGCAGAAAAGGTCATCGCCACCGAACGCTCCACCACCGTCCTCGGCGGGGCCGGCGGCGACGAGCGGGTGGCCGAACGCATCGAGAACCTCAAGACCGAGCTGGAGCGCGCCACCAACGAGCACGACCAGGACAAGCTCGGCGAACGCATCGCGAAACTCTCCGGCGGCGTCGCCGTCATCCGCGTCGGCGCCGCGAGCGGCGTCGAGCTCAAGGAGAAGCAGATGCGCCTGGAGGACTCGCTCGCCGCCACCCGGGCTGCGGCCGAGGAGGGCGTGGTGGCGGGCGGCGGCTCTGCGCTGCTGCACGCCCGGGCTCGCATCGCCGCGCTCGACGGGCCCGAACCCGGCCGGGGTGACGGGGACGCCGCGGTGGGCCGCGCCATCGTCGCCAAGGCGCTCGCCGAACCGCTGCGCTGGATCGCCATCAACGCCGGTCTCGACCCCGACGAGGCGGAGGCCAAGGTGACCACGCTGCCCGTCGGCAGCGGCCTGGACGCCCTGCGCGGCGACTACGCCGACCTGCACGAGCGCGGGATCATCGACCCGGTCAAGGTCACCCGCAGCGCGCTGCTCAGCGCCGCGTCCATCGCCGCCCTGCTGCTCACCACCGAGACGCTGATCGTCGAGGAGATCATCGGCAATCCCGGCTCCATCCACTCCCCGGAGATCGGCGACCTCGCCGAGGGACTGCCGCGGCCGTCCAACATCCCGTAGCCGTCAGGCGCGCGTTCGGATGGCGGGGCGGGCGCAACGCCCTTTCCGCCACCCGCCCCGCCACCATCCGCCGCGGTCCCACCCCCCGTCGGCCACCAGAACGTCCGCGCCTCGCGTCCGACAAGGAGAGCAGCGACATCATGACGGCGGAACCCACACCGGCCCGGTCCGGGCAACTGGATCCCATCCCTCTCGATCCCATCCCGCTCGCTCCCATCCCCCTCGAAGCCTCCCTGGACGAGGGCGCGTCCGGCGGTTCCGGCCGCACTCCCGCCGAGCGCCGCCCTCGTCTTCGTTCCGGCCTCTCGTACACCCTGCTCGGCCCGGCGTTCGTCGCCGCCATCGCCTACGTCGACCCGGGTAACTTCGCCACCAACGTCCAGGCGGGCGCCACCTTCGGGCCGCTGCTGCTGTGGGTGCTGCTCACCGCGAACGTCGTGGCGATGCTGCTGCAGTACCTCTCGGCCAAGCTCGGGGTCGCCACGGGTATGAGCCTGCCGGAACTGTGCCGGGCCAGGTACCGCAGACCGGTGGTGTGGGGGTTGTGGGCGCAGGCGGAGGCGGTCGTCGTGATGACCGACCTCGCGGAGGTCGTCGGCGGGGCCATCGCTCTGCACCTGCTGTTCGGCCTGCCTCTGTGGCTCGGAGGTGTGGTCGTCGGCGCGGTCTCGCTGCTGCTGATGCCGATGCGCGGTCGCGGCCGGCGCCGGTTCGAGGTGCTGATGGCGGTGGGGCTGGCCTGCCTCCTGGGCCTGTTCCTCGGCCAGGTCATCGGAGCCGGCGCCCCGTTGGCGACCGTCGCCGACGGACTCCTGCCGGGACTGTCGGGCACGGAGAGCCTGGTCCTGGCAGGCGGAATCGTCGGCGCCACGGTCATGCCACATGTGATCTATCTGCATTCGGCGCTCACCAGCGACCGCTACAGTCTCTCCCTCGCCCCCGGAGCCAACGGTCCCGGTCAGGGGCCCACGAACGACCCGGACCGGCCGCTGCGTGACCGGTTGCTTCGGCACATCCGTGCCGACGTGCTGGTGGCGATGGTCCTGGCGGGCGCCGTGAACGTGGCACTGCTGGTGTCGGCGGCGACCCTGTTCCACCCCGGCGTCCCCGAGGCCGCTGACTCGCTCGGCGCGGCACACGACGCGTACGGGCGGCTCGTAGGCCCCGCGGCGGCCCTCGCCTTCGCGCTGGCCCTGCTCGTCTCCGGCCTGGCGGGAACCAGCGTCGGGATGTACGCGGGCGAGGTGGTCATGGGCGGCTTCCTCGGGCGCCGGATCCCGGTACTGCTGCGCAGGCTGCTCACCATGACACCCGCGATCGTGGTCCTCGCGGCCGGGGCCGGCCCGACGGAGAGCCTGGTCCTCAGCCAGATCATCCTCTCCTTCGGCATTCCCTTCGCCCTCATCCCGCTCGTCCTGCTCACCCGCGATGCGGCCGTCATGGGCCGCTGGGCCAACCGACGCGCGACCACGTACTGCGCCTGGACGGTCAGCGTGGTGGTGGTGGCCCTGAACCTGGCTCTGCTGGCGAGCGTGTTCGCCGGCTGAGCGCCTCTTTGCATTGCCCCAAGGAGCTGTCCCAAGGAGCGGTTTCGAGTAACTGTCTCAAGGAGCAATGAATGATCTTCATCGCCGTACGATTCACCGTCCGCCCGGAATACCGCGACCAGTGGCTCGACCGCGTGGCCGACTTCACCGCCGCCACCCGCGCCGAGGCCGGCAACCTCTTCTTCGAGTGGTCCGTCGACACCTTCGATCCCGACCGCTTCGTCCTTCTGGAGGCATTCGCCTCCGGGGAAGCGGGTGTCGAGCACGTCGACTCCGAGCACTTCAAAGCGGCGATGGCCTGGATGCCGGACGTGGTGGCCATGACGCCCGACATCATCAACGTCGAGACGCCCGGGCAGGGATGGTCACGGATGGCGGAGATCACGCCACGGGAGTGACAGGTGTAAGGCGACGGCAACAGGCTCCGCTGAGCGGCACGCCCGCCTGCGTCCGGACACTGCTCAACTCCGTTGCTCTTCTCATTTGGCAGCCCTTGTGAAGCGGACCGCGGTCCGCTACTTTTCCTGCGTAGCGGACAGCAGTCCGGTTAGTGGGCCCGCGGTGACGAAACGGCCACGGCCCATGGCTCGGATCAGCGTTCTCGTTTTCCGCCAACACCTGCGCGCCATCGGTGTACGCGGACACCACCTGCCTGTTCGGCCCCATTGCGCTCTGTCTGCGGAGGGATCAAGTGCTTGACATCGTCCAAGAGTTGAGCGGATGGCTCGAGGAAGGCCGGGAGTTCGCCGTGGCCACGGTGGTCGGTGTCAGCGGCAGCGCGCCACGCGGACTCGGGGCGGCCCTCGCCGTCGACCGCGACGGCAAGGCCATCGGATCAGTCTCCGGCGGCTGCGTGGAAGGAGCCGTCTACGAACTCTGCAGGCAAGCGCTCGAGGACGGCAGGGCCGTCGTCGAACGGTTCGGCTACAGCGACGAGGACGCCTTCGCCGTCGGCCTCACCTGCGGCGGGATCATCGACGTCCTGGTCACGTCGGTCACCGCGGAAGCGCTCGTCCGGACGGCGTTCCGGTCCGCCCTGGCCAGCGCCGTACGTGACGAGCCGGCCGCCCTGACCCAGGTGATCCGAGGCCCGGCCGAACTCCTGGGCAAGACCCTGTTCGTCCGTCCCGACGGGACACATGTAGGAACCCACGGCGACGGCCGCGTCGCGCTGGACCGGGCCGTGGTCGGCCAGGCGCGTGCCTTGCTGGACGCCGGCCATACCGCAACGGTCGAGATCTCGGAGGACGGATCCCACTGCCCGGGCGGTCTCACCCTGCTCGTCGCGGTGAACACGCCCCCTCCCCGCATGATCGTGTTCGGCGCGATCGACTTCGCCGCCGCACTGGTGCGGGTCGGCAAGTTCCTCGGCTACCACGTGACCGTGTGCGACGCCCGCCCTGTCTTCGCCACCCGGGCCCGCTTCCCGGACGCCGACGACATCGTCGTCGACTGGCCTCACCGCTACCTCGGGCGCACCTCGACCGACACACGCACCGTCCTGTGCGTCCTCACCCATGACGCCAAGTTCGACGTACCCCTTCTGCGTGAGGCCCTTCGGATGCCGGTCGCCTACGTCGGCGCCATGGGATCGCGCCGCACCCACGCGGACCGCGAGCGCCGGTTGCGTGAAGCCGGCGTCGAGGAGGCGCAGCTGGCCCGGCTCAGGTCGCCCATCGGCCTCGATCTCGGTGCCCGTACGCCCGAAGAGACCGCCCTGTCCATCGCTGCCGAGATCATCGCGACCCGGCACGGCGGCACAGGCACACCGCTCACCGACACCCGGACACCCATCCACCGCAGCGCAGGGCAGCCGGCGGTGCTGGGGACTGTGCCGGGAGTCGCATGACGGGGTCGGGAGACCAGCAAGTCCGGTTCATTGCCGCAGAGCAAAATGTGGAGACTGTCATGAAGCCCTCTACCCTCAGCCGCCGCGCCGGTCTCCTCGGGGTCGGTGTACTCACCGCCGCCGCACTCAGCGAGGGCACCTACGCCTTCGCCGGAACGGAGACCACACCGCGCATCGGCCACCGTCCAAGCCGCCAAGGAAGCGCGTAACAAGCGGATGGCCCTCGCCTTCGTGGACCTCACCCTCAACAAGAAGCAGCCGCAGAAGGCTGCTGACCTCTACCTGCGTGACCCGTATATCCAACGAGCCATCTGACTACCTCCGCGGCGGACCGCGGCACCGCAGTGGCCGACATCGTCCGGTTCGAGAACGGCAAGATCGTGGAGCAGTGGGACGTCCTTCAGGCGGTGCCCGAGACCTCGGCGAACGACAACACCATGTTCTGACCACACAGGGGGGCGGAGGGGTTGCCCTGGCGGGCGGCCTGATCGCAGCGCCGCCCGCGTTCGGTGCCGAGGCGGCGGGGGCGGCCGAGGCGCCGCAGCCGGGTTTCGCTGACGGTCAACGGTGTCCGGCGCACCCTAAGGGCCTGTACCGTCCTGGTCGACGGACGCCGGGGCAATGGCCGTGTATCCCTTCACCTGTGCCAGGGTCTCCGACACGCGTGAGGCCCTCGACGCCGGCCGGCGCGGCGGCCGCTACATCGCGGGCGGCACCACGCTGGTGCGCATGGCCGAGGCTGCGGCCCATCCCAAGGTGTGCGCCCTATATGCCGTGATCTCCGAGGCGCTGGAGCTGTGCCCCACTTCAACCGCGCCCACGCGATCCTCGGCACGTCCGAGTCCCGCGTGGCCATACATTCTTCCGATGCCGCGGTGGCCTTCGCGGTACTGGAGGCGAGCGTGCGCCTGCTGGGTCCGAACGGCGTGCGTGCCGTCCCGTTCGCCGACTTCCTGCTGCTGCCCGGCAACACTCCGAACCGGGAACAGTCCATCGGCGCCTGGCCCGACCCGCGCCGAGAGGACGTCGACGACCTGCGTGCCCTGCTCATCCGACCCGGGGGCGGCAACCTGGGCAGGAGCACGTCAGTCCTGCACGTTCGGCGATCGGCTCTCGGGACGGGGCGTGAGACGTGGTGTTCAGGCGATCCCACACGAGCACGATCGGCGCTTTGACCAGCTGGTTCGATCAGCGCGATGAAGTCACGCTCGGTCATGGACAGTCGTCCCGAGTGACGGCCGCTCACCGTCACCTGAGGAGTCACTCGGCGTCGCCCCCGGGCGCGTCTTGTGCGCGCTGATCGTAAATGCCCTGGTTGGCGACCATTTCGGGGCCATAGGTGCTTGCCCACCGCCGAAGCGCCGCGAGCGGTGGGACGATCGTCTCTCCGAACGGGGTGAGCGAGTAGGTCACCCTGACTGGGCGCGCATCCACGACGGTGCGGTCCACGAAGCCATCGCGCTCGAGCTTGCGCAGCGTCTGCGCAAGCATCTTGTGCGAGACGCCGGCCGCCGACCGGCGAAGCTCGGCGTACCCGATCGGCCCGCCGGCGAGGATCGTGATCACCAAAGCGGTCCACTTGTCTGCGATCCGGTCCAGCACGGCCCTGACAGAGCACCTCGGATCATCCGCCGACGGGATCGACAGTCTACTGACCGGTCGAGAGTGACTCACCGGGAGGTGAGCGCCTGTCCCCAAAGTGCGTTCTTGTGAGTCCTCGGTACGGCTCATACCGTGATGCTACTGCACGGCAGGGAGTAACTCACTGTCGGAGAGCCCAGGAGAGCCAGGCAGATGAGCGGCATCGATTCCCCACAGCACAGCGATCTCGAATATCCGGGCGCGGCGCCCTCCGCGACCGACCGGGACGGCTTCGATCGAGGCACCGGCACGGGCGAGCCCAGCGAACAGGTGGCGCGCTGGCTGCGCCTCATGAAGGCGGCTGACGACGCGTTCAACGCACGGGACTACGACTTCTTCCTCGACCACCGACACGCCCCGGATGTCAAGGCGCACGTCTTCGGGCTGCCGGAAACCACCGGTATCCCCCCGCACCGACGGGACACCGAGTTCTTCGTCGCAGCGTTCCCCGACCTGAAGGTGCACAACGACCCCTACGACGTGCAGTTCGGACAGGGCGCGTGGTCGGTCGCGATGGGCAGGCTCAGCGGAACCTTCACTGGCACCCTGACTCTTGAGGGCCAGGTGATCGAGCCGACGGGGAAGTCGTTCACCACGTTCTTCACGACCATAGCGAAGTGGCAGGACGACCTCATGACCGAGGAGTTCGTCCTGTTCGACATGCAGGACATCATGCGGCAGATCGGCATTGCCGCATGAGATCCGACGGTTGGCGGATCGGTTCGAGGTAGTCGAGGTCTTGCAGCCCTCCACGGGCGACGGCCGTCTGAAACACCCGCCCCGCACGCGCGTCCGGCTGGTCGGATTCTGTCTGGGGGATCAAGTGCATGACGCTGCTCGGAAGTTGAGTCGGGGGATCGAGGAGAGCCGGGAGCTCTCCGAGGCCACCGTTGTCGGTGTCAGTGGCAGCGCATCGCGTGCACTCGGGGGTGGCGCAGGCCGTCGATCGCGAGAGCAGCGCCGTCGGGCCGTCCACGACAACTGCACGCAAGCGTTCAAGAAGGGCAGGTAGAGTGGGTCGGTTTCATCGATGACGCCTTCGCCGACGCCCCTGTCAGGACGCCGCCAGCAAGGAACCGGCAGCCCTACCCAGGCCATCCGCCGGGGACGACGACCACGCCGCGCTGGACCGGACCGTGGACACCCAGGCACGTGCCTTGCTGGAAGCCGGCCGCACCGGCACGGTCGACGTTTCCCGAACGTGTGCGACGCCCGCCCTGCCTTCGCGACTCGGGACCGCTTCCCCGATGCCGACGTCGTCGTCGACTGGCCCCACCGCTACCTGCCGCACCGAAACCGACGCGCATTCCGTCCTGTGCGTCCTCACCCACGACGCAAGTTCGACGTCCGCTGCTTCGCGAAGCTCTGCGGATACCGGTCGCCTGCGTCGGTGCCATGGGCTCGCGCCGCACACACGCCGACCGCGGGCGCAGGTTGCGCGAAGTCGGCCCTGGAGAGGAGTTGTCCCGGCTCAGGTCACCGATCGGGCTGGACCTCGGCCCCCGTACACCCGAGGAGACCCCTTTGCCCATCGCGGCGGAGATCATCGCCATCCGACAGGCCGACACAGGGCTGTTTCTCACCGAAACCCGGACACCCATCGACCGCGACGCCGGACCCGCGGACGCCCTCCCGGAACCGCGCGGCCCAACGCCAAGCCCCTGACAACCACCCGTACCCAGCGAGGGAAAGCGACATGTCCACCGAACTTTCCGACGCAATGGCGTCTCCGCCCACCGAGCCTTCCTCACCGCCGACCCGACGTACCTTCATCGCGACGACCACCGTGGTCGGAGGGGTAGCCCTGGCCGGCGGTCTGGTCGCGACGCCGCCCGCGTTCGGTGCCGAGGAGGCGGTGGCCGCCCAGGCGCCGCCCGTCAGTCGCGTTTCCCTGACGGTCAACGGCGTCCGACGCACCGTCACGGTCGACAACCGCACCTCGCTGCTGGATTTGCTGCGCGAGCATCTGGATCTGACGGGTTCGAAGAAGGGCTGCAACGCCGGTGCCTGTGGGGCCTGTACGGTGCTGGTCGACGGACGCCGCGTCAATTCCTGTCTGACGCTTGCGGTGCGGCTGGAGGGCGCCGAGGTCACCACGATCGAGGGCCTGGAGGAGGGCGAGCGGCTCCATCCGCTGCAGCAGGCGTTCATCGAGCAGGACGCCTTCCAGTGCGGTTACTGCACCTCCGGCCAGATCGTGTCCGGTGTCGCGTGCATCGAGGAAGGCCACACCGGCTCCACGGGCGAGATCCGGGAGTGGATGAGTGGCAATCTCTGCCGCTGCGGCTGCTATGTGAAGATCGTGCGCGCCGTCGAGCAGACCGCCCGCGGGAAATGAGGCCCGGTCATGTATCCCTTCACCTATGCCAGGGTCTCCGACACCCGTGAGGCACTCGCCGCCGGCCGGCGCGGCGGCCGCTACATCGCGGGCGGCACCACTCTGGTGGACCTGATGCGCGAGACCGTCGAACGCCCCGGCACGCTGGTCGACATCAGCGCGCTGCCCCTGCACGAGGTGACGGTCACGCAACGCGGCGGCCTGCGGATCGGCGCGCTGGTGCGGATGGCCGAGGCCGCGGCCCATCCCAAGGTGCGCGCCCTGTTTCCCGTGCTCTCGGAGGCGCTGGAGCTGAGCGCCTCGCCCCAGCTGCGGAACATGGCCACGATCGGCGGCAACATCATGCAGCGCACCCGCTGCGCCTACTTCCGTGACGTCTCCGCCGCGTGCAACAAGCGTGAGCCGGGCTCCGGTTGCGCGGCCCTGGACGGTTTCAACCGCTCCCACGCGATCCTGGGTACGTCCGAGTCCTGTGTGGCCACGCATCCTTCCGATGCCGCCGTGGCGTTCGCGGCGCTGGAGGCGAGTGTGCACCTGCTGGGCCCGGACGGCGAGCGTACCGTACCGTTGGCCGATTTCCTGCTGCGGCCGGGCAGCGCTCCGAACCGTGAACAGGCCCTGCAGAAGGGCGAGTTGATCACCGCAGTGGAGGTTCCGGCCCATCCGCGCCCGCTCAGGTCCGGCTATCTGAAGGTGCGTGACCGGCAGTCGTACGAGTTCGCCCTCACCTCGGCGGCCGTCGCCCTGCACCTCCGTGGCGGTGTGATCCGCGAGGCGAAGGTGGCCGCCGGGGGAGTGGGCACCGTGCCCTGGAAGCTGCCCGCCGTCGAACAGCGGCTCATCGGCGAGCGGCCCTCGAAGGCCCTGTGGGCCGAGGCGGCCGAGATGGCGGCGGACGGGGCCCACCCCCTCCAGCACAACCGCTTCAAGGTGGAATTGCTCAAGCGCACCGTCGAACGCCAGCTGCGCACCGTAGGAGGCACCAAGTGAGCCAGCCACAGGCAGCAGTCGGCGCGTCGGTGGACCGGGTCGACGCACGGCTGAGGGTCACCGGGAGAGCGAAGTACGCCGCCGACAACAGCCCCGACGGGGTCGTGCACGCGGTCCTCGTCGACAGCAGTGTCGGCCGCGGACGTATCACCGGCATCGACGCCCGCGCCGCCCTCGCCCAGCCCGGCGTCCTGAAGGTGATCAGCCACCTCAACGCACCCAAGCTCGCGCCTCTGCAGGGGTGGTGGCCGCCACCCGACGAGCT
This sequence comes from Streptomyces sp. NPDC046862, assembly GCF_040704615.1. Taxonomy (NCBI): domain Bacteria; kingdom Bacillati; phylum Actinomycetota; class Actinomycetes; order Kitasatosporales; family Streptomycetaceae; genus Streptomyces; species Streptomyces sp. NPDC046862. The sequence continues at coordinate 262,306 of NZ_JBEYXP010000004.1, read as the reverse complement.
TCGGGCCTTCCAGGAGGACCGCGTCCGGTTCTTCGGTCAGCCCGTCGCGGTCGTGGTGGCGACCACGCTGGAGACGGCACAGCACGCCGCGAGCCTGGTGAAGGTCTCCTATGATGCCCAGCCTGTCTCGACCGACATAGGCGCCGCCGACCCCGCGGACGATCCCGAGACCTATACGCGCGGCGACGCGGACGCGGCCATGAAAACCGCCGACGTGAAGCTGGATCTGGCGTACCGGATGGCCCGCAATCACCACAACCCGATGGAGACGGCCGGCACCGTCGCCCACTGGGACGGCGACCAACTCACTCTCTGGGAGAAGACCAACTGGGTGGGCGGGGCCGTGATGACCATGGCTGCCGAGTTCGGCATGCCGGCGGACAAGGTCCGTATCATCGCGCCTGTCGTCGGCGGCGGCTTCGGCAGCGCCGGCCCGACCTGGGTGCACACCGTCATCACGGCCATCGCCGCCCGCGAGGTGAAACGCCCCGTGAAACTCGCGCTCACCCGCAGGCAGACGTACTTCGGCGTGGGATACCGGCCCGCGTACGAGTACGGACTGCGACTGGGCAGCGACCGGCGGGGCCGCCTGACCGCGTCGGCGCACGACGTCCGCGCCGAGACCTCCAGCTATCAGACGTTCAGCGAACGGGTTCTCGTTCCTGGCCGGATGCTCTACAGCACGCCCAACGTCCGCCAGGTGTACGAGCATGTACCGCTGGACGTGAACACGCCGACAAACATGCGCGGCCCCGGCTACGCCAGCGGCGCCTACCCCGTCGAGTCGGCGATGGACGAGCTCGCTCACGAACTGGGCGTGGACCCGATCGAGTTGCGGCTGCGCAACGAACCCGCCGCCGACGAGTCCAACGGGCTGCCATTCTCCACCCGCCGCCTGCGCGAGTGCTACCGCGTGGGCGCTCACGAGTTCGGCTGGCACCGGCGCAACCCTGAGCCCCGCTCGACGCGGGAGGGTGACTGGCTCATCGGTATGGGGATGGCCGCCGGTGTGTACGACACCATGCGCAGCCAGGCCCAGGCCTCGTTCAGGTTGGATGCCGACGGCACCGCCCTGGTGCAGTCCGCCACCAGTGACATGGGTCCCGGCACGGCCACGTCCATGACCCAGGTCGCCGCCGACGCCCTGGGCCTGACCATGCGCCAGGTGACCTTCCGGCTCGGCGACTCCCGCATGCCGCCGGCCCCCGGCCACTTCGGTTCGCAGACCATGGCCAGTGTCGGCTCCGCCGTCCAGGACGGCGGCGACAAACTGCGCAAGCAGGCCATCAACCTCGCGGTCAAGGACGAAGGATCGCCGTTGTACGGCGCCGATCCCGCCGACATCGTGGTGCGCGGCGGCCGGCTGTACGTCAAGGGCAACCCCGCGCGCGGGGAGACGTACCAGCGGCTCCTGGCCCGCAACAACCTCACCCACCTCGAAGCGGTCGGCTCGTACGCCGGGCCGTCCGGATCGGAGAAGTTCTCCTACTACGCCTACGCCGCGACCTTCGCGGAAGTAGCCGTCGACGCAACGCTCGGCCTGGTACGGGTCCGGCGCATGGTCGGTGTGTACGACGCCGGCCGGATCATCAGCCCGAGACTCGCCGACAGCCAGGCCATCGGAGCCATGGTCGGCGGCATCGGCCAGGCCCTCCTCGAGCACACGGTCACCGACCACCGCGACGGCCGGATCGTCAACGCCAACCTCGCCGACTACCTCGTACCGGTCCACGCCGACATCCCCGCCGACCTGAAGGCGACATACATCGACGGGCAGGACTACGAGGCCGACCCGATCGGCGTCAAGGGACTCGGGGAGATCGTCATCGTCGGAGTGGCGCCCGCCGTCGCCAACGCGGTCTTCAACGCCACCGGCCGCCGCATCCGCGAACTGCCCATCACCCCCGAAGCCCTGCTCTGAACGCCTGGGCGGGCCGGTCCACCCGCCGGCCACCCGGGCGTTCCCACCGGCGTCCGGCGGCGGCTCACGACGCCACACCGCGGGGCGTCAGGGCCGCCGCCGTCCCCTTCCCCCAGGTGCACGGCGGCGGCCTACTCCAACCGAACGCGTCTCCGTCGCACTCCGGGCTCGGCGTGCTGTGTGCCGTTGGGAGCAGGGAGCAGAGGGCCGTCGAAGGCGACCGCCCCGAACGGGGGTGCCTTCGTGACGGATCCGTGAGGCTCGGCGGCCTCGGACAGCGGGACGAGGACGTGCACCGCCCACTCAGGCCGAGCCCGCTCACCCGCTATGGTGAGCCTTCATTCAAGCGGACATCAGTCCGATACCGAGTGTGACTGAGTCGGCGGCTGTCCGGCCCGTCCGTTTCCGGGTTCCGCAGGTAGCGGTGCGGCCAGTCGACGACGATGTAGTCGGCGTCGGGGGAGCGGGCCCGGGTGGCGAAGACGGGGCGGGCATCGCAGCCCGTCACGTGGTAGTCCAGGAACTTGCTGACGCGGAGGAGTGCGGCGGCGCGGTCGATCGCCCCGAAGACGATCGTGCGGGGTGGTGGCACAGGGACTCGACGAGCAGGGTGAGGCCGAGGGGGCTGAGCGAGCTGTCCTCCGGCAGGTCGAGCGTGCCGCTGCGACCGGCGTTCAGCAGGGCATGCACCGCGGCTGCCGCCGTCCGGTCCAGCTCCGAAGGGCCGCCGAGTCCTCCCTCGTAGGAGCCGTCGGCGCGCACGAGGAGGCCGGTGCCCAGCAGGCCGGCAGGGCCGCGCACCACCCGGGCCAGTGCCGCCGGTTCACCGCGGGCGGCGGCCATCACCACGGACCGGAATGCCACGCCGACGGGCGTCCCGGCGAGTAGGGGCGTGACCAGGATGTCGATGATCCCGCCGCAGGTCAGGCCGACCGCGAAGGCGTCCTCGTCGCTGTAGCCGAAGCGCTCGAGGACTGGCTTGCCCTCGGCCAGGGCCTTTTGGCACAGCTCGTAGACCGCACCTTCCACGCAGCCGCCGGAGACGGAGCCGATCACCGTCCCCTCGGCGTTCACGGCGAGGGCGGCGCCGGGCCCTCTCGGGCTGCTGCCGCTCACCGCCACGACGGTGGCGACGGCGAAGGTCCTGACCTCTTCGACCCAACGGCTCAGCTCCTCGGCGATGTCCAGAACTTGGGGCCCCCTCGGTCAGGACCCGGTCGGGCCGGATGGGCAGGTGGCGGTGGCGGACCCCGGTCGCGTGCCAGACCGCGTTGGCGATGGCCGCGGCGGCGCCGACGTTGCCGACCTCGCCGATGCCCTTGATGCCCACCGGGTCGTCGGGGTCCGGGTCGTCCACCCAGTACGCCTCGAGGGCGGATACGTCGGCGTGCGCGGCGATGTGATAGCCCGCGAGGTCGGCACCGACGAGGCCGCCGGTGACGGGATCGAGGGTGGCCTCCTCATGAAGGGCCATGGAGATACCCCAGGTCATGCCGCCGATGAACTGGCTCCGTGCGGTCAGCGAGTTGACGATCTGCCCGGCCGCGAAGACGCCGAGCATGCGCCGTACGCGCACCTCGCCGCTGGCGGGGTCCACGGCGACCTCGGCGAACTGGGCACCGAAGGTGTGCCGTTCCTTGGGCTGTTGCTGCGCGAGAGCGACGATGGCCGCGGTGGTGTCGGAGTGTGCGGTGATGCCTTCCGGCGGGATGGTGGCGCTCGGGTAGAGCCGCTTCAGCAGTTCCCCGGCAGCGGCCTTGACGGCCCAGGCCCAGGAGCGGGTGCCCATGGAGGCGGCACCGGATGCGGCCGGGCCGAAGTCGCTGTCCCCGATGTGGACCCGGACCTTGTCCGGCGCCACGTGGAGCGCGTCGGCGGCGATCTGGGTGAGCGCGGTCCGCGCCCCCGTTCCGATGTCGGAGGCGGCGATGCGCACGGTGAAGGTGCCGTCCGCCTCCGCCGTCACCGCGCACGTGGACGGCGCGGCCAGCACCTTGTAGCTGGACGCCGCGGCGCCGGTACCGATCAGCCAGCGTCCGTCCCGGCGCATACCGGGCCGTGGGTCGCGGTCCGCCCAGCCGAACCTGCGGGCGCCTTCCCGGAAGCAGTCGATCAGATTGCGGCTGCTGAACGGATGCCCGGACACCGGCCCCTCGTCGGGCTCGTTGCGCACCCGCAGCTCGATCGGGTCGATGCCGAGCTTCTCGGCGAGCTCGTCGAGCGCCGACTCCAGCGCGAACGCCCCCGGTGCCTCACCGGGCGCGCGCAGGAACTGTGGGGACGGAACATCGAGCGGGACCACCTCGTTGGCGGTGCGGTGAGCGTCGGCGTCGTACATCACCCGCGAGATCGCGGCGGCCGCCTCGACGTACTGGTACCCGGTCGAGGTCATGCTCAGGGAGCGGTGGTCCAGGGCACGCAGCCGTCCGTCGGCGTCCGCACCCAGCCTGAGCCGCTGGATCGTGGGGCTGCGGTAACCGTTGAGCGAGAACATCCGACGGCGGGTCAGTACAACCCGGACGGGGCGCTGCACAAGCGTCGCTGCCATCACAGCGGCCACCTGGTGAACGCCGATGGGTCCCTTGCTGCCGAAGCCGCCGCCGACGTTCTCCGCCTGTACCCGCACCGAGGCGGGGTCGAGCGAGAACAGCTGCGCGAGCTGGCCGACGACATTGCCGCTGCTCTGGTTGGAGTCGACGACCTCGAGCCGGCCGCCGTCCCACCGTGCCGTCGTCGCATGGGGCTCCAACGGGTTGTGGTGCTCCTGCGGGGTGGTGTACTCCTCGTCCACGACGACAGCCGACGCGGCGAGTTCTGCCCCCGTGTCCCCCTTCTCCGTCAGTCCCGGCCCAGCGATGCCGGTCACCGGGTAGGTGTCGGGGCGGTCGGCGAAGAAGGCGATGTCATGGGGTTCCTGCTCGTAGTGACCACGAGCGCCTCGGCGGCCTCCCTGGCTTGCTCGGACGGCTCGGCGACGACCAGCGCCACCGGCCAGCCCACGTGCGCGACCCGGTCGCTCTGGAAGAGGGCGACCTCCGGATGCGGCCTGACGTTCAGCGGGGGCAGGACGATGTCTGCGTTGACCGGCATGGCGTTGCCGTGGTGCAGGACCGCGAGCACGCCCGGTATGCCGAGGACGGGAGCGCTCTCCACCGAACGGACGCGGCCGCGGGCGACAGTGGACAGCACGAGCCAGCCGTGGGCGAGGTCGGCGAAGGGGACCTCGCCCGCGTAGCGGGCGGCGACGGTGACCTTGTCCCGTCCCTCGACACGGACGTGCGAGGCGCCGACGGTCTTGGCGGTGGGTGCCGTGGTGGTAGTCATCGGTCGGACTCCTCGGTGAGTTCGGTCAGTACGGCCACCACGAGGTCGCGCATCAGCGGCACCTTGTAGGCGTTGTGCGGCAGCGGCCTCGCGGCGGCCAGTTCAGCGACCGCGGCGGCGGCGAAGCTCTCGAGGTCGGCTGGTGCTCCCGTCAGCACGCGCTCGGCCTCGCGGGCCCGCCACGGCCGGGACGCGACCGCCCCGAAGGCCAGACGCACATCCCCTACGACGCCGTCGCGGACGTCGAGCGCGGCGGCGACAGAACCGATCGCGAAAGCATACGACGCACGCTCGCGCACCTTGCGGTAACGGGAACGGGCAGCGACCGGGGTGGGCGGCAGCGTCACGCCGGTGATCAGCGCACCCGGCGGCAGCGCCGTCTCCCGGTGCGGAGAGTCCCCCACCGGCATATAGAAGTCGGCCAGCGGCAACTCGCCCGGCCCGCCGGCCGTTTCGTAAGAGACCACGGCATCGAAGGCGGTCAGCGCCACGCCCATGTCGGACGGGTGGGTGGCCACGCAGTGCTCGGAAGCGCCCAGAATCGCGTGGTTGCGATGCTCACCCTCGACGGCGGGGCAGCCGCTGCCGGGCACGCGCTTGTTGCACGGCTTGGTCACGTCGGCGAAGTAGCCGCAGCGGGTGCGCTGGAGCAGGTTCCCGCCGACGGTGGCCATGTTGCGCAGCTGCCCGGAGACGCCGGCGAGTACGGTCTGGGGCAACGCCGGGTAGCACCGCCGGACTTCGGGATGGACGGCGAGGTCGCTGTTGGTGACCGTGGCACCGATGCGCAGGCGGCCGTCCTCGGTCACCTCGATGCGATTGAAGGGGAGTCCGCGTACATCGAGGAGCCGGGCGGGGCGTTCGACACCCAACTTCATGAGGTCGACGAGGTTGGTACCACCGCCGAGGAATCGCGCCTCCGGCTCGTCGTCGAGCAGCGCGAGGGCGCCGGCTACGTCTTGAGCGCGCTGATAGTTGAACTCCCTCACGCTGCCACCTGCGTGCTCGCACCTGCTGCGGCGCAAGCAACGGCTTCCGTGATCCCCACGTACGCGCCGCAGCGGCACAGGTTTCCGCTCATCCGCTCCCGGATCTCCTCCGCGGAAAGGGACGGCGGCGCGGCTTCGGGCCGGACGTCGTCGGTCACGGCACTTGGCCAACCGGATGCGTGTTCCTCGATCACCGCGACGGCCGAGCAGATCTGCCCCGGAGTGCAGTAGCCGCACTGGTAACGGTCCAGCTCGAGGAACACCTGCTGCACCGGGTGCAGCCGCTCGCCGTCTGCCAGGCCCTCGACAGTGGTGATCTCCCTACCCCCGGCCGCCACCGCGAGCTGCAGACAGGAAACGGTCCGGCGCCCATCGAGCAGGAGGGTGCAGGCACCGCACTGCCCTTGTCACAGCCCTTCTTGGTGCCCGTCAGGTCCAGTCGCCCGCGCAGAGCGTCGAGCAGAGTGGTGCGGTGGTCGACGGGCAGTGTGTGTTGCTCGCCGTTGACGCGTAACGTGATGGTGCTGGTCGTCGATGGGGCCATCGTCAGCCTTCTTCTACAGATCGGGAATGGCTCAACGACACGTGAGGCGGGGCCGGCGCAGGGCCCGGCCACCCGCTCTGCACGTGTCCGCCGCAGGTGGAGTCAAGCGGACCGCGGTCCGCCAATTGCGCATCGGACGACTGTCCGGGTGGCAGAACCGAGGGATTCAGCCACAAGCCCGGAAGAAGGGCGAGCGGAGTCGAGCAGTGAGGTGCCCCAGCACTGGAAGGCGGGGGCGGGCAGCGTACGTTTCAGCGACTTCATGGTGTCCACGTCGCCTGAAACTGCCGGCCCGGCGCGGCCGGTTACACGGCCAGGCGGTCTCGCCCTGGCAGTAGACGTCGATCTCAGCGTGCGCCGAGCGCGGCGGCGACCTTCTCGCCCTGCTCGTGGTTGCAGGCTCCGACGAGCACGGTCTGGCGCCCTCCATCAGGCGGCGGGCGGTCTCACGGCCGAGAACCACGTTGGCTCCGGTGAAGAAGGTGATCGCCTTGCCCTCAACCATGGTCCCGCCGAGGGAGGCGAACCAGGGACGCTTCAACGGTAGGAAGACCAGTACCACCCTCACGCCCACACACACGACGGGGGATGCGGGAAAATAAAGACCATGTCGACAGTATCCGGAACCGGACTGGGCGCGATGATCCGCACGTGGCGGGACCGGCTGCCCCCGTCGGCCGCCGCGCTGCCGGTGGCCCGCGGGCGCCGGGCGGCCGGCCTGCGGCGCGAAGAACTGGCTGATCTTGCTGGAGTATCGGTCGACTACATCGTGCGCCTGGAACAGGGGCGGGCCACGACCCCCTCAGCGCCGGTAGTGGCGTCCCTGGCACGCGCCCTGCAGCTCTCCACCGCCGAGCGGGACCACCTGTACCGACTGGCCCAGCTCGTCCCGCCGGTGGACGGTGCGATCTCCGGCCATCTCCCGCCCGGCATGCAGCGAGTGCTCGCCCGGCTCGGGGACGTGCCGGTTGCCGTGTTCGCGGCGGACTGGCAACTGGTGTGGTGGAACCGTGGGTGGGCCGCCCTGCTCGGCGACCCCTCCGCCTCGCCACCGTCACTGCGCAACTTCGCCCGCGACAGGTTCCCCGTGGACGCCGGCCCCGCCCATCTCGCGCAGTGGCCAGTGACCGAGGCGGACCGCGAAGCGACCGACGCCGCCGTCGTCTCCGACCTGCGCCGCGCCACGGGACGCTTCCCTCAGGACACCCGCTTGGCCACGCTGATCCGCGAGCTGAACGCGGGCAACAAAAGGTTCGCCGATCTGTGGGCGACCGGAGAGGTGGCCGCGCACCGCGAGGACCACAAGACGATCGACCACCCCTCGGTGGGCCCGGTCACGGTGGACTGCGATGTCCTGACCGACGGCGACTCCGAGCTCAAGATCGTCATCATGACCGCCGTGCCTGGCAGTGAGGACGAGACCAAGCTCCGGCTCACCGCCATCGCCGGCGCACGGGCCATCACACACACCTGATCCGACCGTGCGACCGCCCAGGCGCTCCCGCCTGCGGACCGTCCATGAGGACCGGGATTCAGGTGGTCCGGGAATACTCATTCCCGCGCGCACCATCGTGCACGCCGAGTCGCCTCAGATTCCGTTTCGCAGTCGCCGTTCTGGCGGTGTTCGTCACGCTCCACTGGTATGCCTGGAGCCGTCTTGTACGGGAGACCTCGCTCCCGGGCTCCATCCCACGGCGAGTCGGCAACGCCATCTTCGTGGCCGGGCCGGTGCTCACGATCGGCGCCCTGACCGGCGGTGTCGCGGGAGTCCCGTTCGTCCTCCACCGCGTCATTGCCTGGCCCGGAACCCTGTGGCTGGCCCTCTTCCTGTATCTGCTGCTCGCGCTGCTGGCAGGCGAGGCCGTCCGCCCTGTGCTGCGGTGGTGGTTCGCCCGGCCCGGCGCGGACGCTGCGCGACGGTCTTCACCGGCGGTGGACTCCACGGCCACACGGTCAGACGGGGCCCGGTCTTGAGGAGGACCAGGATCTGCTCGTCACGATCGGCGAGACACGGTCCGGTGGGGCGGGGCTCGGCGACTCCGATACCGCGCGTGGCACTGCCGAGCCGGTCACGGTGCCGTAACGCCCGCGCGGACGGGAGCCTGAGCACTCGTCCGGTTCCGCTCCCTCGCGCCGTCTCTTCGTCTCCCGTGTGGTGGGCGGCGCGGCCGCGGCTGTGGCTTTTGGCACCGTCGGCTACGGCACGTACGGCGTACTCCGTGGTCCTGAGGTGAAGCGGCTCACCACTCCGCTGGCCAAGTTGCCTCGCAGCGCGCACGGCTTCCGGATCGCGGTGGTCAGCGACATCCACCTCGGCCCGATCCTGGGCCGCGGCTTCTCCCAGCGGGTCGTCGACACCATCAACGCCACCCAACCCGACCTGATCGCCGTCGTCGGCGATCTCGTGGACGGCAACGTCGAGGACCTCGCACCGGCCGTCGAACCACTCGCCCGGCTGCAGGCACGGCACGGCTCCTACTTCGTCACCGGCAACCACGAATACCTCTCCGGCGCCGAACAGTGGGTCGACAAGGTACGGGACCTGGGGCTGCGCCCGCTGGAGAGCGCCCGCACGGAACTGCCCGGCTTCGACCTGGCGGGCGTCAACGACCTCCAGGGCGAAGATGAGGGACAGGGCCCCGACCTCGGCAAGGCGCTCGGCGAGCGCGACCGCTCCCGCGCCGTCGTCCTCCTCGCTCACCAGCCCGTCGTCATCCACGACGCCGTCCGCCACGAAGTCGACCTCCAGCTCTCCGGCCACACCCACGGAGGCCAGCTCTGGCCCGGGAACCTCCTCGCCGAGCTGGCCAACCCCACCGTCGCAGGCCTGGAGCGGTACGGCGACACCCAGCTGTACGTGAGCCGCGGCGCAGGGGCCTGGGGCCCGCCGGTCCGCGTGGGCGCGCTGTCCGACGCTCATGGAGCCTGCGGCTTGAGCGGGGTGAGGTCGGGTGGGTAGCCCTTGGCGCGGAGCCAGATGTCGAGGGCGGTGGCGACGATGTCGCCGTGGGGTGTGCCGTGATCGGCGTTGTAGCGGCGGATGCGTCGTTGGAGCTGGAGGACGTCCGGCACCGCGTAGTTGAGCTGTCCGCGATTGATGTGGCGGTTGGCGATGACTGCAAGGGTGTCGGGATGTGGGGTGAGGGGATCGGCGGCGGGTTGGGACTGGGCTTCGAGCGCGTCGGCCATGTCACGAAGTCGTCGGGCGTGGTGGGAGAGGTCGGGCACTCAGGCTCCTCCAGCCGGTTTGACTAGGCGGCTAGTTAGCCGCCTATTGGGCTATTGAAATAGTCGGTGGAAGGGGCGGCCGAGTAACTCAGCCAGCTGGAGGCCGCCCCTTGCGCATTGTGGCGTGTCAGAAGTCGCGGGCGGTGAGCCACTCGTCGAGCGCGACCGAGACGATGTCACCGATGGGCAGGTGATCGAGTTCGTTGTCCAGCGCGAAGCGCTTGAGCCGCCGCTTCAGCCTCAACTCCGCGGGGACCGACGAGTCGAGACTCTCGCGTGTGATGATGCGCTGGTTGAGTACGACGGCTGTCTCGGGGATGTCCTTGGGCCGACCGGGTCCCTGAGCCCACGGGGGTTCCCTCGCTGGGTGCTGCCTCCGATCGCGTGTTCTGCTCCTGGCGAGACCCCGGAACATCGCTCTTCACCGGGAAAGCCATACCGCCCGGGACCGGAGAAACGGCTGGCCGGACGGCAATCTCTGCGGTCGGGGACACCCCTGAGTTCGTGTTGGTATCAGGGGCCGGAGCGGACTGCGGAACGTGCTCGATCAGTTGCGTGGGCTGGGCGGGGGGTGCCGCAGTTTCGGCAGCCCGGGCGAATTGTTCCTGCCTCTGCAGCGAATGCCCAAGGGGCACCGACTGCACCGCAGGCACTACTGCAACTGGGGCTTGAGCAGGGCCGCTCGGTACGACGCCGACGGCCGGTGAGATGTGGGGCTGTGGCTCCTCGGGGTCCGTCCCAGTCGGGTCGCCCTCCGTCGCGGTCGTCACGGGAGCCGTGGAAGCGTGCTGGGTCTCGGACCCGTCGGCAGCAGGACGACCTTCGCCTTGGTCGGCGGCTTGTTCGGCGGCGAACTGCTCAGGGGTGAGCTCGGCGGCCGAGGGAGGGGGCGGCGGGGTCTTCTTCATGGCCTCGCCCAGGGCGCGTCCAGCTGAGCGCGCTACGAGCACTACTGCCGCTCGGAAGCGCCATCACCGTGCACGGCCCCACCGAAGCCAGGGCTCACCTCAGCGACCTCGTCACCGATCTTGCCCACCACTATGCGCCGTCACCGACGTCCTGACCCGCGACGGGCGCCGCTGCCTCCACCGGCTGTGGGCATGACGCGGGCGCCTACCACGCAGCACATAGTGCGTCAGGAGCGCGCGACCGTGGGCGCGCCCTCGGTCGGACGCGCCCCGCTCAACATTGCCGGTCCTCAGTACGTCAGTTCGTCAGGCCGAGCTGCGTGAGGAATTCGAAGTGGTCGTATTACACGCGGTATTCGCTGACCCGCCCGTCGCGCAGGCGCCAGAACTCGGCCAGCCCGATCCGGATGGGCCGTCCTGTCGGAGGGATCGCGTTGCCGTCGGGCGCCGCGAGGTCCTGGGTGTGGGTGCCGGTCACCTCCAGCTCGACGGCGACCTCGTCCCGCGCGGCGACGATCCGGTGCGGCCGGTGCGCGAGGTCGGGGAAGGCGGCGAAGAACCCGGCCATCCAGATGGTGACCATCTCGGGTCCCTTCTGCTGGAACCCCGGTGCCTCGATGACGCACTCCGGATGCAGGATCTGCTCGACCCAGTCGAAGTCATGGGCATCGACATGTGCGAAGTGCTGTGTCAGGGGGCGTCGAAGACCAGTACGGGCTTGATGACCTGCCCGGAGCGGGCGGACGCGATCGCTTCGTTGATCTCGTGGAAGGGGCGGCGTTCGACCAGCCGGTCGAAGGGGAAGTCGCCTGCCCGCCAGAGCTTGATGAGCCTGGGGATGAGGTCGTGCGGGTCCGCGTCGCCCTCGATGACGCCGGTCAGGGTGCGGCCGATGAGGAGATGCCCCTGGTCGATGGTCATCTCGTTCTCCAGGCCCTGGAGCCCGAGCGTGGCGCAGACGCCGGGGGAGCGCAGGGCCTCCACCGCCTGGCGTACGACGGATCCGAGGCCCACGGCGTCGACGGTGAAGTCCAGCCCGGTTCCGGTGATCTCGGTGATGGCCCAGCCCACGTCCTTGGTCTGCGACGGATCGATCACGTGGGTCGCGCCGAGTTCGGTGGCCAGCTTCAGCCGTTCCGGATTGAGGTCGACCGCGACGATGGTCGTGCACCCGGCCGCCTTGGCCGCCATGACCGCGCTCAGTCCGACCGCGCCGAGACCGAAGACGCCCAGGCTCTGGCCGGCGGCGGGCCGGAGCACGTTGAACACGGTGCCGGCGCCGGTCATCAGACCGCAGCCGAGCGGGCCGAGGATGTCGAGCGGCACGTCGTCGTCGACCTTGACCGTGTTGCGGACGCTCGCCACCGCGTACGCGCCGAACGAGGACTGGCCGAACCAACTGCCGTGGACGTCCTCGTCGCCGCGGCTCATGGTCGCGGTCCCGTCGAGGCGGGTGCCGAAGTAGTTCAGCGCGGCGAACAGTTCGCAGTAGGCGGGGTGCCCGGCCTTGCAGGTCGCGCATTCCCGGCAGGAGTCGAAGCTCAGGACGACGTGGTCGCCCACCGAGAGCGTCTCGACAGCGTCCCCGACGGCGTGGACCACGCCCGCGCCCTCGTGGCCGAGCACGACCGGGAGCGGCAGCGGGACGCCGCCGGACTGTGCGGTGAGGTCGGTGTGACAGACGCCGACGCCCGCGATCCTGACCAGTACCTCATCCGGGGCCAGCTCGCCGAACTCGACCTCCTCGATCGTCAGTTCGGCGCCGGGTTCCCTCAGGACGGCGGCGTTCCCTTTCATACGTTCTCCTTGGTGCGGTCCGCGACGGGCGGCAGTACGAGGTCGTAGACCCGTCGGTCCAGCCGGCGCGACAGGTCGATGTGGACGAACTTCTCCTCGGTGTACTCGTCGAGCGAGTGGGGGCCGAGTTCGCGGCCCTGGCCGCTCTGCTTGACGCCGCCGAAGGGGTATTCGACGCTGACCATGTGCCAGTCGTTGATCCACACGGTGCCTGACTCGAGGCGGCGCGCCACCTCGAGGGCGGCGTCGACGTCCTCGCTCCAGACCCCCGCCGACAGCCCGTACTCGCTGTCGTTGGCGATGGCGACTGCCTCGTCGACGCTGCCGTAGGGGATGACGCAGAGGACGGGGCCGAAGATCTCCTCCTGGGCGATGCGCATGTCCGGGCGGACACCTGTGAAGATGGTGGGCCCCACCCAGAACCCCGGGCCCTCGGGCACGGAACCGCTGTATGCGAGGGTGGCGCCTTCCTTCTGCCCCAGCTCGATGTATCCGAGGATGCGCTCGCGCTGTTCGGCGGAGACGACAGGGCCGAGGTCGGTGTCGAACTCGGCCGGATCGCCGATCTTCATCGTCTTGGCCCGCTCGATGAGCCTGGCGACGAAGTCGTCGTGCAGAGCCTCGGGGAGCAGCAGCCTGGTGCCGGACTCGCAGGCCTGCCCCGAGTAGAGCATGCAGGCGAACAGGGCGCCGTCGACCGCCGTGTCCAGGTCGGCGTCGGCGAGCACGATGTTGGCGCCCTTGCCGCCGAGTTCCAGGGTGACCCGCTTGACGTTGTCGGCCGCCAGCCTGCTGATCTCGCGGCCGACGGCGGTCGAGCCGGTGAAGGCGATCTTGCGTACGTCCGGATGTACGGCCAGCCGCGCGCCCACTTCCTCGCCCTCCCCGGTGACGATGTTGAGGACGCCCGGCGGGAGTCCGGCCTCGTGGGCGGCCTCGGCGAGGGCGAGGAGGGTGAGGGGGGTCTTCTCGTCCGGCTTGAGGACGATGCAGTTGCCCGCGGCGAGGGCAGGGCCGAGCTTCCAGACGGCCAGCAGGAGGGGGAAGTTCCAGGGCACGATGCCGGCTACGACGCCGATGGGCTCCCTGCGAACCACTCCGGTGGCGAGCGTGGGGTAGGACAGCTGCGGGCCGGGGCGCTCGAGGGCGTAACTCCGGGCCAGGTCGGCGAAATACTGGAGATGGGAGATGGAGTAGCCGACGTGGAAGGCCATGGCCTGCCGGATCGTGACGCCGTTCTCCTTGATGTGCAGCTCGACGAGTTCGTCCATCCGCTCGGAGAGCTTCGCCACGATCGCCGACATCACCTCCGCCCGTTCCTCGGGGCTCTTGCCGCGCCACTCGCCGCGCTCATGGGCCCGCTTCGCGGCGGCCACCGCGAGGTCGGCGTGCTCGGTCCGCCCCCTGGCCGCCGTGGCGAACACCTGGCCCGTGGCGGGATCGACCATCTCGAACGGGTCGCCGGCCGCGTCCACCCACGCGCTGTCGATGTACATCCGGTAGTGCTTGGTATCTGTCGTCATTGACCGACCTGCCTTGGGGTGTCGAGGGGGCTCAGTTACCGGCGTCCTTCTTGCCGACGAGTTCGCGGTAGACCGGGAACAACGGCTTGGTCAGCGGCACCAGCTTGAGGATCTGGGTGACCGGGCCCTTGGCCTTGACCTGCCCCTTGGCCAGTCCGACCGCGACGTTGTACTCGCCGCGCCAGAACTTGTTGCCGTTGTCGGCCGACATCGCGAGCCGGACGTCGGGGTCGAGGTCGGAATCGCCCTCGATGACGACGATCTCGGGCTCCTTCATGAGCACGGTGATGGACGAGTCCGGGCCCGTGTAGTCGAGTCGGAGGGTGATCCCGGAGGCCTTGAGGACCGGGCCGACCTCGGGGTGGCTGTTGGCCTCCCGGAAGACGCCGCCGAGGTAGAGGTAGACCTCTTCCGCGCTGGTGAAGTAGCTCATCGTCAGATCCTTTGCTTGTGGTTCAGCTGTTGTCGGTGTTGTTCGAGTACGTCTTGCGCAGCTCGCGCTTGAGCACCTTGCCCGTGGCGGTGCGGGGCAGTTCCTGGACGATCTCCACCGTCTTGGGACACTTGTAGGCGGCCAGGCGCGCACGGCAGAAGGCGATGAGTTCGGCGGCGTCGACCACGGCACCGGACGCCACGGTGACGACGGCCTTGACCGCCTCGACGTAGGTCGGATCGGGAACGCCGATGACGCACACGTCGGCCACGGAGGGGTGCTGGTTGATCACCCGCTCGACCTCGGCGGGGTAGATGTTCTCGCCACCCGAGATGATCATGTCCTTGACGCGGTCGCGGATGAAGAGGAAGCCGTCGTCGTCCATGAAGCCGGCGTCTCCGGTGCGGAACCATCCGTCGCTGAAGGATTCGGCGGTGGCTTCCGGCTTGTCCCAGTACCCGGCCATGGCCTGTTCGGACCTGATCCAGAATTCGCCGGTCCTACCGCGCGGCACCTCTTCCCCCGTGAGCGGGCTGGCGACCCGGACCTGTACGCCTGCCACAGGCCTGCCGGCCGAGGTGAGCAACTGGGCCCGGCCCGGGTCGCGGTGGGCGTCCGGTCCCAGGACGCTGAACACCCCGGACGCCTCGGTCATCCCGTACACCTGGTAGAAGTCCTGTGTGAACCGCTCCAGGCACCGTCGCATCAGCGGCAGCGGCATCGGGGATCCGCCGTAGCCCAGGCACCGCAGGCTGGACAGGTCCGCCTTGTCGAGTTCGGGCGTGGCCAGGAAGTACTCGTAGACCGTCGGGACGAAGAAGGCGTGGGTGACCCTTTCCCGCCGGATCTGTTCCAGGACGGCGGTCGGGACCACGTCCCGGACGAGGACCGTGCGGGCGCCCGTCCAGAGGCCGATCAGGGCCCAGCTGATGCCGCCGACGTGGAACAGCGGCATGGCCACCATGTTCACGCTGTCGTGGGAGAAGCCGAACGCCTCCGCGGCTGAGGCGCAGTGCGCTCCCAGGCTGCGGTGGGTGAGCATCGCGCCCTTGGGGAATCCCGTGGTGCCGGAGGTGTAGAGCAGGAGTACGCAGTCGTCCGGCTCGGGCCGGTGGCTGCGGGGCACGGGGGTGGCGGACGTCAGGTAGTTCTCGTACTCGTCCGTGTCGCCGCCGACGACGATGACCTTCCTCAGGTGGGGCAGCCGCTCCCGGATTTCTTCCACTTGCGGGAGGAACTCGGCGCCGACGACGAGGATTTGGGCCTGCGCGTCGGCGAGGACGTACTCGACCTCGTCGGGGCTCAGCCGCCAGTTGACGATGACGTGTGCGTATCCGTCCCTGGCCGCAGCGAGCGTGGCCTCGATCGTCGCGGAGCTGTTCTTGTTGAGGGTCGCGAAGTGTAGGCCTGGGCGCAGGCCGTCCGCGGCCAGTGCGGCGGCCAGGAGTGCGACCCGGTCCGCCAGGCCGCTCCAGGTCCAGCGCCGGTCGCTTTCCGCCAGCGCCTCGGCGTCCGGCGTGGCCGCGTTCCAGAAGTCCAGGATGCTGTGCAGATCGCTGCCGGGTTCCGGGCAACCGCCGTTCTCGGCCGTGTGTGGTGTCGCTGTCGCCATGTGCGATTCCTCCGGTACTGGCCGCCGGCCGTTGCTGAAACGGCCGGAGAGGGCGGCGAGTGTGGGTCGGTGGCGGAATGATCTGCCCCGGCGGGTCGCGGGGGCGGTGCGGGGGGTGGCCGCCGGACCGGCTCTCAGGGGGAGTGCGGTGCGGCCACAGTAAAACTGACCGCCTGTACGGTCAATAGAGCGGACGAGTGGATTTCCTGCACGCCCGGCCTTGACGGGCGTCGACTCTCAGGCCCGCCAGAGACGACGGCCTGGTCTGGAGATCACGATGCTGGGGACCACGGCCGTACGGGACAGTCCGACCACGGACGAGACCATTTCCGCGACGTCCCCCGCCGTGATCATGTCCTCTGGGGCCAGCCGCTCGTGCATCCATGACGTCATGTCGGTGTCGACGTACCCGGGTGCCACCGCACAGGCGGAGACGCCGGCCTCGGACTCCTCCACGTTGACCGACTCGCACAGTGACAGCACGGCCGCCTTGGTCGCCGCGTAGGCCGCCAGCGACGGCTCGGCGGTGACGCCGGTGATGGAGGCGATGGCCACCACTCTGGTGCCGTGGCGTACGCCGGTGCCGTCCGGTGGCCGGGAGGCCGTGGCGCGCAGCGCGGGCAGGCATTCCTGGACCAGCTGGAACGGGGCACGCAGGTTGACGGCGTACTGCCTGTCCAGCCGGGCCAGGGGAAAGTCGGCGATCGCGCCGGCCTGACCCATCCCCGCGCTGAGCACGAGCGCGTCCAGCCGGCCGTCGTACGCCGCGAGGTGCTGCTGCGCCACATCGCGGACGTTGGCCTCCTCGGCCATGTCACCCGGCGCCGTGTGCACGTGCACTCCGTGATCGGCTCGCAGTTCGTCGGCCAGCGAGCGCAGGGGCCCGGGGGAGCGGGCGGCGAGACTCAGATCCCAGCCGTCGGCGGCCAGGCGCCGCGCGACGGCCGCACCGATACCGCGGGAGGCTCCGGTGATGAGCGCGGTGCGGGTCATGTCGCGTCCAGTCCGGCGAGTGCGGCGGACCCCGCCCACAGCAGGGGCAGTACGGCGTCGCCGATGGTGTG
Organism: Streptomyces sp. NPDC046862; assembly: GCF_040704615.1. Classification (NCBI taxonomy): domain Bacteria; kingdom Bacillati; phylum Actinomycetota; class Actinomycetes; order Kitasatosporales; family Streptomycetaceae; genus Streptomyces; species Streptomyces sp. NPDC046862. Next base: position 244,963 of record NZ_JBEYXP010000004.1, on the reverse strand, counting down.
GAAGCCGTCGCCGACGGTCTGGCCTGCGAGGTGACGAGCGTGAATGCCTTCCGCGATCACCGCGAGCTTGAAGTAGCCGAGCGCCCGGTAGAAGGGCAGATTGCTCAGGTCCTCGCCGGTCCGGTAGGCGTAGTGCTCGGCGAGTTCGCCTGCGGTGGGGAAGCCCGGGTTGCCGTGCAGGATGTGACGCACACCGAGCACCGGTTCGCTGACCGGATCCCAGTACACGAGCAACATGCCCAGGTCCGCGAGCGGGTCGCCGAGAGTCGCCATCTCCCAGTCCACGATCGCGCGGACGTGCTCCGGGTCGGTGCGATCGAGGATGGTGTTGTCCAGGCGGTAGTCGCCGTGCACGATGCCGCTCGGGCCCGCCGGAGGCAGGCGGTCGGCCAGAGCCATGACCAGCTGGTCCACGAGGGGTGTCTCCCTCGTCGCGACCAGGTTCCACTGGCTGCGCCAGCGCTTCAGCTGCCGTGCCAGATAGCCCTCGGGGCGGCCGAATTCCGTCAGCCCCACCGCCTCTGGGTCCACCTCGTGGAGCGCTGCCAGCTGGTCCACCAGGGCCAGCGCGCACCGCCCTTGCTCGGCGGCACTGAGCAGCGCGGCGTCCTGGGCGCTGCGGACGACCATGCCGTCGACGAACTGCACCACCGCGAACGGGGCTCCGATGACCGAGTGGTCCTCGCACAGGCCGACCGGCGCCGCCACCGGCACGCCGGTGCCGTGCAAGGCAGCGACGACGCGGTACTCACGTGCCATGTCATGGGCGCTGGGCGTCAGGGTGCCCAGCGGCGGGCGACGCAGCACCCAGTGGTGCGGGCCCGCCTGAATCTCGTACGTCAGGTTCGACCTGCCGCCCTGGAGGAGGCGGGCCCGGATCGGGCCGTCGAAGTCGGGGACGAGCTCGCCGAGCCACTTCCCCAACGCGTCGACGTCCAGGCCGATCGGCGACCCGGCCGGCGTGGTGATGTCCGTCGCGGTCATGTCGCGGTCTCCTCACGGTGGCGTGCGTGGCGGCTGACGGCGCGTCGAGCGATGGCCCAGCGGTGGGTCTCGGAGGGGCCGTCGTAGATGCGGAAGGCCCTGACCTCGCTCAGGAAGCGGGAGAGCGGGACGTCGGAGGAGATCCCCAGGGCGCCGCAGATCTGTACGGAGCGGTCGACGACGCGGCCCACCGCCTCGGCGACGAACGTCTTGGCGATGGCGGACTCCTGGGCGCCGCGTGCCCCGCTGTCCAGGACCCGGGCGGTGTCGTGGATGAGTGCCCGACCGGCCGCCATGTCGATCTCGGAGTCGGCCAGTTGTTGCTGGACCATGCCGAGTTCGGCGAGGCGCGAGCCGAAGGCCTCGCGGGTGCTCGCCCGCTCCAGCGCGATGTCCTGCGCGCGCCGCGCCAGGCCGAGCCAGCGCATGCAGTGCGTCAGCCGGGCCGGCGCCAGCCGCACCTGCGCGTACTCGAACCCCCGGTCGACCTCACCGAGGACCTGTTCGTCGCCGACGACACAGCCGTCGAAGACGATCTCGCTGTGGCCCGCGAACAGGCCCTCGTCGAGGGTGTCGATGTCCCGCTCGATCGTCATGCCGGGCCGGTCGGCGTCGACCAGGAACATGGTCGCCCCGCCCCGGTCGCCCGGCGCACCGCTGGTACGGGCCATGCAGATGGCGAACCCGGCACCCCGCGCGCCGCTGATGAACCACTTGCGGCCGTCGATGCGCCAGCCTCCGGGTACTCGCGTGGCCGTCGTGGCCAGCGCGCTGGGGTCCGAACCCGCGCCCGGGGCCGGCTCCGTCATCGCGAAGCAGGACCGGATCTCACCGGCGGCCAGCGGGGCCAGGTAGCGCCGCTTCTGCTCCTCGGTGGCGACCTTCTCCAGGAGGTGCATGTTGCCCTCGTCCGGTGCCGCGATGTTCAGTGCGAGCGGACCGAGCAGGGAGTAGCCCGCCTCCTCGAAGACGACGGCCTGGGCAAGGGTGTTCAGGCCGAGCCCGCCCCGGTCCCGACCGACGTGCGGGGCGAGCAGGCCTGCCTCGCGGGCGGCGTCCTGCAACCGGCGCCGTACCTTCTCGGGGCCGTCGTGGACCCGGCCGCCGGTCTCGGTCTCCACGGGGATCACCACGTCACGCACCAACTGCCGGGTGCGTTGGGCGAGTTCGGCGACGGAGGGATCGATGTCGATGGGGATGTGCACGGTGGCGGCGCCTCTCGATCGTGCGGTCGGGGTCGGGGTACGTCGGGGGTAGGTGGTCGCGCGCCGGGGCCGGACCGCGTCAGCGCGGTGCCATGCGGATCGCGCCGTCGAGGCGGATGACCTCGCCGTTGAGCATCGGGTTGGCGACGATGTGCTCGACCAGTGCGGCGTACTCGTCGGGATCGCCGAGTCGGCTGGGGTGGGGCACCTGGGCGCCGAGCGAACGACGTGCCTTGTCCGGCAGCCCGTTCAGGATCGGGGTGGCGAACAGACCCGGGGCGATGGTGACCACACGGATCAGGCTCGCGGCCAGCTCCCGCGCGATCGGCAGGGTCATGCCGACGATGCCGCCCTTGGAGGCCGCGTACGAGGCCTGCCCGATCTGTCCGTCGAACGCCGCCACGGAGGCGGTGTTGACGATGACGCCGCGTTCCTCGCCCTGCGGCGCGGTCGGCTCGGTGTCCTGCATCCGCTGCGCGGCGAGCCGGATCACGTTGAACGTGCCGACCAGGTTGATCTCCACCACCCGGCGGAAGCGCTCCAGCGCCAGCGGTCCGTCCTTGCCGACGGTGCGGCCGGGGTCGCCGATGCCCGCGCAGTTGACGACCACTCGAAGTGGTGCCGCGTCCCCGGCGAGGTCGAGCGCGGCCGCGACCTGCTCGGGGTCGGTGACATCGGCGGGCGCGAAGACGGCTTGGCCGTCGAGGTCCTTGGCGACCGCCTCGCCCGCCGAGGAGGGGAGGTCGGCGATGACGACCAGGGCCCCGGCCGCCGCAAGGCGCTGCGCGGTGGCCAGCCCGAGCCCGGAGGCGCCGCCGGTGACGAGGGCGGCGCTGCCTGAGAGATGCATGGGGGTCTCCTCTGAAGGTGCTCGAATGGGGAGGGCTCAGAGCCGCTCGATGATCGTGGCGTTGGCCATGCCCCCGCCCTCGCACATGGTCTGCAGGCCGTAACGGCCGCCGGTGGCTTCCAGGTGGTTGACCAGGGTGGTCAGCAGCCGGGTGCCGGAGGCCCCGAGGGGATGGCCGAGGGCGATGGCACCGCCGCGCGGGTTCACCCGGTCCGGGTCGGCTCCGGTCTCCCGCTGCCACACCAACGGCACCGCGGCGAAGGCCTCGTTGACCTCGAAGGCGTCGATGTCGTCGATGGCCAGACCCGCCCGCTCCAGCACGCGGACGGTCGCCGGGATCACGCCGGTGAGCATCAGCAGCGGGTCGCTGCCGGTGACCGCGAAGGAGTGGAACCGTGCGCGGGGGCGCAGGCCCAGGGCGGCGGCCTTGTCCTCACTCATGATGAGCGCGGCGGAGGCGCCGTCGGTGAACGGGGAGGAGTTGCCCGCGGTGACACGCCAGTCGATCTCCGGGAAGCGCCTGCCCGTGGCGTCGTCGAGGAACGCCGGCTTCAGTCCGGCCAGGGCCTGAGGGGTGGTGGTCGGCCGGACCGTCTCGTCCGTCTCATGGCCGCCGACCGGGACGACCTCGCCGTCGAAGCCGCCCGACGCGGCGGTCGCAGCGGCGAGCCGATGGGAGCGCGCGGCGAAGGCGTCGAGCTCCTGCCGGTCGATCTTCCAGCGAGCGGCGATGAGCTCCGCCGAGACACCCTGTTGGATCAGGCCGTCGGGATACCGCGAGGCGAGCGGGGCGTACGGGTTGCTGCCCTGGACGGCGGAGAACATCGGCACCCGGCTCATGGACTCGACACCGCAGGCGATCGCGATGTCGTACGCGCCCGCGAGCACGCCCTGCGCCGCGAAGTGTGCGGCCTGCTGGCTGGATCCGCACTGCCGGTCGACGGTTGTGGCCGGCACCGTCTCGGGAAGCCCGGCGGCCAGCACCGCGTTGCGCGCGATGTTGAGCGACTGCTCACCGTTCTGCCCGACGCACCCGGCGATCACGTCGTCCACGAGATCCGGGTCGAGCTTGTTGCGCCGCAGCAGCGCGCTCAGGACGGTGGCGAGCAGCTCCACCGGGTGCGTTCCGGACAGCGCGCCGCCCGGCTTGCCCTTGCCGGAGGGCGTACGTACGACATCGACGATCACCGCTGACTGCACCGCTGTCTCCTTGGCTGTCACTTGCCCTGCCACCGGGGCGGGCGCTTCTCGGCGAAGGCCCGCGGGCCTTCCTTGGCGTCCTCGCTGCGGCGGACCTCGCCGAACTCGGCCTCGTTCATGTCCCAGATCGACGGGCCCCAGTCGGAGCCGTACTCGGCGCTGCGCCGCATGATCCGTTTGCTCGCCCGGACGGCCAGCGGCGCGTTGCCCGCGATCTGCCGGGCCAGCCGCAGGGCACGGTCGACCACCTGGTCCGCGGGCACGACCTCGTTGACCAGGCCCCAGCGCAGGGCGGTGACCGCGTCCAGCGGCTCACCGGTCAGGGCGGCGTGGGCCGCGACCTTGGGCGGGATCTGCCGGTGCAGCCGCAGCAGCCCACCGGCGGCGGCGACGAGCCCGCGCTTCACCTCGGGCAGCCCGAGCTGCGCGTCCTCGCTGATCACCGCGAGATCGCAGGCGAGCACGATCTCGGTGCCGCCGCCGAGCGCGAAGCCGTTGACGGCGGCGATGAGCGGCTTGTCCACGACGTGGCGCACCAGCCCGGCGAACCCCCGTTCGGGATGCCCGGGAGCACTGACCGGCCGGCCGGCTCCCAGCTCCTTCAGGTCGGCGCCGGCGCAGAAGGCCCGTCCCGCCCCGGTGATCACGCCGACGCTCAGCTCCGGGTCCTCGTCGAGTTCCCGCAGGGCGTGGCCGACGGCCGTCGACATCGCCGCGTTGACCGCGTTCATCGCCCGGGGCCGGTTCAAGGTGATCACGGCGACCGGACCCTCGCGGCGCAGGACCGCGGCGGCCTCTTGCTCCGGCTGCTCCGGCTGATCCTGGATCTCCGGGGACTGTACGGGGAGGGCCACGCTCGGCTCCTTCGTCGTGCGGGTGGTAGCCATGAAGCTACTGTTGACCGCTCGTACGGTCAACAGTAGCGTCGGTCACGGGACGCGGACCGATACGCGCGGACCCATACGCGGACGGACCCCCGGGAGCGGACATGCGCATGCAGGCAGCGGTACTCAGGGCCGGTGACGGGCCCTTCGTGGTCGAGGAGGTCGACATCGCCGACCCGGGGCCCGGACAGGTGCTCGTGCGCATCGCCGCGGTGGGCTTCTGCCATACGGACGTGCTGCCGCGCGGCCAGGGCTTCCCCGCCCGGCCGCCGATCATCGCGGGCCACGAGGGAGCCGGGGTGGTCGAGGCCCTCGGGCCCGGCGTGACGGAGCCGCCGGTGGGCTCCCACGTCCTGCTGTCGTTCGACCACTGCGGCGCCTGCGAGAACTGCCTGGGCGGACACCCCGCCTACTGCCGGTCGTTCCTCCAGCGCAACCTCACCGGCACCGGGATCGAGGGAGGTGGCCAGCCGGTGACCGACGCCGACGGCAAGCCCGTTGCCTCGCGCTGGTTCGGCCAGTCCTCGTTCGCCACCCACGCCGTGGTGGACGTACGCAACACGGTCGTCGTCGACCCGGATCTGCCGCTGGAATTCCTCGCCCCCCTGGGCTGCGGCATCCAGACCGGCGCCGGATCGATCCTGCTCGCCCTCGGCGTCCGCGCCGGTTCGCGCGTCGTGGTGGTCGGTGCGGGCGGCGTGGGGCTGGCGGCCGTCATGGCGGCCAAGGTCGCCGGAGCCGCCACGATCGTGGCGGTCGACCTGCACGAGAGCCGGCTCGACCTGGCCCAGGAACTCGGCGCCACACCTGTCCTGTTGGGCGACGCCGACGACGTACCCCGCCGGCTCCGCAAGATCACCGGGGGAGGGGCCGACTACGTCCTGGACACCACCGGGGTTCCGGAGGTGATCAGGGACGGTGTCGACAGCCTGCGGGTCAGGGGAACGATCGGCCTGGTCGGAGCCCAGTCCCGGGACCTTGTCCTCGGCCCGGCCGCTCTGTCCACCGGCAAGACCGTGATGGGGATCCTGGAGGGCGACGCCGTACCCCGTCGCTTCCTTCCCCAGCTGATCGAACTGTGGCGGCAGGGCCGCTTCCCCGTCGAACGCCTGGTGCGGACCTATCCGCTCAGCGAGATCAACACCGCCGAGCGGGATGCCGCGTCCGGCGTGACCGTCAAGCCCGTACTGCTTCCTGGGAGTTGATCATGTCATCGCGAACCGCGCCGTCCAAGACCATGCCTTCGGCAACCGAGTTCCGCCACCGCCGCGAACACCTCTTCATCGGAGGCGTATGGCGACCGAGTACCGCGCCCGGCACCCTCACTGTGATCTCGCCCGTCACCGAGCAACCAGTGGGCGAGGCGCCCGACACCGCCCCCGCCGACGTCGACGCCGCCGTCGCCGCGGCCCGGCAGGCGCTGACCGCGTCGCCGTGGGCGTCCTGGGACGGCGAGACCAGGGCGGCGGCCCTCGACCGCTTCGCCGACGCGCTGGAACGGCGGGCCGAGGAGACCGCGCGGATCGTCACCGCCGAAATGGGCATGCCGATCGCGGTGTCCGGCCCGGTGGAGGGGGCAGGTCCCGCCCGGACTCTGCGCTACTTCGCCCAACTGGCCCGCACCACCCCGCAGGAGGAGCGGCGCCCCGCGTTCCCCGGCCCCGGGACCACCGTGGTGCGCCGCGAGCCGGTCGGGGTGGTCGCCGTCGTCGTCCCCTGGAACTTCCCTCAGTCGCTCATGATGTTCAAGGTCGCGCCCGCCCTCGCGGCCGGCTGCGCCGTCGTCGTCAAGTCGGCGCCCGAGACTGCGCTCGACGCCTTCCAACTCGCCGACGCCGCGCAGGAGGCCGGGATCCCGGACGGGGTTGTCAACGTCGTCACCGGCGGTCGCGAGACCGGCGCGTACCTGGTCGCCCACCCCGGCGTCGACAAAGTGGCCTTCACGGGGTCCACCGAGGCCGGACGGGCCATCGGGGAGGTGTGCGGGCGGCTGCTGCGACCCGCCACGCTGGAACTCGGCGGCAAGAGCGCGGCCATCGTGCTGGACGATGCCGACCTCGGCCAGGCGGTACGCGGACTCGCCTGGGCCTGCCTGCTCAACACCGGACAGACCTGCTACACCAGCTCCCGCATCCTCGCGCCCCGCAGCCGCTACACCGAGGTCGTCGACGCCGTCGCGGCCCTCGCGGCCTCCCTGCGGGTGGGGGACCCGTCCGACCCGGCCACCCGGGTGGGCCCGCTGGCCTCGGCCCGACAGCGCGACCGCGTCGAGTCCTACATCGACGCCGGCCGGGCCGGTGGCGCACGGGTGGTCACCGGTGGCGGCCGGCCCGCGGGCCTGGAGCGGGGCTGGTTCGTCGAGCCGACGGTCTTCGCGGACGTGGACAACTCCGCCGTCGTCGCCCGCGAGGAGATCTTCGGCCCGGTCCTGGTGGTCATTCCGTACGACGACGTCGACCAGGCCGTGGCGATCGCCGACGACTCCCCGTACGGCCTGGCCGGCACCGTCTGGACCTCCGACGAGGAAAAGGGTCTGGAGATCGCCCGCAGGATGCGCACCGGCACGGTCGGAGTGAACTTCTACAACATCGACCTGGGCGCACCTTTCGGGGGCGTCAAGGCCAGCGGGCTGGGGCGGGAGTTGGGTCCGGAGGGGTTGGCGGCGTACGTCGAGCACAAGTCCGTCTATCTGCGCCGCTGAGCGTCTGGCTCTGCCGCTGCCTCCGGACGTCGCGGGAGCGCCCTGAGCCAGCCGACGGCTCGTCGGCTGGCTCATCTGGATCGGCTCCGCAGTGACGCGGGTGTCAGGGCTTGAGGACCGCCAGTACGTCGTCGATCGAAACGTTGGCGGGGTCGCTCATCTCGACGCCGTCGAACGTCTGCCAGATGTAGGACGCCGTCCCGTCCTCCCGCAGCGGATGCAGGTCGGCCAACTCCGGGTCGTCGCGGAAGCTGTTGAATGCCTCTTCGGAGTCCCACTCCACGACGAACAGAACCTGCCGCGGCGCGAGGTCACCGGTGACGCTGTTCCGGAAACGGCCGAACGTCACCATTCGGCCGCCGTATCGCGGGGCCACTTCGGGAAGTCGGCTGAAATACCCCAGGTACTTCTCCACGTCGACCACGTCGAACATGTTCAGGGCGTAGAACTTCTTCGCTGAAGATTCACTCATTGCCAATACTCTCTTCGGCTCAGGGGACCAGCGTGTTGACGGCGGTCGCGATGCACAGAGTGGGAAACTGATCGGTTTCCATCACTGTAGACCGATCGGTTTTCTCTCGCAAGCCCGAGTCGGGGCGCCTCGACCTGCGTCAACGTGCGTCAGCCCAGTGTCGTCACCGCGAGCTCCTGGTCCGCGTAGGACCGTCGGATCCGGTTCTTGTCGAGCTTGCCCACGCTCGTTCTCGGGATGCTCTCGACGAACGCCCAGCGCTCCGGCAGCCACCAGCGGGCGACCCGGCCGGTCAGGAACGCCCGCAGTTCCTCGGGGGTCGCGGCCGCGCCGTCGCGCAACGTCACGCAGGCCAGCGGCCGTTCCTCCCACCGCGGGTCGGGTACGCCCACCACTGCGGCTTCCGCCACCGCCGGGTGTCCGGCCAGTGCGTTCTCCAGCTCCACGGTGGAGATCCACTCGCCGCCGCTCTTGATGCCGTCCTTGAGCCGGTCCTTCAGCTCCACCCAGCCGCCCGGGTGGATCACTCCCAGGTCGCCGCTGCGCAGTCGGCCGTCGCGGAACTTGTCGGCCTGTTCCTCGGTCGTGGCCCGGAAGTACGAGCCCGCGACGGTCGGGCCGCTCAGCTCGATCTCTCCCACGGTCTTGCCGTCCCAGGGCAGTTCCGCCCCCAACTCGTCCACTACGCGGGCCCGCACTCCGGGCACGAGCCGGCCGCTGCGGGTGGTCCACCTGGTCGCCTGGTCGTCGGGGGTGCCGTGCGGCGGCCGGGAGAAGGTCAGCAGCGGACTGGTCTCCGTCATGCCCCACCCCTGGGTGAGCCGCACTCCGTGATGGGCGTGGAAGCTGTCCGCCAGTGCCGCCGACAACGGCGATCCCCCTGCCACGGCCAGCCGGAGACTGCTGAAGTCCGTGCCCGCGCCGACCCCGTACTCGTCCAGTCCGCTCCATAGAGTCGGCACCGCCGCCGCCGCGGTCGCCTTCAATTCGCAGATCGCACGGGCGAGATGGGCGGGCTGCAGGAACCGGTCGATCATGATCAGGTCCGACCCGGCCAGCCAGGCCGCGTACGGCCAGCCCCAGGCGTTGGCGTGGAACATCGGCACGATGGGCAGCACCCGGTCGGCGTCGCTCATCGCGTAGGCGCTGCCGGTGGAGATCTGCAGGGTGTGGAGGTAGATCGAACGATGGCTGTAGGCCACTCCCTTCGGGGCGCCGGTGGTACCGGTGGTGTAGCACAGGACGGCAGCTGAGCGCTCGGGCAGCTCCGGCCAGTCGAAGCCGGAGGGAGCGGCGTCCAGCAAGGTCTCGTAGTCGTGCACGGTGACCCACTCCGGAGCCTCCAGCCGTGCCTCGCCGACGACTATCACGTGCCGGACGGTCGGCAGCCGGTCGATGATCCGCTGCAGCTGCGGCGCCAGGTCCGCGTCCACGATGACCGCTTTGTCGGCCGCGTGGCCCGCGATGTAGACCAGCTGGTCGTCGTGCAGGCGCAGGTTCAGGGTGTGCAGTACCGCGCCCACGCCCGGGACGGCGAAGTACGCCGCCAGATGGGCGGGGGTGTTCCAGGCGAGGGTGGCGACCACGTCGTCCCGCCCGATTCCCAGTCCGGCGAGTGCGGCGGCCAGCCGCTCGGTCCGCTCGGCCAGCTCCGAGAAGGCCGTCGAGGCGGTCGTGTCTCCCCGGTAGTGGTGCACGCGGCTGTCCGCGTGCACGGCGGCCCCGTGCCGGAAGATGCCGCTGACCAGCAGCTCCGCCTCCTGCATCGTGCTGTCCATGAGGTGACCTTCCTGGGGTTGCCGGCCCCCGCCCCCGCGCTGGAGCGGTTGACCGTTGGGTAGGCTGCGTGCTTACGTTAGACCGTACGTACGGTCAGTATCAACGAGCACGTTCAGAACGACGAGGGATTCGAGGAGTTCGAGTGATCACTCAGACGCTGGGCCCGGATCTGGGGCATCCGGACACCTACCGCGACGGAGTCCCGCACCACCTGTTCGCGGAACTGCGCCGGACTCGGCCCGTGGCCTGGATCGAGGAGCCGCCCTCCGAGGGCTTCGCCGGCGGGCCGGGCTTCTGGGCCGTGACCAGGTACGAGGACGTCGTCGCAGTCTCCCGCGACCCGGCCGTCTTCTCCTCGTACAAGGGAGCCACGTTCCTGCGGGACCAGCGGCCGAAGGACGTCGCCGCGCTCCAACACATGATGCTCAACATCGACCCGCCCCACCACGGCAAGCTGCGGGCCATCGTCAGTAAGGCGTTCACCCCGCGCATGGTGAAGGGCATGTTCGACTCGGTCGACGCCCACGCGGAAGCCATCGTGGCGGACCTGAAGCCCGGCACCGAGATCGACCTGGTGGAAAAGGTGTCGTCCGAGATGCCGCTGCGCGTCCTCGCCGACGTCCTCGGGGTGTCCTCCGCCGACCGGGGTCTGCTCTACGACTGGACGAATCGGATGGTCGGGCTCGACGACCCCTCGTACGGCGGTCTGCCGGCCTTCGTCTCCGCCTTCACCGAGATGTTCGCGTACGCCGCCGAGCAGACCCGGGCCAAGCGCGCGCACCCCACCGACGACATCTGGAGCACGATCGTCAACGCGGAGGTCGACGGCGAACGGTTGTCCACCGGGGACCTGAACCGCTTCTTCCAGCTGCTGGTGATCGCCGGCAACGAGACCACCCGCAACCTGCTGACCGGAGCCGTGCTTACGCTCGGCGACCACCCCGACCAGTGGGACGCCCTGCGTGACGACCCCGAGCTGCTGCCGTCCGCGATCGAGGAGGTACTGCGCTTCCACGCGCCGGTGATCCAGTTCCGGCGTACGGCCACCCGCGACACCGTCCTCGGCGGGCAGCGGATCGAGGAGGGCCAGAAGGTCGTGATGTTCTACGGCTCCGCCAATCGCGACGAGGCCGTGTTCGCCGACCCGGACTGTTTCGACATCACCCGCAACCCGGTCAACCACCTCGCCTTCGGCACCGGCACCCACTTCTGCCTGGGCAACAGCCTGGCCCGCATGGAGGCACGGGTGCTGCTCGGTCGGCTCTTCGCCCGCTTCCCGCAGATGCGGCTCGCCGGCGAACCCGAGCGGTTCCGCTCCAACTTCATCAACGGAATCCGGCGGCTCCCCGTCCAGCTCGGACCGTCCGCCTAGCCCCTCGTTCGCTCAGCCCTCTCGACGCCAAGGAGGCGACCCGACCATGAAGATCCTGCTCGACCGCGGGAAGTGCACCGGCCTAGGCATCTGCGAGTCCCTGTCGCCCGACGTCTTCGAGGTGGACGACGACGGTGCCCTCGTACTCAGGTCCGACGTCGTCCCCGACGGCAAGCTGGCCGAGATCCAGGCAGCGGTGACCAGTTGCCCGACCGAGGCACTCCGGCTGGCCGAGGACCGACAGCCGTGACCACACCACAGAGACTGGTCGTCGTCGGCGCCTCCCTCGCCGGACTGCGCGCCGTCGAAGGCGCCCGCGCGAGCGGCTTCACCGGTTCCATCACGCTCATCGGCGCCGAGGACCACCTGCCCTACGACCGTCCGCCCCTGTCCAAGGCGTACCTGGCCGAGACGCCCGACGGCCCGCCGGACACCACCTTCCGCTCCGAGGACACCCTGCGCCGCGAACTCGGCGTCGACCTACGACTCGGCGCCCGCGCGAGCGGCCTGGACACCGAAGGCGGTGCGGTCCTGGTGGACGGCGGCGCCCCGGTCCCGTACGACGCGCTGGTCATCGCCACCGGAGCCGTCGCCCGGGTCCTGCCCGGAACGAAGGAGCTCGCGGGCGTCCACACCCTGCGCACGGCCGACGACGCGGCGGCGGTGCGCAGGGCACTCGACGACCGAGCCCGGATCGTCGTCGTCGGCGCCGGTTTCATCGGCTCGGAGGTCGCCTCGGCCGCCCGTGAGCGCGGCCTGCCGGTGACCGTCGTGGAGGCCGCCGACGTTCCCCTGCGCCGGGCGCTGGGCGACGAAATGGGCGTGGCCTGCGCCGCGTTGCACGACCGGGCCGGTACCGATCTGCGGCGCGGGGTGGGCGTGCGGGCGATCCGGCGGGACGACGAGGGAATCGGCGTCCAACTCGCGGACGGCAGCACCCTGGACGCGGACCTCGTCGTCGCCGGCATCGGCGCCGACCCGGCCACCTCCTGGCTGGACGGCTCCGGCGTCACGCTCGCCGACGGTGTGCGCTGCGACGAGACGCTGGCCACGTCCGTGCCCGGCGTCTACGCCGCCGGTGACGTCGCGCACTGGCCCAACCCGCTGTTCGGACAGCCGATGAGGCTCGAACACTGGACCAGCGCCGCCGAGCAGGGCGCCACCGCCGCCGTCAACGCCCTGAACCCGGGGGAGGCCCGGCCGTACTCCACCGTCCCCTACTTCTGGTCGGACTGGTACGGCACCCGCATCCAGTTCGTCGGGATCTCCCACGCCGACGAAGTCCAGGTCGTCGGCGGTGACCCGGCGGACGGGCGATGGGTGGCCCTCTATCGCACCGGCGAACGCCTCACCGGCGCGCTGGCGGTCGACCACCCCACGCACATCATGAAGTACCGCGTGATGATCAACCGCGGCTGTTCCTGGGACGACGCCCTGGACTTCGCACGCGAACGCAACGCGCGGGCACGCCGAACCACCGCAGTGGCCTGACGAGCGATATGACGAATGGTCTGACGAGTGCTCTGAAGAAGGGGGATCCGGATGAGCGGCCGCCACGCGGCGATAGCGGGCCTCGGTCTGACCGAGGTCGGCAAGGTGTACGGGCGTACCGCGGCGGACTTCGCCGACGAGGCGGTACGGCTCGCGGTGACGGACGCCGGCCTGCACCTGAGGGACGTGGACGGGCTCCTGATCAACGCGGGCAAGAGCCCCGGCCTCGACCTGGGCCTCGCCAAGCGCCTGGGCCTGCGCGACCTCACCCTGCTCTCCCAGGTGCAGTCCTTCGGCGCCTCCGCGGGCATCATGGTCGCGCAGGCCGCCGCGGCCGTGCTCTCCGGCGCCGCGACCACCGTCGTCTGCGTCTTCGCGGACGCGCCGCTGCGCGAGAACGCCCGGAGCGGAGACGCGTACCTCTCCAGCTCGCTCACCGCCACCGGCTTCCGCAGCGCGGAGACAGCGGGCGGATTCACCAGCGTCAACCACCGCTACGCCGTGGCCGCCGCCCGCTACATGGCGCACTACGGCGTCACCAACGACCACCTCGGTGCCGTCGCGGTCGGGCAGCGGCAGTGGGCCGCGCACAGCCCCGCCGCACAGTTCCGGGGCCCGCTGACCCTGGAGGACTACCACCGGTCGCGCTGGGTGGTGGAGCCACTGCATCTGTTCGACTGCTGCGTGGTGTCCAACGGAGGCGCCGCCGTGGTCGTCACCACCGCCGAGCGCGCCGCCGCCCTGCCCAGGCCACCGGTCCATGTGTGGGGCTGGGGCCAGGCACACCCGGGATACGTGATGGAGCGAGGCAGCGACTTCGGCCTCGTCACCGGAGCCGCCGCCTCGGGAGCCGCCGCGATGAAGATGGCCGGCATCACCCCGTCCGACGTGGACGTCCGGGAGATCTACGACTGCTACACCTACACGGTGCTGGTCACCCTGGAGGACTACGGGTTCTGTGCGAAGGGAGAGGCCGGGCAGCTGGCGTCCTCCGGCGCACTCGCCCCCGGCGGCGCACTGCCCACCAACACCGGCGGCGGACAGCTGTCGGGCTTCTACCTCTGGGGTATGACCCCCCTGGTCGAAGCCGTCCAGCAGGTACGCGGCGAGGTCGGCGAGGGCCGCCAGGTCCCGCGCCACGACATCGCCCTGGTCAGCGGCAACGGCGGCGTCCTCGACCACCACGCGACCCTGGTGCTCGGCGCCGGGCACGCCTCCTGAAGGAGCTCTCCATGACCGTGCACATCACCGCCCGCCGGGACGCGGCATCCGCGGCGTGGTTCGAAGGGCTTATGGAGGGCGTGCTGTTGATCCGCCGCTGCGACGTGTGCGGTCATCACTGCCGCCCCGACGCCGAAGCGTGCACGGCCTGCGAGTCACGGGACCTGCGATGGGCCGAGACCGTGGGCACGGCGCGGGTCGTGGCCGCGGTGTCGACGCCGGGCGAGGCTGGGAGCGTAACGATCCAGGCCCTGGTCGAACTCGCCGAAGGGCCCTGGCTGCACGCACCGGTCCTGGGAGCTGCCGCCGCCCCGCCACCGGGGACGGCACTGACCCTGACGATCCTGCGCCCGGAGGACGGCGAGCCGTTCCCCGCGTTCACGGTGTCCGCCTGACTGGTCGTTCGTACGGTCAGTCGACGCGATAGGGTGGGGAGCGTTCGTCGTCGGGAGCATGGAGGGACCTGAAATGGCTGCTAGGCGCGCGGGTGGGGGCGCCCCGGGCAGGTCGGGCCACATCCTGGAGTCGTTCACGCGCCGAGTCGCCGAGTCCGGCTACGACGGCACCAACTTCAGCGACATCGCGGCGGAACTGGGCATCTCCAAGGGCACCATCGTCCACCACTACGGCACGAAGGACCGGCTCCTCGCCGCGCTCCACGAGTCCTACATGCGTCGCAGGCTGGCCGAGGCATACCTGATCGTGAACCGGCTGTCCTCGCCGCCGGAGCAGCTCGCGGGGATGCTGTTCGCCTTCGTGCTTTACCAGGAACACGACCGTGACGCCACGGTGGCCTTCCAGCGGGAGATCGCCCGGCTCGCGGACCACGAGACGATGAGCGAGGGCGTACGTCTGCGCGGGGAGTACCTGGGCCTCGTCCGGGACATCCTGCGCAAGGGAACCGAGAGCGGCCAGTTCCGCGAGGGCGACCCCAGCCTCCAGAGCCTGCTGATGATGGGCTCCGCCCAGTGGGCCTGGACCTGGTTCGACCCGTCCGGACCGCACACGGCCGAGGAGGTCGGCGCGAGTCTCGTGGACATGGTGCTCGGCGGTCTGCTCACCCGCCCGGGGACCGCGTCAGGGCTCGCCGATCTCGACGGCGCGGTGCTGAAGATCGTTCGCTCCTGTCTGGCCGACGCCGCGGCTCCCGGCGAAGCGCCCTCGAACCCGGCTCCCTGAGGGGAAGCTGGGGTCGGAAGACCCTGCGGATCAGGGAAGGCTCACCTCGTGGCAGCCAGCGACGGCCTCCTTGCCCGCGAGGCGGTCGGCCAGCCACTGGATGCCGGCCGGCGCCCCGGCGACGAACCCGGAGATGTGCTCGAGGCCGGGGAGGGTCACGTACTGCACCGACGCTCCCTGAGTGCACCAGCCGTGGTAGAGCATGTCTCCCTGGGTGACCGGGACGATGGTGTCCGCAGTGCCGTGGTAGATGTACGCGGGCGCGCCGGGCTTCCTCGTGCCGAGCAGGGAGGCCTGGTAGGCCTTCTGCCAGGCCGGGTCGGTGAGGACGTCGGGGTCGGTGACCTGGCCGGTGGTGGTCGTGCCGAACGTGGCGAAGTCCTCGATGAAACACGACTGCTTGACGCGGTCGATGACTTCTCTGCCCTCAGATGTCAGCCTGCCGTCCAGGTCGAGCTTGGGGTAGGCGTGGTTCAGTCCGACCAGGGTCGACAGCCCGAAGCCGACGCCTCCGGTCGGGTTGCCGTTGACGTGCTTGACCAGCTGGAGCGTGTCGGCCGGAACACCACCGGCCACTACACCCTTGAGGTGCAGCGCGGGTGCGTAGGCCGGCTGCACTTCGGCCGCCCAGGCGGCGGCCTGCCCGCCCTGTGAGTAACCGGCGATACCCACGGGGGAGTCCGCAGACACTCCTGAACCCCTGATCTGCTGGGCGGCGCGAAGAGCGTCCAGCGCGTTGCGTCCCTCGGACTCCCCGACCAGGTACGACGGGTCTCCCGGGGTGCCCTGTCCCTCGTAGTCGGTGACGACGACGGAGATCCCGAGGGTCACCAACTGCTGGAACTCGGCGATCTCGTAGTCCGGGCTGGTCGCGCTGGCCTCCAGCAGGTCCACCTGCTTCGACGGCGCGCACCTGTCGTCGAGACCCCGGGTGCCAGGCGTGCCCACGACCAGCGGATTGTCGTTGCCGGGCTTCTGCAGCAGCGGAGTCAGCAGCATCCCGGTCACCGGCACGAGCCGGTTGTGGAGGTCGGTCGAGAGGTACATGATCTGCTGAACGCGGGCGCCCTGATACGTCGACAGCAGAACGTCCCGGGTCCTGATGACATCGCCGGGCGTGCCGTCCGGGAGTGGTGCGGGCGGCACGTAGAAGGCGTCTCCGCTCAGGCCCGTCGACAACACCGGTACGGGCAGGGGTGACAGCGTGGCCGAAGCCACGCCGGTGCTTCCGGCCAGCGCCAGCATTGCCGTCGCGACAGGAACAACGCCCTTGGCGACCTTACGTAGACGACTTCGACGCACTACCGCTCCCTCTGTGAAATCATGTCCTCATGCAAAATTGACCGTACAAGCGGTCAGTCGGTGGCATGCTAGGAGACGTAACGACGTCTCGCAAGGGAGCCCGGGGTGGGAAGGGGGAGCCCCCGGCCGGGTGCCCTTGTGGCACCGGCACCCCGCTCGCAGGGTCAGCCGACCCCGGCGGGCACCCGCTGGTCGGCGGTGTCGTCGGCCGGCTCGTCGCTCTCCTTGATGCCGAACCGGTCGTGGAAGCGCGCCAGCGGTGCCGGAGCCCACCAGGCAGCCCTGCCCAGCAGCCGCATGACGGCCGTCCCCGGCAGGATGCGCGCCACAGCACGTCCGTCAGGACCGCGAAGACCATGCCGACGCCGAACAGCTTGATGGTCAGCACACCGCTCATCCCGATCGCCGCGAGCGGCACGCACATCAGGACCGCCGCGCTCACGACCAGCCGGCCGGTCGACCGCAGCCCGGTCGCCACGGCCTCCTTGCTGTCGCCCTGCTTGTCGTACTGCTCGCGCATCCGGGACACCAGGAATACCTCGTAGTCCATGGAGAGTCCGAAGATCAGCGCGAACAGCATGATCGGCATGTTGGGTTCGATGTTGCCCGTGGGGTCGAAGCCGAGCAGGCCGTTCAGATGGCCGTCCTGGAAGATCCAGACCAGGACCCCGAAGGTCGCGGTCAGCGACAGCATGTTCATCGCGATCGCCTTCAACGGCAGCAGCACCGAGCCGAAGGAGAGCAACAGCAGGAGGTACGTCATCACCGCGATGTAGAGCAGCATCCACGGCAGGGTCTCGCCGAGTGCGTCCAGGTGTCGTCGTAGATGGCCGACTCGCCGCCGATGTAGGCCTTGGCACCCGGCGGTGGCGGTACCTCCTTGATCCGGTTCACCAGGTCACGCGCGTGCGTCGAGATGGGATTGCCGTCGTAAGCGACGGAGACCCGGGCCGTGCTGCCCCCGATGTCGGTGATCTGGGCGTTCGTGGCGCCCTCGGTGGCGCCGAGCCGCTCGGCGTAGGCCTGGAGCGCCGCGCCCTGCTCCTTCGGGGTTCCGTCGGACCTCAGCAGGAGCAGCGAGTCGATGGACTTCACCGCGTCACCGTCGAAGTCGTGCTCCATGGCGTTGAAGACCTGGCGGCCTTCGGACGTGCTCGGCAGCTGCTGGGCGTTGATGGAGCCGAACTCGATCTTGGAGAACGGCAGGGCGAGCGAGCGTCAGCATCAGGCTGACCGCGCCCACCACCGCGACCCAGCGGCGCCGCATCAAGCCGTGCCCGAAGCGGTACCAGGAACCCTCACCCGCCGCTGTCGGCCGTGCGGCCGTCTTGCGGCGCAGCGGGAAGGCGTTGACCTTCGGGCCCAGCACGGCGAGCACCGCGGGCAGGCATCACCGATGATCTGGAAACCCTGCTCGGACGTCCGGCGAAGGCCGTGTACTGGGCTCTGGAGAACCACCCGCGCATCCAGAAGCCGGCGGCAGCTTGAGCCGCTGAACGGTCAGGGCGGGGCGGTCTCGGGACCGGCGGTGGCCTGGCGGCGGTATGCGCCCGGTGCCAGGCCGAAGTCCCGTTTGAACGCCTTGGCGAAGGCGAACTCCGAGGTGTAACCGATCTGTTGGGCCACGCTGGCGAGTGGCCCGATGTCCTCGCGGAGCAGGCGGGCGGCGGTGGTCATGCGCCAGCGGGCCAGGTAGGTGAGTGGGGGTTCGCCGACGGCCTCGGCGAAACGGCGGGCGATCGTTGCCCGGGACAGACCCACCTCGGCGGCCAGGGTGGCCACCGTCCAGGGGTAACCGGGCCGAGCGTGGATGAGTTCGAGCGACCGCGCCACGGCGGTGTCGGCCATCGCCTTGGACCAGTCGTGGGCCGGGTGGTCGCCCTGCTGCTCCAGCCAGGCGCGCAGGATGAGGACCAGAACGGCGTCCACCAGCGACGGGACGACCGCGCGAGAACCTGGCGGGTAGGCGTCGATCTCCTCACCGAGCAGGGTGATCGCCGTGTGCAGGGTGCGGTGTCTGCCCGCACTCGCCCGAAGGTGCACGACGTCAGGCAGAGTGCTCAGGAGGGGGTGGGGGCGCTCCCGCTCCAGCCGGTAGGTGCCGCACAGGAGCAGGCTGCGGGGTCCCTGCCCGCCGGTCGGATCGAAGCCGGGTGGCAGGTCCACCTTGCCGGAGGTCTTCAGGTCGACGTCGACCAGCGAGGTCGTCGGCTGGTCGGCGACGGCGTGCGGGGCACCGCGCGGCAACAGCACCGCGTCCCCTGGCCCCAGCGCGAGGGGCGGCTCACCATCCGGCAGCAGCCAGCAGGTCCCTTGCAGGACGAGGTGGAAGGCCGCCCCGGTGGACCGGGTGAGACGCAGCCCCCAGGGGGCCCGGACGTCCGCGCGGCCGTACGAGGAGCGACCGGTGCGCATTGCGGTGACCACGTCGGCGAGAACATCCATGCGCTCACGGTACGGCAAGCACCCGAGACGATCGGACATGAAGTCCAGACAGGAAGACATGTCACGTCTCATTCGCTGCTCATAGCCTGCTGATGCCCACCCACTCGGCAGGCCCCGTCGGGCCGTTCCAGGAGATGCGACCGATCATGTACGACAGCCCGAACCGTTCCGCACCCATGGCACCGCTTGCGGAAGCCGCCGTCGGCCGCTGGACCCTGGACTCAGACCGTTCGTCCATCACCCTCCAGCACACGGGATTCTGGGGCCTCGCCAAGATCAAGGGAGCGTTCACCAGGTTCTCCGGCGAGGGCGCAGTGCTCGCCGACGGCTCCGCGCACGGCACCCTGACGGTCGACGCCGCCTCCGTGGACACCGGGATCACCAAGCGGGACGCGCACCTGCGGACAGCGGACTTCTTCGACGTGGCCAACCACGCCTCGTTCGTCTTCAGGGCGATCCGGGTCACCCCGAGCGGCCCCGCGTCCGCGGAGGTCACCGGTGAGCTCACCGTACGCGGCCAGACCCGGCCCCTCAGCTTCACCGCCCAGGCCGCCGAGGCCTCCGAGAACGCCGTCACGCTCACCGCCGAGGTCGACATCGCCCGCGGCGACTTCGGGATGACGGCGAACCCGCTCGGTCTGATGAAGGCCCTCACGACCCTCACCATCACCACCCGCTTCACCCGCGTCGGGCCCTGACGCGTCAAGCGGGGCACCGCGTCCCCCGGTTCGAACACGTACCGCATCAGCAACTCGAAAGCCGAAGTCCCATGAAGCGCATCCTCGTTCTCGGCGCCCGCAAGCTCGGCGGCACGATCATCGACCGTTTCCTCGTTGACGGCTAACAGGTCACCGCTGTCGAAAACAATATTTTTCCCGCTGCGGGCGCAGGTCATGCCCCCGAAGCGGAGAGTGAAGGGGTCTCGAAATGCCTAGCCAGGATTCACGTCCCACGATTCACGTCCCGGGGGCCACCAGCCACACGATCGCTCCCCGCGCAGGCCGTGAGGGTGAGCTGCGCTACCTCAAGGCGGGTACCGGTGCCCCGCTGGTGCTGCTGCACACCGTGCGCACCCAGGCCGAGCACTACCGCCACCTCATCCCGCTGGTCGCGGACCGCTACACCGTGTACGCCCTCGACCTGCCGGGGATGGGCTACTCCGAGATCGTGCCCGGTGCGTCGTACGACGAGCCCGCCATGCGGGCGGGCGTCGAGCGGCTGCTGACCGAACTCGACCTGCACGACGTGACCCTGCTCGGCGAGTCCATGGGCGCGGTCCTCGCCCTGACCACCGCCGCCGACCTCCCCGAGCGCGTCCGCCGCGTCGTCGCGGTCAACGCCTACGACTTCGCCGGCGGCATCGCCCGCTCCAGCCTCCTCGCCCGGGTCGTGGTCAGCGGCGTCCTCGCCCCCGGGGTGGGCCCGGTGATCGCCGGGGTGGAGCCCAAGCCCGCCCTCATCAAGATCCTCCAGGGCGGCCTCGGCGACAAGAGCGCCCTGCGCGAGGACTACGTCGACGAGCTCCTCCAGGTGGGCAAGCGCCCCGGCTACCCGACCGTAGCCCGGGCCGTGTACCAGGCCCTGCCCAGCCTCATCGCGGCCCGCACCCGCTACCCCGAGGTCAAGGCCCCCATCCACCTCGTCTACGGCGAGAACGACTGGTCCCGCCCCTCCGACCGGCAAGCCAACAAGAAGCTGCTTCCCGCAGCCGACTACACCCAGGTACCGGGAGCCGGCCACTTCATCGCCCTCGAACGACCCGACATCCTGGCCGACCTGCTCAACACGGCGGCCTGACGGCGAAGGCATGCATGGTCGCGCGGTCGGCGGGCCGCTCCGGCTATCGGCCCGACCGCCACGCGGATCCGGGTCGATGACCTATCGTCAGGCGGGTGCCCTGGGGGACGAAGATCTCCCCGACCGGCAACTGGCCGATTCCACGACCGGCTGCACCATGGCCCGGGCCAGCCACCCGCCACCAGTGATAGTGGGCCGGCACCGCGCAACCCCTGGATCTCCGGGCCATCCCGCCACTGGGTCCGGGCGGCCCGCCCATGGAGACCGTCGAGGTGGACGTGCCAGAGGGCAGCTTGGTGGCCCTGTACACCAATGGCCTGATCGAGCATCGCGGTCCGACGTCGACGGGGGCTTGACCACCCTGTGCCGGATCCTGGCCGACAACGCTCCATCCGTTGGCCTGCGTCGGCGGCTACGCCGAGGACGCATCACCCGATCCACCCCGCCAACGGCCTTCAGGGCACGCCCTGCGGGCGGTCGTGGCCCGATGCGTCCAGTGTCGATTCCCCTTGCTTCAAGGAGGCATGGATACGCGCTCTGCGCAACTGTATCGCCGGTGAGTTCCGGGACGCCGCCTCGGTCCCCCGTTCAGGCGGTCGGCTTCTCCGGAGCGTGGGCTTGTGCTTGGAAACCGATCGGTTTACAGTGATGGAAACCGATCGGTTTCCCGTCTGTGGGGGTGCTTGTGGCTGCTTCGGAGACGCGAGCCCCTTCGTCGCCGGTGAGACCTACGTCTTGAGCCGCGCGGCATCGCGGTGACCGGACCGCAGGTCGGCCATGTGGACACCCGCCTGACCGCGGGCGTCGACGAGCGCAGGTCCGACGCGCGTGCCGGCGCTGTTCGATGTGTCCGCATCACCCATCCGCAGTTCACGCAAGGAGACAGAGGCATGCCCGACCAGGAAGTACGTTCCACGATGTACATTCCGGGGACCACCAGCCACACCATCGCTCCGCGCCCGGGATCCGGCGGCCGCGAGGGAACGCTGCGCTACCTCAAGGCGGGTACCGGCGCCCCCCTGGTCCTTATGCACACCCTGCGCACCCAGGCCGAGCACTTCCGTCTCCTCATCCCACTGATCGCGGAGCGGTACACCGTGTACGCCCTGGATCTGCCGGGGATGGGCTACTCCGAGATCGTGCCCGGGGCATCGTACGAAGAGCCGGCGCTGCGTGTGGGCGTCGAGCGGCTCCTCACCGAACTCGACCTCCACGACGTGACATTGGTCGGGGAATCCCTGGGCGGGGTGCTCGCCCTGACCACGGCGGCCGATCTGCCGGAGCGGGTACGGCGGGTCGTGTCGGTGAACCCGTACGACTACCGCGACGGGATCGCCCGGTCCAGCCTCATTGCCCGCGTGGTGATCAGCGGGATCATCGCTCCGGGGGTGGGCAAGCTGATCGCCGAGCAGGAGCCCAAGCCCGTTCTGCGCAGGATTCTGCAGGGCGGTGTCGGCGACAAGGCCGCTTTCCGGGAGGACTACCTGGACGAGCTCCTCCAGTCGGGCAGGCGTCCCGGCTTCCCGACCGTCGCCCGTGCTCTGTACCGGAACATGCCCAGCCTCATCGCGGCCCGCTCGCGCTACCCCGAGGTCAAGGCGCCGGTCCACCTCGTCTACGGCGAGAACGACTGGTCCCGCCCCTCCGACCGGGAGGCCAACAAGAGGTTGCTTCCCGCAGCCGACTTCACGCAGGTGCCGGGAGCGGACCACTTCATCGCCCTGGAGAGGCCCGAAGTGGTGGCCGACCTGCTGAACGCGGTGGCCTGACACGAAAACGCTGAAAGCCCTCACCGCACAGACAACCAAGGAGTCAAGAACCATGTCTTCTCACGCCACCTCCAACATCTTCGTCGTCGGCGGCACCGGGGCTCAAGGGATGCCCATCGTCCGCGCTCTGGTCGCCGACAAGAAGTACTCCGTCAAGGTCCTGACCCGCGACGCCGGCTCCCCCCGAGCTCAGGAGCTCGTCGCGCTGGGGAATGTCTCCATCCTGGAAGGGACGTTCGCCGACGAGGAGGTACTGCGTGAGGGATTCCGGGGCTGCGACGGGGCGTTCATCAACATCGACGGGTTCAACACCGGCGAGAAGGCGGAGACGTACTGGGCCATCCGCACGTACGAGATCGCGATCGAAGAAGGAATCAAGTTCTTCGTCTACGGCAACCTCGACTACGCCCTGAAGAAGTCGGGCTACGACTCCAGGTTCCGCACCGGCCACTATGACGGCAAGGGCCGCATGGCCGAATGGGTGCTGTTCCAGAACGAGAAGAACAGGGACCGGATGGGAGCGGCGGTCTTCACGTCGGGTCCCTACATCGAGATGGTGATCTCACCGCTCACGCCCATGACACCCTCGGTCGAGGACGGTGTCGTCACGTGGCGCGTCCCGCTCGGTGAGGGTGCCGTCCCGCACGTCGCCCTGGAAGACTGCGGCTTCTATGTCCGCTGGCTCTTCGACAACCCGGAACGGGCCAACGGCATGGACCTCGAAGTCGCCATCGAGCACATGACCTACGCCGACATGGCCGCGGCATTCGAGAAGGTCACCGGACACCCGGCGCAGTACATCGACACCGACCTGGACGCGTACTGGAACAGTCCGGACCTGACCGGAATCGCCGACCACCCTGCGGGATACAACGCCGACCCCGACGACAAGAGCACCATGAGTTTCCGCGACAATTTCACCGGATTCTGGAACGTGTGGAAGCACGGGATCATCACCCGGGACTACGCCCTGCTCGACGAGATCCATCCCAACAGGATCAGGACCGCTGAGGAGTGGTTCCGCCGGGAGGACCAGTTGGGCAGGGAATCCGGCAAGGGGAGCCTTTGGGAGAGGGTCCAGGCGGAGAACTGGACCGTGGAATCCGCGGTTCTCAAGAGCAGCGCGGACTTCAGGACGGGAAAGCTGTAGACGGACCGGTCCAGCGGTGTGCTCGGAAGCGCTGGCGGGTTTCCCGTGAGCGCATGTGAAGGAAACTGGTCCCCATCGGGAACCGTGGCGGTCCTCAGCCCGCATCGTGGGTGGAGCGGAAGAGGTGTTCGCCGCGGAGGTGATCGACCACAACCCCGCCACTGACGGGGCCTCGGGGATCGACGGCCTGCGGGCCTCGATCGCCGCGGTCCTCGACTGATTCACCGACACACCGCACGGCATCCCGTTCCAGCAGGAGCTTCCGGCGGCTGGGTGGCCCTCCATCGGTGGATGACGGCGGTCCACACCGGAGATGCCTTCGGCTTCCCCGCCGGCGGCCACACGGTCGGCATCAACGGCCAGGGCTCATCATGCGTCGTCGACGGCAAGATCACCGAGATCCACCTGAGCACAGGCTGAGCCGGGGCGCTTCCCCGGTGCCGTGCCAGTGCGGCAGCGAGTTCCTGAGGCTGCTGGAGCTGACGTGGTAGGTGTCCTGAAGGCCGCTTGACCCTTCCGTCGGCTCCTGCCGGCCCGGGACCACCGCAACCCGCGGTGCGGGCTTCCTGCGAACGGCGTTCCCACCCCTCACCTTCGATGCCGTCGTGGACCGGTGCGGCAGGACGATGGTGCTTCCTGACCGCCACCGTCCGGGACAGAAAAGGCAATGTGGCCGCGAAGTGCTACGGCATCCTGCCGATCGACGGCTCGTCGCGCTGACTACGTCGTAAAGCAACTTCTCGGCCTCACGGCAAGAAAGCGCTATCGATGTCAGTCGCGGCCTCGGTGCCCGCCACCGAGGCCTGACGGGCACCGCCGGCGTTCAGGTCCCGAGTCAGTCTCGGACGACGCTGCTGATCGCGGTGCGGAGGTCGTCACCTTCCGTATCCGCGTGTGCCGGCGGGAGGGGGGACGCGCCGGCGGGGTTGAGTGCGTCGAAGAGCAGGGCCATGAAGCGTGCGCGCATGTCCGGTGCGGTGCCGGGGAGCGCGAGGCCGGCGATGCCCATGACGAGGAAGCGCGGAATGTCGTCCGCCGTGAGGTCGCTACGGATCTCCTCCTGCTCCTGGGCGTGTTCCAAGAGGGGACGAAGGGAGTCACTCAAGCGCCGGAGGGCGTCCACGGCGACGTCGGCGAAGTTGCCGGCGAAGGTGACCAGTCCCCGCTCCTCGGTGATCAGGTCGAGTAGCCGGGTGGCGATGCCCAAGAGGGCCTGGCGCGGGTGGCGGGAGGCCGCGGCGTCGTTGATCAGCGGGAGGAGGTCGGTCTCGAGGATGTCGTCGAGAACGGCCCGGACGATGGCCTCCCGGTTGGGGAAGTGCCGGTAGAGCGTGGCGATACCCACGCCCGCCTCGGTCGCGATCTGCTCCAAAGAGCCCTCACCCGCGCCGAGGACGCTGCGTCCGGCCGCGATGATGCGCTCCGCACTGGAGCGGGCGTCAACCCTGCGGATCCGGTGTGTGCGCGGTGCGGCGTTCGGCATCTGTGACCCTCCTGTTTCTGCACCGCAGACTACTCAATCGCCCGCACGACGATAGCCCACTACCGCTTTGATAGTCACCTATCGTTTTGGTAGTACCCTCTCACCTCGTTCGGATGCGCGTGCCCATCAGGGTGCGCCGGAGAAGGGAGAAGGGTGTGTCTGTGCTGCTGTACCGGCTGGGGCATTTCGCCTACGCCAGGCCCTGGTACGTGATCACCGGCTGGCTGGCCGTGGTGTCCGCCGTGGTGGCGCTGCTTGCGGTCAACCCCGTCAAGCTGAGCAACGAGGTACGCATCGACGGCACCCCCGCCCAGGAGGTCATCGACGAGCTGGCGACGTCCCTGCCCGAGGCGTCCGGCGGGCAGGGCATGCTGGTCTTCCGCGCGCAGGACGGGGCCCGGGTCGACGGCGAGGACAGCCGCGCCGCCCTCATCGCCGCGGTGGACGCGGTCTACCGCCACGACCACGTCATCGACGCGCGCAAGGTCCTCGCCGACGAGCTGTCCAAGGGCGAGAAGAGTCCGCTGATGCGGGCCCAGACGGCGGTGGCCGAAGCCGCCGGGCAGCCGACGGGAGGCAAGGTGCCGGCCCCGCTGATGCAGGACGGCCGCCCGGTGCCCGGGGTCGTCGTCTCGGCCGACGGCTCCACCGCCCTGATGCAGTTCCAGTTCGACGAGCAGACCTATGAGCTGCCCTCCGGCACGATCGACAGCACCGTCGAGGCCGCCGAGCGACAGGCCGAACGCGGCCACCTCGACGTCCTGCCGTCGGCTGCGATGATGGAGATGCCTGAGATCGTGGGCATCGGTGAGATCGTCGGCGTGGTGGTGGCGGCCATCGTCCTGCTGGTCACCCTGGGGTCGGTCGTCGCGGCGGGCCTGCCCCTGGTCATCGCGCTGGTCGGTGTCACGGTGGGCGTCGGCGGCGCCTTCACTCTCTCCACCGTCTTCGAGATCCACTCGCTCACCGCCGTACTCGCCCTGATGCTGGGGCTCGCCGTCGGCATCGACTACGCCCTGTTCATCGTCAACCGGCAACGGCGGCTCATCCTGGACACCGGCCTGGACGCGCACGAGGCGACCGGCCGCGCCATCGGCACCGCCGGCAGCGCGGTCTTCTTCGCCGGCAGCACCGTCATCATCGCCCTGGCAGGACTGTTGGTGGTCGGTATCACCCTGCTCAGCACCATGGCCCTCGCCGCCGCGATCACGATCGCCCTCACCGTCCTGCTCGCCCTGACCCTGCTACCGGCGCTCCTGGGCCTGGTCAAGGAGCGCATCTGCTCGGCCAGGACCCGACGCACGGCGCAGCAGCAGGCCTCCGCCGCCGCCCAGACACGAGCCACCCGCTGGGGATCACACCTGGTCCGCCACAAGTACCCCGCTCTCACAGCGGCGTTCCTGATCCCCCTGGTTCTGGCGCTGCCCGCCCTCGACATGAGGATGGGCCTGCCGTCCGGCGCCAGCTACAACCCCGACACCGCACAGCGCCAGAGCTACGAGGAAGTCAGCGACACCTTCGGCCCCGGCTACAACGGCCCCCTCATGCTCGTCGCCCGCTCCTCCGACAGCGGACAACCGCTCACTCCCACGGCCCTCGCCACAGTCGTCTCCGACCTGAAGGACACCGAAGGCACCACATCAATCTCTCTGGCAGGTACGAACACCGACGGTACCGTGGCCGTCCTCAGCCTCATCCCCGGCGACGGACCGAACGACGACGGCACCAAGGATCTCGTCACCTCCGTACGGGACAAGAGCCGGGAGATCCGCGAGACCCATGGCGTCACCATCGGCATCACCGGCTTCACCGCCCTCGCGATCGACGTGTCCGACCGCCTCGCGGCCGTCCTGCCCCTCTACGTAGCCACCGTTCTCGGACTCTCGCTGATCGTCCTGCTCCTCGTCTTCCGCTCCGTCGTCGTTCCGGTGATGGCCACACTCGGCTTTCTGCTCAGCATCGCCGCCACCTTCGGTATCACCACGGCCGTCTTCCAATGGGGCTGGTTGCAGGCGCTGTTCGGACTCGACGCGAGCGCACCTGTGGTGAGCCTGCTGCCCATCATCGTCACCGGCGTGCTCTATGGACTGGCCATGGACTACCAGGTGTTCCTGGTGACCTCGATGCGCGAGGCCCGCATGCACGGCGCCGACCCGCTCGATGCGACGGTCTCCGGCTTCGCCCGGGCGAGCGCCGTCGTGATCGCCGCGGCCACGATCATGGTCTCGGTCTTCGCCGGATTCATCTTCAACGCCCAGCCCATGATCAAACAGGCGGGATTCGCGCTGGCGGCGGGCATCCTCATCGACGCGTTCGTCATCCGCATGACGTTCATCCCGGCCACCATGGCACTCGCGCGGCAGAATGCCTGGTGGCTTCCTGGGTGGCTGGACCGCCTCCTGCCCGACCTGGACATTGAAGGCGACAAACTCGCACAAAAGATCCCGCTTCCCCATCCTGCCGCTCCCCGGCAGCACGCCACAGCGCCGAAGACCTGACGCGCCGTCGGCGAAGATGTGCCTGCTGGCAACGCCGAACCCGCGACCGTCGGCCGCGGTACCGGTGCCGGTGCCGGTGCCGCCCGCGGCGTTTCGCGCACCGCACGGGGTGCGCGAAACGACCACGACGAGAATGCGGACGACTCCCCCACCACCCCCGCCGCCGCATCACCCCCGTGTCGGCTTGTCGGCCTGTTCGGAGATCTGCTCTGGACCGTTCCGCGGCTCAGGCCGCCGCCGGCTTCCGGATCCGCGGATGGTTCTCCAACGCCCAACGCACGGATTTCGGCGGACGCCCGAGCAGGGTTTCCAGCTCGTCGGTGATGCCGCCGTATCCTCCGCGGCCGATGATCCGGGGCAGGGTCTTCAGGTGCTCCGCGATGTGCGGGTACGCGGACATGTTGGTTTCCACGTAGGTGGCGTTCCAGGTTTCGATGTCTTCGGGAACATACGTGACCGGGCGTCCCAGCACGGCCGCGAAGTCTTCCGCGATCCCGTGCATGTCCTTCAGCTCCGGGCCGGTGAGCGCGTAGGACTTGGAGATGTGCGGCGCCGGGTCGGCCAGGATCTTCGCGCACAGTTCCGCGACGTCGTAACCGGCGATGGGTGCGAGCCGGTGGTCGCCGAAGGGCAGGCGCGGTTCACCGTCGACCAGTGAGCCCAGGGCCAGCCAGGTCATGATGGGGTTCTCCACGAGGAAGGCCGCCTGTTCCCGTGCCGATCCCCTGCGCGGTGCCCTGCCGCGCCGGGGCGTTGCGCCGCACGCATTCCGGGCCGGAATCACGACACCCCGCGAGCCCCGCTGCCGACTCCTCGGTGCCCCGTCACCCCGCCACCAGCGCCCGCATCGCCCTTTCGTAGCAGTCGGCGACCGCCAGCCCCGGCGGATCGTTCCCGGCCGCACGGATGTGCTCCGCGCCGTGCCGGCGCAGCGACTCGACCAGGTACTTGAAGTACTCGACATGCCCGCCCTGGCAGGACTCAAGCGGCTACACGCCGGCTTCCCCGGCGGCACCGTTCCGGCGCAGGCCCAGGTGCTCCGAACGATCCTGGTGCAGCACTTCCTGGTGGACGGGCGCGAACAGTTCCGGCCACGCACCGAGCGCGACGGCCAGCCGCCCTCCCGGATACGGATCGAGTCGCGGTATGAGACCGAGACCTGCGACGACAAGCGCGTCAACATCATCACCGGCGTGGCCACCGTCATCTCCAGCGCGGACAGTCCGATCCTGCCCGGCATCCATGCCCGCCTCAGCCGACTGCGTCTGCTGCCCTGGTACCACCAGGTCGACGGCAGCTACACCTCCATCGTCGGCAGGCAAGCCGCCACCCGTACGCACCGCGTCACCCCGATCGGGCCGTTTCCGCCCAGCACCACCGATCAACTCGCTTGAACCGTCCCGCGATCCGGGCCATGATCTGCGGCCACCGCACGATCTTCAGGAGTCCACACAACCCCCGATGATCACGGGGTGGCCGTACCCCTTCCCAGCCGGGCCCGACGCAAGATTCGGAGATGTCCTTCACCAGCCGACAACTCGTCGACTGACTCATCCGGCTCCGGCTCCGTGGCGATGCGGGTTCTAAGGCTTGAGCACCGCCAATACATTGTCGAGCGAAACGTTGGCGGGGTCACTCATATCGGAACCATCGAAGTGTTTAGGCAATCCGGGGGCGCTGCTCATAGGAACGGGACGCTGCTGTTCAGCCGGGGCATGAGGGGCATCGAGCAGGGCGCTCAACTACCACCGGTCCCGGCTGGTTGCTCTGGCGCCGAAGTGGATCAGAGGTCGAGGACCAGGCGGTCGCCCTTGGCTCGGGAGACGCAGATCATCATGGTGTCGCCCGCGGCTCGTTCCTCGTCGTCCAGGACCGAGTCGCGGTGGTCGATCTGCCCGGACAACACCTTCGTCTCGCAGGTTCCGCAGATCCCCTCCTCACACGATGTCATCACCGATACACCAGCGTCTTCGACGGCCTCGAGAATGGACATGTCCTCAGAGATCGTCAGTGTCCTGCCGGACCGAGCGAGTTCGACCTCGAAGGTCGTGAGCGGCCCCGCGGTGACGTCCTCCTTCGGGGCGAAGCGCTCCAGGTGCAGAGACCCGCTCGGCCACTTCTCGCAGCCGGCCTCGACCGCCGCGAGCAGGGGTTCGGGGCCGCAGGCGTAGACGGCTGTCTTCCGTTGCGGCTTGCCGAGCAGCGAGGGCAGGTCCAGCAGCCCGTACTCGTCCTGCGGCCGCAGGCTCACCCGGTCTCCGTAGGCCCGCTGCAAGGTCTCGCCGAACGCCATCGACGCTCGGGTGCGGCCCCCGTAGACGAGGCGCCAGTCGGCGCGGGTCGCGCTGACGGCTGCCACCATGGGCAGGATGGGGGTGATGCCGATTCCGCCTGCGATGAACAGGTAGTTCTTGGCCTTCACGAGCGGAAAGTGGTTGCGTGGCCCGCGGATGCGCACCGACTCGCCTTCGGTGAGCACGTCGTGCACGTAACTCGACCCGCCGCGGCTTTCCGGTTCACGCAGCACCGCGACCTGAAGGCAGGACCGGTCTCCCGGGTCCCCGCACAGTGAATACTGCCGGACCAGGTCGGCTCGCAGGATCAGATCGATGTGGGCGCCCGGTTGCCATTCCGGCAGCGGGCGGCCGTTCGGGTCGCGCAGCGTCAGCAGCACGACGCCTTCGGCCATCGTCTCCTTGCGTTCCAGCACGAGGTCGAGCTCGACTTCGGTGCCGATGGTGCTCATGATCCGCCTCTCATTTCTCACAGTGATGATTCGGTGATGCGTTCGTTCCTGACCGATCAGGACGGGAAGCAGCGGCCGAAGTCGCGCAGCAGTCGGGGGGACCCCTGCAGCTTGATCTGGCGGCGCACCAGTGCCCAGGCCAGCAGCGAAGGCTTGCTGAGGAAGCGCAGCCAGGTGCGTGTGTCGGCGGTGATCCTGAGGTCCGGTTCACCGCGATGTCCGTCGGTGACCTCGAGTTCGCGGTCGCGGATGGTCACGGTGATCTGCCGGGACTCGTCGCCGGTGAAGGTGAAGTGGTAGGTGGCGGACATGTCCTTGGCCTGTTCGCGCTGGAAGATCAGCGGCAGGCCTTCCACCAGACCGTCGATGCTGTTCGCGCGCAGGCTCATCGCCACGTGCTTCGTGCGCTTGTTGGGGAATCGGTCGCCCACGTGCTGCTCGGCGTCGGAGCCCGGGACGACGTAGACGGTCTCTTCCTTGTCCATCAGTGGGCGCACGACCTGGGTCAGATGTGCCTTGCGATCGTCCAGCCAGGGGCCGATGACGTCCTCGCCGGCCGGGCAGACCGACATGCAGTAGGCCGCTTTGTAGTTGGCGCCGAAGGACAGGCTCTGCCACATCGAGGCGCTCTCGCTGTCGCTCACTCGTGCGCGGTAGTCGTGGGCGTTGCGGCTTTCGGCGACCTGTTCGGCCCAGTCGCCGAAGCCGCCCATGAACTCGCGGTAGTTGTGCGTGTAGCAGGCCGAGAAGTTGAAGTGACCGTCGGAGGCGATCGCCCCGGTCGGGCAGGCCGTCACGCACAGCTTGCATTCCAGGCAGGGGTTGTACTCGATGGGCCGGGTGTATTCGCTCACCTCGGCGTCGATGAGGATCGTGCCCAGCAGGATGAAATTGCCGAATTTCGGGTGGATGACGTTGCGGTGGATACCCATCTTGCCGAGCCCGGCCGCCACGGCGACCGGCTTGTGCGAGACGACCCACGCCTTCCGCGGGAACTTGTCCATCTCCATCGGAAAACCCATCGCGGGGTTGATGGCACGCACGCCCATCGCTTCCAGCTCGCCCACCACGTGACGGCCGACCTCGTTGGTGTGGTCGCCGGTGTGGTGGAACTCCAGGTTGGCGACCGAGCGGGCGGGAGTGCGGACGTTCTCCCGGTTCATCCGGGACACGATGCTGATCAACGTTCGGACACCCGGCAGAGCGGCGCTCAGGTCCTCTCGCTGGTCGGCGATGTCCGGCCGGTCGATCTCGACGAAGCCGACGTCGTCCGCACCCGCGTCGAGACACAGCTGGCGCAGCCATGACGCAGCCAGCGGCTGGGCGGGCCGGTCGGCGGTGCGGTCGCGTCGGCGGGCTTGGACGACGGTGGGATGGTCTTCGAGCCTGTTCCTGGCCATCGAGCGTCACCTCAGTGGGGCGGGGTGCGTACAAGTTTTATGAAGCAACTCGAACCCTAGCGGGGTCAGTTTCGTGAAGCAACTCGTCGCCGAGTCGTGATCATTCTGTTGAGTCTTCTGCTGGATACGAGCACAACTGACCGGCACAGAAGGGGAGTTAGGCGGGCTGCATTCGCCGAACCGCGGGAACGGCCCGTGCTCCTGACGGCTACGACAGCGGTAAGCGGGTGTTCCTGGTAGTTCACGCCCGGCCGGGCAGAGGCGGGAGATGCCGCAGGAGGGCACCATCCGGCAGGCCGTCCACTACCGCTTCCGGCGCGGGGGGCCGGAAGAAGGCCGGCTTGTGCGGCGTCGGCGTGAACTCCGACTGCGGGCCACTCTTCGCGCGTGCTCCAGGGGCGAACTGGCCAGCAAGGTCAACCTCGCTGCTGACGGGACGCGACGCCCACAGGGATGGCCGTCAACGGCCTTTGTTCTCCCCGTACGTCACTACCCGCGTGCCATGACGATTCAGACGAGGCCTCGCTCGGGCCACCTACCGATCGCGACTCGGTACGTGCCCAGCTGGTAGCCGTGAATCCGTTGAGACGCTTCGGATGTCAGGCCGGCAAGTCGGTGAGTGCTGGGCCGGGAAGCAGGTGAACGGCGTCCGGGCCCACCACTTGTCCGCATTGGGCGCACACGAGCTGTTCCCGAACGTTGCCTCCGCATCCCGCATGACTCGTGATCCGCGGCGGGCCGCCCGGGCCCTCGGCGTGCTCATCGCCCCAGTGCATCAAAGAAAGCAACGCGGTGAGCAAGTCCTTGGCCTTGCTCGTCGGCTGGTACTCATAGCGGGCGGGCCGCTCCTGGTAACAGACCCGATCGAGCAGCCCGTCGTCGACCAGCTTGGAGAGGCGGTTGGTGAGCACATTGCGGGCGATACCGAGACTGTCCTGAAATTCCTCGAAGCGGCGCAGGCCAAGCAGCGCGTCGCGAATGATCAGCAAGGTCCAGCGCTCGCCCACAATCTCCAGAGTCCGGGCGATGGAGCACAGTTGACTGTCGTATGTTCGGCCCAACATGCTGTGAATTTAGCACGTTGCGTCAAGCAACTGACAGGAGGGGTGGGGTCGCTTGCCCCGCGGTGGGCGGCGAGCGCAGCGGCTCGGCCTGTGACCGACGATTCCGCGGAAGGTCAGCACCCGAGCCGGGTCACCAGTGCCGGTTTCCCTCGGATCCGGTGCGTCACGCAGCTGAGCCGGAACATCTCCCATTCGATCGACATCACCGCCAAGTGCCGGTCCGTCGCCCACCACGACGCCGCCGCGCGACGTCGTGGAGTCGAACTTCATCCCGCTCCACCCCGAACGGAACGGGGGCGGCCACGGCACTGTGCAACGTCACGCCACCGCGTTCAACAGGTCGGCCACCACCTCCGGCCTCTCCAGCGCGATGAAGTGGTTCGCTCCCGGCACCTGTGTGAAATCGGCGGCCGGCAGTAGCTTCTTGTTGGCTTCCCGGTCCGAGGGCCGGGACCAGTCGTTCTCCCCGTAGACGAGATGGACGGGGGCCTTGACCTCGGGGTAGCGCGAGCGGGCCGCGATGAGGCTGGGCATGTTCCGGTACAGAGCACGGGCCACGGTCGGGAAGCCGGGACGCCTGCCTGACTGGAGGAGCTCGTTCAGGTAGTCCTCCCGAAAGGCGCCCTTGTCGCCCACGCCGCCCTGCAGGATTCTGCGCAGGACGGGCTTGGGCTCCTGCTGGGCGATCACCGGGCCCACCCCCGGAGCGATAATCCCGCCGATCACCACACGAGCGAGGACACTGGACCGGGCGATTCCGTCTCGGTAGTCGTCCGCGACGACGCGCCGCACCCGTTCCGGCAGCTCGGCGGCGGTGGTCAGGGCGAGCACCCCGCCCAACGACTCCCCGACCAATGTCACGTCGTGGAGGTCGAGTTCGGTCAGCAGCCGTTCGACGCCCGCGCGCAGCGCCGGCTCGTCGTACGACGCGCCGGGCACGATCTCGGAGTGGCCCATCCCCGGCAGGTCGAGGGCGTAAACGGTGTGCTGGTGCGAGATCATCGGCATGAGGAAGCGGAAGTGCTCGGCCTACGTGCGCAGAGTGTGCAGCAGGACCAGAGGAGCGCCGGTGCCCGCCTTGAGGTAGCGCAGCGTTCCCTCGTGGCCGTGGTGTCCCGCGCGCGGGGCGATGGTGTGGCTGGTGGTCTCCGGAATATGGATCGTGGGACGTGACTCGTGGTCGGGCATGTCGCCGTTTCCTTCTGTGTGACCTTACGGATGAGGGATTCGGATACGGTCGGGCAGGCGGGGGTGACACGCGGCCACGTCCCTCGCTGTGGTCCGCGGCCTACTTGGTCAGCTGGGGGTACAGGCCGGTGAGGTGGCCGGCGAGGCCGGCCTTGACCTGGTGGGAGATATCGTCGGCGAGGACCTCGTGGGCGCCGGTCTCGATGCCGTCGAGGGCGAGGGCGGCGACGGTGCGGGGGTCGGCCTTGAGTGCGTCAACGCCGGCCGCCAGGTCCGTGTCCACGTAACCCACGTGGAGCCCGGTGACACCGATGCCACGCGGCTCAAGCTCCAGGCGCAGGGAGTTGGTCTGCGACCACAGGGCGGCCTTCGAGGCGCTGTAGGAGCCGCCGAGCGCGATCCAGGACAGCACGGAGTGCACGTTCAGGAGGTGCCCGCCGCCGTTGGCCTCGATGACCGGCACGAAGGCCCGGGCGAGCAGCAGCGGGCCGTAGAAGTTGGTCTCGAACTCCCGGCGCACGTCCTCGACCGGGGAGGTGAGGAAGGACGCGCCGACCGACGCGCCGGCGTTGTTGATCAGCACCGTGACATCCTGCGCCTGCGCCGCGGCCGCCGCCACGGAAGCCGGGTCGGTGACCTCCAGCGCCACCGGGACCGCGTCCGGGTGCGTCACCGTGCGCGGGTCGCGGGCCGTGGCGTAGACCTTGCCGGCACCGCGCGCGTACAGCTCCTCCACCAGGGCTTTTCCTATGCCGCGGCTGCCGCCGGTGACGAAGACGTGTGCGCCCTTCAAAGTGGTCATGACTGTCTCCACAGAATGAGAAACCGATCGGTTTCCACCAAGGTAAAACGATCGGTTTCCAGGCGCAAGCCCTCAGGGCCCCGGATTCACCGGGGCGTTCCGTACCCGTGGATCCCTGGGATGACGAGCTGTCCACCTGTCTGTCCGGCCTGGTCGATGTCGGCGTCGTCCAAACCGAGTTGGAGCTTGAGGTCGAGTTTCCCGATGGTGTCGTAGAGCCACTCCGGGACGGTGTCGGGAGTGAGGTGGAGGCGGAGGGCCGGCGGCAGGGGGAGGCCTTCGACGCCGGAGAGGGTGCCCCTCAGGCTCTCGACGTACATGGTGATGCGGTCGCCTCGCAGCGTGGACGTCGAGCCGGGCGCTCCGTCGATGTGCTGGATCTGCGGACCGACGGGTACGCCCATCTTCAGGTCGCGGATCGTGACGGCCTCCGCGGAGAACTTGAGCACCCGTTTGGGCCCGGCGGCCGTGTCCACGGTCACCACGCCGCCGAAGACAAGGTCACGCAGTTCGAGGCGGCTCCCCTTCATGTTCCAGGACTCGGCGGCGAAACGGCCGGCACTCTGGTCCTCGGGGGCCTTGAGGCCGCTGATGTCGCAGGTGCGGGCGCCTGAGCGGGTTGACTCCGCGGACCCCGGTGGGGGCGACGGGGCGGTGGTCCGGTGGCTGGGGGTGGGTGATGCGTGAGGCGTCGCCGGTGGCGTGTCGGACGGTTCCGTGGCCTTGGGTGTCGGAGCCGTCGGGCTTGGCGAGGGGCTCGTGTCGGGTGCCGGATTCTGCTGTCCGGTGCCGCCCAAGAGGGAGCCCAGGATGCCGCCGAGGCCGCTGGAGGCGGCACTCGCGCTCGGCGAGGGGGCCGGAGCGGACGTCGGAGTCGGCACGGGTGCTGCTCCCTTGTCGGCCACGTGATCCGGCGGCTTGACGGAAGTGTCTCCGGTGGGGGCGCCGGGCGCGCTGGAAGCAGTGGACGGAGTGGGCGTCGCGGTAGGGGACGCCGTGTCGTCGGGACGAGCGCAGTCGACACCGCCGCCGGACCCCTCGTCGGGAACGGAGTGAGCCACGGTGGCACTTGTGTCAGCGGCGGCCAGGCGTTGGCATCCCAGGACAAGGGCGGTCGGCAGCGCGGTCAGCGCGAGAGCCTTCCCGAGTGGCAGGCGCAGGCGGGTCAGCGCCGACGTACGGGGAACGGCGTGGCGGCCTCTCGGAGGCCGGACGAAGCGGGGTTCTGCGGCCTCGCCGCGGATGTCGGGTGACTGGTCAGCCATGGCCCGCCTCTCCCTCCGAGCCGCCGGTGCCGCCGGGTGTGCCCTCGTCCGCCGGACCCCAGGCCAGGGCGAGCAGTCCGCCCGTGGCCGCGAACAGTGTGCCGAAGAGGAATCCGCCGAAATTGGAGATGGGCAGTGACAGCACGCCGAGGAAGATGGCGACGCATCCGGCGAAGAACCTGATGACCGGCTGGAACCACAGGAGTCCACCGAGGACGATCAGCGTCAGGCCGATGACCAGGGATCCGGCTCCCCCGGTGGTGGACATCGCCACGGACAGGGCGCCCAGGGAGAGGTTGAAGTACGGGAAGTAGATGATCGGCGCGGCGGCGAGGAGCACCAGCAGGCCCGCCCAGAAGGGGCGGGTGCGCCGCCAGGACCGGAAGTCACGGCGAGCGCGGGCGAGGCCGCCGTCACTGTAGGGGTGCGCGGGCGCGTCGGCACTCGTCATGTGGCAGCTCCCAGATTGTGAGGGGGGAAGGTGTCTGTGGGGGAGGGGGAGTGAGGTCAGAAGCAGTCGTGGCGGCCGGCCGCGATGTTCATGTGCAGGCCTGACAGTTCGAACGTGCCCGCGGTCGTGGCCCAGACCCTCTGATGGGCGTCGATGATCTCGACCTTGTCCGCCTGCTGGGCGTAGCCGTTGGGATCGACCTTGTCCTTCGGATTGACCTGACCCTTGGTCATGGAACCGGTGGCGACACCGATGTCGACGTTGGTGAAGGTGCCCTTCTTGGCCTTGAGGTCGGTCATGTCGATGTACAGGGCCTTGGCCTTGACCGGCGTGCCCGACCCGCCGGCCTTCAGCGTCATCGTGTAGGTCCCGAGGACGGGAATGTCCACCGGCACGGACTGGCACATGTCGGTGATCCTCGCGTCCTTGATGGACGAGACGGAGACGGGCACATGCTTGCCGTTCTTGGCGACGTCCACCGTGGCGTAGTTGCCGAATCCGGTGCCGCTCAACCTCCCGGCCGAGACCTTGAAGTCGGAACCGGAGATGCTGAACGAAGCGGCCAGCGCGCCCTGGGCCATGGAGACGGCGACCGCCGCAGTGGCGGCCACCGTCGGCACCGCGCCGACGGCGAATCGCTTCCAATGGGTCTTGCCGATGCGCTGGGACATGGTGGGGTTCTCCGTTGTCGAGGCGTGTGTCGAGCCGTACGAGGCGAGTCGAGGCCGGGTGCGAAAAGAGGGCACACCGAAGAGGCACTCGATAGCTCCGCTACCGAGTGCCTGATAGTGGCACTATCGGACTGGGTGGGGCAACCCTCGGTAACGCGATACTGGAGGGGCAGTTGAGCGTGAGGGAGCGCATGAGGATTTCAGAGCTCAGTCGGCGGTCCGGGGTGCCGGTGGCGACCATCAAGTACTACCGGCGGGAGGGGCTGCTCCCCGAGGGGCGCGTACTGAACCCGACCACGGTTGAGTACGACGAGGAGCACGTCCAGCGGCTGCGTCTGATCCGTTCCCTCATCCAGCTCGGTGGGCTGTCCGTAGCCCGCACCCGGGAAGTTCTTGAAGCCGTCGAGCAGCCGCTGGGCGCGTTCGAGACCCTGGCGGTCGTCCATCACGCCCTGCCCGTCCCTTCCGCGGAGGCGAGCAGGAAGGACGGCGAGGGCCACGAGGGTGCAGCCGACGAGGTGGCATCCAGCGGAGCCAGGGCCAGGGTCGAGGCGCTCATCGAGAGCATGGGCTGGCGGATCTCCGACGCGTCACCGCACCGCCCGGCACTCGCCGAGAGTCTCGCGGCGCTCAGCCGCCTCGGCACCGAGTACACCGCCGACGACCTCGTCCCCTACGCGCGGCTCGCCACCTCGACTGCGGACCTGGACTTCGCGCAGCTCGAAGGGATCGAGGACCAGATCGCCCTCGCCGAACGGGCGGTGGTCCTCAGCGTGCTGTTCGAGCCGGTCGTCAGGCTGCTGCGGCGCCTGGCCCAGGAGGACGCGAACCATCGTCGCCACGATCGCCATGCGTACGGGCGGTGGGAGCGGCCGGCGAAGTGAGTTCCCGGTGAGGTGCCGACCGGTCACCGGCACGCTGCCCGCAGCCGGCCCATCCTCGGCGCCGTACGCTGTGGGCAGCTTGTCGGGCGGTTCGGTCCCGCGTCAGACCCCGAGGGCATCGCGCTGTCGGTGTGGGGAACGGCTCACCGCTTGGTGTCCCTCGTGGTGCCGAGAACGAGCCACCGCGGCTGGTGATCGCCGCCTGCTGCGAGCGGGCGCTGGTTGTGGGGCTCGCGGGGTGACGTGATCCCGGACCGGAAAGTGCGCGGCGCGATGCCCCGGCGCGGCAAGGCGCGGCACAGGGGATCGGCGCCCCGCAGAAGCGGCCCCTCTGGTGGACACCGGGGTTGGACGCCCTGTCGCTGGTCGGCCCGGACGACGGGAAGTACCAGCTGTGGGGCGCACCTCGGAGAGGTGATGGGCAGGCGGAAGTCGGCCCGCAGTTCGGGCTTGCGTGAAAAAACCGATCAGTTTACGGTGTGACACTGATCGGTTTCTCGCCGTGGAGGCGAGTCACGAACCCGCATCCCCAGGAGTCCGGATGACTGCCGCGCGCGACGCCGAGGGGCAACCGGCGGCCCCGG
This sequence comes from Streptomyces sp. NPDC046862, assembly GCF_040704615.1. Classification (NCBI taxonomy): domain Bacteria; kingdom Bacillati; phylum Actinomycetota; class Actinomycetes; order Kitasatosporales; family Streptomycetaceae; genus Streptomyces; species Streptomyces sp. NPDC046862. Next base: position 206,126 of record NZ_JBEYXP010000004.1, on the reverse strand, counting down.
TTCCCAGGCTTCCGGCGAAGCTGGCCGCCCACCCGTCGGTACAGGCCGTACTCGCCCGGCGCGGGGCCGGTGACGCGGGGAAGCCGCCGGCGGTGATCGACGCCGCCTGGCTGCGCGAGCTGTGTCTGACGGCCGGCGCGGACGACGCCGCCGCGGTCAGCCTGGACCACCCCGACCTGGCCGGAGAACGCGAGCACGCCCGGTCCGCGCTGCCCGGCACCCGCACCCTGATCGCGATGGCGGTCCGGATGAACCGCGACAACTGCCGCTCCCCGGCCCGCAGCGTGGCCAACCAGGAGTTCCACCAGGCCGACGAACAGGCCAACCACGCCGCCCGCAGCGTCACCCAGGCACTGCAGGACGCCGGCTACCGTGCGCTCAATCCGTCCGTCGGCTTCCCTCAGGAGATGGACCGCTTCCCCAGTGAGCGGATCTGGGTGGTGGCGCACAAGACGGTCGCGGTGGCCGCCGGACTCGGCGTGATGGGCCTGCACCGCAACGTCATCCATCCGAGGTTCGGCAGCTTCGTCCTGCTGGTCACCGTCCTGGTGGACGCGGAGGTGAGCGCGTACGGGCAGGCGCTGGACTACAACCCCTGCATCGACTGCAAGTTGTGCGTCGCCGCCTGCCCGGTCGGCGCCATCGCCAAGGACGGCGCCTTCGACGCGCCGGCCTGCACCACGCACAACTACCGCGAGTTCATGAGCGGGTTCACCGACTGGGCGCAGACCCTGGCCGACAGCGAGGACGCCGCCGACTACCGCTTGCGGGTCACCGATTCCGAGAACGCCTCCATGTGGCAGAGCCTGAGCTCGCCCCCCGGCTACAAGTCCGGCTACTGCGTGGCCGTCTGCCCCGCCGGCGAGGACGTCCTCGGCCCGTACCTGGACGACCGCAAGAGCTTCATGGACACCGTGCTGCGACCGCTCCAGGACAAGAAGGAAACCCTGTACGTCCTGCCGGGCTCACACGCCCAGGAGTACGCCCAGCGCCGTTTCCCCCACAAGCCCGTCAAGGAAGTCACCGGCGGCTGGCATCCCCCGGCGAAACGCTCCGCGTCCACCGACCGAGAGAAACGTACGTCATGAGTGGCATTCATCCCTTCCGCGTCCTGCGCGCCAAGCCTCTGTGGATCGCGAACGGCGTCATCACGGGCGTACTCGCGCTGCTGTTCGCCGTGTTCTACGTAGGCGCCAACATCGACCCGGCCGACCACCTGACCAAGCTGCCCGTCGGCCTGGTCGACGCCGACAAGGGAGCCGCCGTCGGCGGCGAGCGGGTCGACCTCGGGGCCCGGATCGCCGAGTCGATCGAGAAGTCGACTGCGAGCGGGGACAAGATCGACTGGAAGATGCTGGACGAGAAGGAGATGAGGGAGGAGCTCGGCAAGGGCAAGCTGTTCGGCGCGCTCGTCGTCCCGGCCGACTTCACCTCCTCCGTCCTCGGTCTTGCCGACACCGCGGACACCACGACCCCGGCCCGCCCGACGCTGACGGTGCTGACCAACCAGTCCGCCGGCAGCATAGGCTCCGGCCTCGCCAGGACCGCGACGACCCAGGCGGCCGAGAACGCCTCCCTCCAGGTGGGCAAGGACCTCACCGCGCGGACCGGCGCCCAGCAGGCAAAGCTGCCTGCCGCGGCACGCCTCCTGCTCGCCGACCCGGCTGCCGTCACGGTCGAGGACGGCCACCCCCTCGACTCACACAGCGGCCTGGGCATGACGGCGTTCTACTACGCGCTCACCCTCGTGGTCGTCGGCATGCTCTCCGCCAACGTCCTCAGCGGCCAGGTCGACCACGCCCTCGGCTACACCCACAACGACATGGGCCCCCTGCGCCTGCACCGCCCGCTGATCCGGGCGACCCGGGTCCAGACCCTCGTCATCAGTACCACGCTCATGGCCGGACTGTCCCTGCTGATGGGGACCCTGGTCATGGTCGGCGCGGTCGGCGTCATGGGCATGGACGCCTCCCACCTGCCACTGCTGTGGCTGTATTCGGTGTGCGCCGTCGCGGTCGCCGGGATTGGCGCGCTCACTCTCCTGGCGGTCTTCGGCACACCCGGCATGCTGGTGGTCACGCTGGTCTTCATCGGGATGGCGGTGCCGACGGCCGGGGCCACCACCCCCATCGAGGCGCTGCCCGGCTTCTACCGCTTCCTCGCGGAGTTCGAGCCCCTGCGGCAGATCACCGGCGGTGTCCGCTCGATCCTCTACTACGACGCCCAGGGCGATGCCGGCCTGACCCGGGGGTGGGTCATGATGGCCGCCGGCCTGCTCGCGGCCGCGCTGTTCGGCTTCGGCGTGCTGGGGTGGTACGACCGCAAGGGGCTGCACCGCATCCCGGCGGAGCCAGAGCCCGAGAAGACCGCCGCAGCGGCGTAACGGCAGGTCACCCAGAGGCGGGCCATTACTCGGAGTGGCCCCGGTGTGTCGCCCTGTTGGGGACGACAGGCGCGCACCCCATCATGGCTCGGCGACGGCCCATCCCCCCCCCAGGCCGTCGCCAAGCCTCTCCCCGGGACCTCCGGGAAACCGATCGGTTTTCATTTCGTCTGCTTCGGGTTAACCTCGCGGTATGACCACCGAAGTGAAACTGAGCCCCAGGGAGCGCCTGCTGGAGGCGGCGGCCACGCTCACCTACCAACAAGGCGTCAACATCGGCGTCGAGGCGCTGTGCAAGGCGGCGGGAGTGTCGAAGCGCTCCATGTACCAGTTGTTCGAGAGCAAGGACGAACTCCTGGCAGTGAGCCTGAAGGAGCGCGCCTCCGCCTACGTGGCGACTCTCCTGCCTGCGGCTGACGACAACCGGTCGCCCCGCGAGCGGATTCTGCACGTCTTCGAGCAGGTGGAATCGCAGGCAGGGACGCCTGAGTTCCGGGGCTGCCGATACCTGGCCGTGCAGATCGAACTCAAGGACCAGAGCCACCCCGCGAGCCGGGTGGCCCATCAGGTCAAAGCCAACCTGACCGCCTTCTTCCGTATCGAGGCCGAACAGGGCGGGGCGGGCGATCCCGACCTGCTGGCGCGGCAGCTCAGCCTCGTCTTCGACGGCGCCAGCGCCCGCGCGGGCATCGGAGCCGACAAACTTACCGGGCTCGTCCCACCAACCGTGGCCACCTTGCTCGACGCGGCAGGCGTGCACTGACACAGCGCCTTTCGGAGCGCACCCTCACCGCCCGGCACCCCGGGAATCCCGTTGGCCGTCAGGGTGTTTCCCGGCATGCCGCAGGCGAAGAAGCTCGTGGTCTTGGTCTTGTCGGCATCGACGCCCAGCGCCAGGTGCACGGTTTCCCAGATTCTCATCCACCCGGCCCGGACGGCCTCGCCGATCAGGTCGTTGCCTTGCGCCGCGGCGGCGTATCCCTGCATCTGCATCAGGAGAACTTCGGGGTGCGTCGAGATCAGCTGCGCATAGGCGTCCGCCATCACCTGCCAGGCCCGCTCACGCCCGCTCACCGCCCTCCACTCAATCGGTCGCCCGCTCGAAAGCCAGGCGGGTGTCCTCCGCGCTCCGCACCAGAGCGGCGACGAAGGTCGCCCTCTTGTCCGGAAAAGGCCGGAAGAGATACGGCTGCGTGACACCGACCCGCTTGGCGATCGCCGCGGTGGAGGTGCCGCGGTAGCCGGCGATCGCGAATTCGGCGATCGCCGCGTGAATGACGTCCTCACGCCGCTCCAGCGCACTGATCCTGCCCATGGCGTCATCCTTCCGCTTGAGGTTGCACGCTAAAACCGATCGGTTTACTGTAGCGGAAACCGATCGGTTTCGAATGAGTGCGGGAGTCCATGATGACGACAGATCGGCCGGTGGCCCTCGTGACGGGCGCCTCGTCCGGCATCGGGAAGGAGACCGCGCTCGCCCTGGTCGCAGCGGGTTTCGACGTGGTCGGCACCGGCCGCGACACCTCACGCGTCACCCCGCTCGGCGGAGTGACGTTCCTCGACCTCGACGTGGTCAGCGAGGCCTCGGTCACCGCCGCGGTGCAGGAGGTGATCGAGCGGTTCGGGCGGATTGACGTCCTGGTCAACAACGCCGGCGTCGGCTCGATGGGCGCCGCCGAGGAAACCTCCCTCGCGCAGACCCAGGGCGTGTTCGACACCAACGTCTTCGGGGTCATGCGCATGGTGAACGCGGTCCTGCCGCACATGCGCGCTCAGCGACGTGGGCGCATCATCAACATCTCGTCCGTGCTCGGGTTCCTGCCCCAGCCCTATATGGCCGCCTACGCCGCCTCCAAGCACGCGATCGAGGGCTACACCGAGTCCCTGGACCACGAGGTCCGTGACCACGGCGTCCGGGCCCTCATCGTCGAACCCGCCTACACCAGGACCGGGTTCGAGGCTAACAGCGCGAAGCCCCACACCCCCCTGCACGTGTACGCGAAGCAGCGGCAGACGGTCGACCGCGTGATGGCGGAGGCGGTCAGGAACGGCGACGCCCCCGCCGTCGTCGCCAAGGCGATCGTCGCAGCGGCGACCGACACCAGGCCGAAGCCGCGCTACACCGCCGGCCCCCTGGCCGGACGCGCACGCCTCCTGCGCCGACTCGCCCCCGCCGGGGTCTTCGACCAGCAGATCCGCAAGATGAACAAGCTGGCCGGCTGACACACGACAGCCACACCCCCGTGGATTCCGAACAGCTGACCCACCCCCACCAGACAGAGGACACCTTGATGCCAGAGCGCCATCCCATCCTGATCACCGGTGCCGCCGGCGAGATCGGCGGTGTGAGCCGCACGATGGTCGACATGCTGCTCGAAGAAGGGCACCCGGTACGGGCGTTCGTGCGCACCGACGACGAACGCGCGCACGCACTCCGCCAGGCCGGCGCCGAGGTCTTCGTCGGTGACCTCCTCACCATCGCCGACGTGACCGCCGCACTGAAGGGCGTGCGGCGCATCTACTTCAGCATGAGCCTCTCGCCGTACTACACCGACGCCGTCAGCCTGATGGCCGCGGCGGCTCGGGCTAAGGGCGACATCGAGGTGTTCGTCAACATCTCCGAGTACGAGCAGTCGTTCATGACGTTCGAGAAGATGACCGCGCCGGAGGAAGAGCGACGCGCGTGGCTCGGCGGGCTCATCGCCGACTGGTCGCCGCAGCAGCGCGCCCACTGGGTCGCCGAGCGGGTGCTGGAGTGGTCCGGCCTTCCGACCGTCAACATCCGTGGCGCCATGTTCGTCGAGAACCCGCTGATGACTTGGCTGGCACTGGAGCCGCTGAGCCGGGGTGAACTGCGTCTGCCCTTCGGCGACCACCGGCTCGCGCCCATCGCGGGTTACGACGTGGCGGAACTGTGCGTGAAGATCCTCACCGACCCCGAGCCGCACATCTCCAAGTCCTACGACCTCAACGGCCCGGAGCTGAAGGACATGCGCGGCTTCGCGGAGGACTACGCGGCCGTGCTGGGACGCCCGGTCACCTACGTCCCCGAAGACGTGGAAACCTGGAACGCGACCTACGTCGACCCCGCCCTGGCCGCGCTCCCGCACACCGCGGAGCACCTGAAGACCCTGACCCGGCTGATGGGCGGCGGCGGGTATCGCGGCACCACCGACCAGCTTCAAACCCTGCTCGGACGCCCGCCGAAGACCGTGCGGTGGGCGCTCGAGAACCACCCGCGCATCCGGAAACTGGCGACTCTTCTATGACATTGATCGCCTCCTGTTGGCCTGGACACGCGGGGGCGGAGCCGCCCCAGCGGGAGCGCTAAGCGAGACGGCGAGGGTTACGACCGCGTCGGCGCTCCGTACCGTCCTGAGAACCCCCGGGGGGTCTCGAAGTCTGCGGCCGACCGCATCCTCGATCACCTGGCGCCCTTGCTGGCCATCTCGCCGGCGCGTCGGCCGCGCAAAGACACCGTCTACAGCGTCGACGGCACCCTGGTGCCCACCCGTGATCGCAGTGTGTCCGCGTCCAGCAAGAACTATCGGTACTCGACGAATTTGCAGGTCGTGATCGACGCCAACAGCCGCCCGGTGGTGGCGATCGGCCTGCCGCTGCCCGGCAGCCGCAACGACTGCCGGGCGTTCACCGAGTCCGGCGTCGACCGGGCCTGCCGCGGCGCACCGACCATCGCCGACGGCGGATACCAGGGCACCGGCCTGCTCATCCCGCACCGCAAACGACGAGGTCAGAGCCACCTCAGCCCACAGCAGGAAGCGGAGAATGCCGTTCACCGCCGGGCGCGAGCCCGGGTGGAACACGCCCTGTCGCGGTTGAAGAACTGGAAGATCCTTCGGGACTGCCGGCTCAAGGGCCACGGCGTTCACCAGGCCATGCTGGGCATCGCCCGGCTCCACAAACCTGGCCCTCAGCGGATAACTCACGCCTCATACGGGACAACCTCTAGGCCGGGAATGAACCTCAGCTGATCCGCTCCACCCTCTGTACGGAAGGGCCCGCAAGGCTTGCCGTGCGGGCCCTTCCCTGTCATCCCTTGCTTTGCGGACGCACACGCCCTAGGGGGAGTGCGTCCCGCCTCCCCGGTGGGAGATGAGTGGGAGACAAGTGGGAGATGATCATGGCGTGGTGCTGCAATCAGGCGCTAGGGAATGCTAGACAGCGCTACCTGTGCGGCCCCGGGTCAGCCCGACGACTCGGCCGCGTGCGGGCTCAGCGCACCCATGCTGACCAGCACAATGATGACTACCCCGAGGGCGATGCGGTACCAGACGAACGGCATGAACGACTTCGTGGAGATGAACTTCATGAACCACGCGATCACCGCGTAGCCGACCACGAACGCGATGATCGTGGCGAAGATCGTCGGGCCCCAGGAGACGTGGCCGCCCTCCATCGCGTCCTTGAGCTCGTACCCGCCGGAAGCGAGCACCGCGGGGATGGCGAGCAGGAAGGAGTAGCGGGCCGCGGCCTCGCGCTTGTAACCCATGAGCAGGCCGCCGCTGATCGTGGCGCCGGAGCGGGAGACGCCCGGGATGAGGGCCATGGCCTGGCAGATGCCGTAGATCAGGCCGTCCCGCACGGTCAGCTGGTCCAGTGTCTTGCGCTGCTTGGGCGCCCGGTGCTTCCCACCCGCCTCGTCGCGTGCCGCCAGCCGGTCGGCTACGCCCAGGACGATGCCCATCACGATCAGCATCGTGGCGGTGATGCGCAGATCGCGGAACGGCCCCTCGATCTGGTCCTTGAGCGTCACGCCGAGCACGCCGATCGGGATCGAGCCGATGATCACCAGCCAGCCCATCTGTGCGTCGTGGTCGCCGCGCATCTCCTTGTTCACCAGCGAGCGGGACCACGCCGAGATGATGTTCACGATGTCCTTGCGGAAGTAGATCAGCACGGCGGCTTCCGTGCCGATCTGCGTGATCGCCGTGAAGGCGGCACCGGGGTCCTCCCAGCCGGAGAACGCAGCGGTGAGGCGCAGGTGCGCGCTCGAGGAGATGGGGAGGAACTCCGTCAGCCCCTGGACGAGTCCGAGGATGAGGGATTCAAACCAAGACATGGAGGTAGGTGGTCCAAGCGCTGCTCGTGGGAGGGCCGATGGACACGCCGTGGCCGCGGGGCGGGCTTCTCACGGGTGTTGAGGGGCAGCGTAGCGTCCCCCGATGACAGGCTTGCCACAGGGTCCCCAAGCAGGCGCACCCGCCCCGGCTCGCCCCCGCGTGCGTGGCAACTCGCCCTCGCGTGCCCGGCAGAGCGGGGCGGGCCGGGCCGGGACCGTGGCCCGGAAACGGGTCGGGTGAGGCAGTGGTGGTGGGAGGGTGGGGGCGAGGCCGTCCGTGGTGTCGACCGGCCCGGGGCGTCGGCGGTGTTGACCGGTCACTATGTCGACACATACGTTGCAGCCGGAGGGGAAAGCGCTTGCTGCCCCCGGCCCGTCCGGAGCCAGGCGCTGGCCCGCGTCTGACGTCCCGTCCGATGGAGTGCTGATCAGGTCCATGCCCACACCCAGCAACGCCCAGAGCCCCGACCACGTCCAGAACCCGGACCCGAGTGCGGCCCCGGACAGCCCGGGCCGCCCCTCGAAGCCGCTGAACGGCCGCCGTGTCCGGGCCGCGATCATCGGCACCGGTGCCATCGCCCGCGGGTCCCACCTGCCCGCGCTCGCCCGGCTCGCCGAGGAGGGCGAGACGGAGGTGGTCGCCGCGGTCGACATCGACGCCGACGCGGTGAAGGCGTTCTGCGAAGCGGGTGGCGTTCCGCACGCGTACACCGACCTGGACCGGATGCTGGCGGAACAGCGGCCCGACCTGGTGAGCATCTGCACCCCGCCGACGCTGCACCGCGATCAGACCGTGGCCGCGCTGCGGGCCGGCGCCTGGGTGTGGTGCGAGAAGCCGCCCGTGCCCACGCTCGCGGACTTCGACGCGGTGGAGGCGGAGGAGGGCACCGACGGCGGACCGTACGCCTCGATCGTCTTCCAGCACCGTTTCGGCTCGGGATCGCGGCACGTACGGCGGCTGATCGCCGAGCAGGCCATGGGGCGCCCGCTGGTGGCGCACTGCCAGACGACCTGGTACCGCGACGCCGCCTACTACGCCGTGCCCTGGCGCGGCCGCTGGCAGAGCGAGGGCGGCGGGCCCGCGATGGGACACGGCATCCACCAGATGGACCTCCTGCTCGACCTGCTCGGGCCGTGGAGCGAGGTGCGGGCCATGGCCGGACGGCTGGTCCACGACGTGGAGACCGAGGACGTCTCCACCGCCCTCGTGCGCTTCGAGAACGGTGCGATGGCCACCATCGTGAACAGCGTGCTCAGCCCCGACGAGGTCAGCCGTATCCGCATCGACTGCGAGCGGGCCACCGTCGAACTGACCCACCTGTACGGCCACAGCAACGACAACTGGCGCGTCACCGCCGCCCCGGGCGTCCCGAAGGCCGAGGCGGCGGCCTGGCAGGACTTCGGCGCGGACGTGCCGAGCTCGCACCTGGAGCAGCTGCGGGACCTGGTCGCCTCGATGCGCGCGGGGGAGCGGCCGCGCAGCAGCGGCGCCGACGGCCGGACCAGCCTGGAACTGATCACCGCGATCTACAAGTCGGCGTTCACGGACACCACCGTGCGGGCCGGCGAGATCGGGCCCGGCGACCCGTACTACACCGCCATGCACGGAGGCGCCGCCGGCTGGGCACCCGTGGTGACACCGGCGTCGCAGGCCGCCCCGAGCGAGGAGATCCCGGCATGACGTTCCACGAGGGACTGCGCATCGTCCACGCCCACGGCGACCGCATCACGGTCACCGAACCCACCACCGGCGTCGAGCTCTTCGCTTACGTCTACAAGCCGGAGGCGGCCTGGGAGGCGCCGAAGCCGTACCTGCACCCGATCAGGACCCTGGCGGGCGACGTCGTCACCGACTACCGGCCCAACGACCACCGCTGGCACAAGGGTCTGCAGATGACGGCCTCGCACCTGTCCGGCCAGAACCTGTGGGGCGGCAACAGCTACGTCCACGGCGAGGGGTACCTCGAACTCCCGGAGCGGGTGGGATCGATGGCCCACGCCGGCTTCGACGAGGTGACCTCGGACGGCACCCGCGTCGTGATCGCCGAGCGGCTCACCTGGCACCCGTACACCGGGGAGCTGTGGGCCGACGAGGAGCGCCGGATCGAGGTGCACGACGTCGATCCGGGGTCGGGCTCCTGGGCGCTGACCTGGACGAGCGCCGTCACCAACCGACGGGACGAGCCGCTGCGCTTCGGCAGCCCGACCACCGCCGGACGCGAGATGGCCGGCTACACGGGCCTGTTCTGGCGCGGTCCGCGGGCCTTCCGGGACGGACGGATCATCGGGCCGGACTCCGAGGGACCCGAGCTGATGGGCGGGCAGGCGCCCTGGCTCGCCTACTCGGGGGAGCACGACGTCACCGACGGGCACGCCACGCTCGTCTTCGCCCACGCCCCCGAGAACGACCACGCGGGCGACGGGGGCACCCACCCCGCCCACTGGTTCGTCCGCAACGAACCCTTCGCCGCCGTCGCCCCCTCCTGGGCCTTCTTCGAGGAGCTGGAGCTCGCTCCCGGCGACACGCTCACCCGCCGCTACCGGGTCGTGGTGGCCGACGGGGCCTGGGAGCGGGAGGAGATCGCCAAGTACCTGGAGGAGCACCCGTGGTGAGCCTCAGCGACGAGCACAAGGAGGACGGGAGGTGAGCCCCGTGGAGTTCTCGGGACTGCCGGGAGCCGTCGCCGTCTCGCACCTGTCCGTCTACGACTGGCCCGCGGCGGACGGGGTGTGCGGCGGAACTCCCCATATGCACCTGACCTGTTCGGAGGCGTACGTCGTCACGGGCGGGCAGGGCGCGGTGCAGACCCTCACGACGTCCGGGTACGAGGTCACGCCCCTCGTACCCGGCACGGTCGCCTGGTTCACGCCCGGCACCATCCACCGGCTGGTGAACGAGGACGACCTGCGCATCACGGTGCTGATGCAGAACAACGGGCTCCCCGAGGCGGGTGACGCCGTGCTGACCCTGCCGCCCGAGTACCTGACGGACCCGGAGACGTACGCCGCCGCCACGGCCATCCCGGCCGACGTGCCGGAGGAGGAGCAGGAGCGGATCGCCCGCGCCCGGCGCGACCTCGCCCTGCGGGGGTACCGTGCGCTGCGTGACGCCGACGGGCCGGAGCCGCTGGCCGCCTTCCACCGGGCCGCGGCCGCGCTGGTACGGCCCCGGCTCGCCGACTGGCGGGCCCGCTGGGAGCGTGGCGCCCAGGCGGCCGCCGCGGCCACGGGAAACCAGCTCGACCGGCTGGAGCGTGGCGATCTGTCGCACCTCTCCGACGCCCTCGTGAAGGCCGAACAGCCCGCCGCGTACGGCAAGTTCGGGATGTGCGGGCGGCTCGACGTCTACAAGGGGACGTCCTGAAGGGTGTCGTGGGCGGTTCCTGAGCCCGCCTCGCGGCAGCTCGAACTCCCCACCGGGCGGACTCGGCGCGCGCCTCGCGGGATCGCGGGCGTACGCGCCGGCCCTCCCGGCGGCGGTCGGCGCCTCGTCACACCACGGCCGGCCCGCCACGGTCCAGCCGGGGTGATGGAGAGCGTCTGAAACGCGAGGGCGCCGGGAGGTCTGAGCGAGGCGCCGGGTTCAGTGCCCGCGCAGGTGGTGCCGCTTGCGCCAGGCGACGACCGCGCCGATCAGGGCCGGAATCGCGATGACCGCCATGGCGATCAGGAACGCGGGTGAGGTCGGGCTCGACGCGCGGGCGCCGGCGACGACGTACGCCGCCGTGTTGGGGACCGAGCCGAGCGCCGTCGCGAGCAGGAACGGCAGCCAGCCCATGCGGGAGACGGCCGCGCAGTAGTTCGCCGCCCAGAACGGCACCCCGGGGAACAGCCGGCACGCCATCATCGAGCGGAATCCGTGCCGGCTGAGCTGCCCGTCGGCCGCCTTCAGGAAGCGGGCGCGCAGCAGCGGACGCAGCGCGTCCTGCCCGAGGATCCGGCCGAGCCCGAACGCGATCCCCGCCCCGAGGACCGTGCCCGACAGGGCGGCGCCCAGCCCGAGCTGCGAGCCGAAGAGGGCGCCCGCCGCGAGGTTGAGCAGCGGCCGGGGCACGAACGCGACCGTGCACAGCCCGTACGCCATCGCGAACACCGCCGCCGCCGCGGCACCGCCGAGCTGTGGCGGCCAGCCGTCGGCCAGCAGCCGCTGCGGCTCGAACAGCAGCACGCTCGACGCGGCCGCCGCGAGCAGCGCGACGAGCAGGGCGAACCGCGACCACGGCGAGAGCATGAGTCTGGTGCAGCGCGCGGCGAGACCGGTCGGCGCCACCGGGGTGACGGTGGCCGGGACGACGGCGAGCTCCGCTGCGGTGGCCTGGGGAACGGCCGTGGCGGTGCCTCCAGAGCGGGTGGTGGCATCGAGCATTCGGCGACAGTAACCGACCAATGTGAGTGATCGCCGTACGGTTCGTCTCATCGGCGTCACAGGAAGTGGAACAGCCGGATACCCCCCTCCGGGTGCGGTATGGCCCCCTCCGGGGCATGGCGTTGACACGAATCACCGCCGCGTACAGCAAGCGGGCGACCGTCAGGGGACCGTCGCCGGGCGTGCGTGTCACCGGGCACGGCGCGCCCGCACCCGGTCTGACCAGGGCCGACGGCCCGGGCCCGCCGGGGGTGGTGCGCCGAACTCTCCCCCTCCGCCCGGCAAGAGGACACCGCGGCCCGTGGCGCGCGCCGCCGCGACCTCCGGCGCGCGGGTGCCACCCCACGTAACCGGCACCCGGACGTTCATGTGAAGCATCTCTCGTCCCGCCGGCTCCACATCTCCCGTCCGGCACCCTTCGTCCCGAAAACCATTCGACGGGTACGGCCGGGTCGGCGATGATCGACGGCATGTTCTGGCAGGCCTTCGTTCTCGCAGCATCCGCGGCAGTCGCGGATGCGCCGAGGGCTGCCCTTCTGATTGTCGCGGCCGCCGCAGACGGCGCCCGAAGCTGACCCTTCCCGGATCGTCCGGCGGACCCCGCAGGGGGAGGGTCGGCAAGTCCTTGGGGTCCCCGTCCCGGCCGCGTTCCCGCGCCGGGGCCATCACTCAGCACCATCACTGAGAGGCTTCGAGGTACCGCCATGCCCAAGACGGCTTACGTCCGCACGAAACCGCATCTGAACATCGGCACCATGGGTCACGTCGACCACGGCAAGACCACCCTGACCGCCGCCATCACCAAGGTCCTCGCCGAGCGCGGCTCCGGCACGTTCGTGCCGTTCGACCGCATCGACCGCGCCCCGGAGGAGGCGGCGCGCGGCATCACCATCAACATCGCGCACGTCGAGTACGAGACCGACACCCGCCACTACGCGCACGTCGACATGCCCGGCCACGCCGACTACGTCAAGAACATGGTCACCGGTGCCGCACAGCTCGACGGGGCGATCCTCGTCGTCTCCGCGCTCGACGGGATCATGCCGCAGACCGCCGAACACGTGCTGCTCGCCCGGCAGGTGGGCGTCAACCACATCGTGGTGGCGCTGAACAAGGCCGACGCGGGAGACGAGGAGCTCAGCGACCTCGTGGAGCTGGAGGTCCGCGAACTGCTCACCGCGCACGGCTACGGGGGCGACTCCGTGCCCGTCGTACGGGTCTCCGGCCTCAAGGCACTGGAGGGCGACCCGCGGTGGACGGCGTCGATCGAGGCGCTGCTCGACGCGGTGGACACGTACGTGCCCATGCCCGAGCGGTACCTGGACGCGCCGTTCCTGTTGCCGGTCGAGAACGTGCTCACGATCACGGGTCGCGGCACGGTCGTGACCGGTGCCGTCGAGCGGGGCACGATCCGCGTCGGCGACCGGGTCGACGTGCTCGGCGCCGGACTGGAGACCGTCGTCACCGGTCTGGAGACCTTCGGCAAGCCCATGGAGGAGGCACAGGCCGGGGACAACGTGGCGCTGCTGCTGCGCGGTGTGCCGAGGGACTCCGTCCGGCGCGGGCACGTCGTGGCGGCGCCCGGCAGTGTCGTACCGCGGCGGAGCTTCACCGCGCGGGTGTACGTGCTGTCGGCGCGGGAGGGCGGTCGGACGACGCCCGTTGCCACGGGGTATCGGCCGCAGTTCTACATCCGTACCGCGGATGTGGTGGGGGACGTCGACCTCGGTGAGGTGGCCGTCGCTCGGCCCGGTGACACGGTCACGATGACGGTGGAGCTGGGGCGGGAGGTGCCGTTGGAGTCGGGTCTCGGGTTCGCCATCCGTGAGGGTGGCAGGACTGTGGGGGCGGGGACCGTGACAGCCGTTGTGTGAGGGTGCTTGCGTGCGTGGGGGACTGCGGGGCCGTTGTGGCTGGTCGCGCAGTTCCCCGCGCCTCTTCGGGGCGCGGCCCTCCGCGGCGCTGTACCGGCACAATGGACCCCGTGACCGAACCCATACCCGTCACCCGCGTCACCGACCAGGGGACCGCCAAGCTCATGCCGGACGTCGACCGGGAGCGGGCCTGGCTGCTGACGGTGGACGGGGCGCCGCAGTCGTACGTCGACCTGGACGCGCCCGCGCATCTGGAGTTCGAGTACGCGCGGCGGCTGGGGCACGCGCTGGACACGGTCGCCGAGCCGGGGAGGGCGCTCGACGTGCTGCACCTCGGCGGGGGAGCGCTCACCCTGCCGAGGTACGTGTCCGCGACCCGGCCCGGCTCGCGGCAGCACGTGGTGGAGGCCGACCGGGGACTGCTGGACCTGGTCGTCGAGCACCTGCCCCTGCCCGACGGCCACGGCATCGCCCTGCACGGCGCGGACGCCCGGGAATGGCTCGAAAGCGCCCCGGCCGACTCGGCGGACATCGTGATCGCGGACGTCTTCGGCGGCTCGCGCGTCCCTGCGCATCTGACGACCGTGGCGTACGCGCGGGCCGCCGAGCGGGTGCTGCGTGCCGACGGCGTCTACCTGGCCAATCTCGCCGACGCGGCGCCGTTCGCCTTCCTCGCGTCCCAGCTCGCCACGTTCGCCGCGGTGTTCAAGGAGCTCGCGCTGATCGCCGAGCCCGCCGTGCTGCGCGGCCGCCGCTTCGGCAACGCGGTGCTCCTGGCCGCCCACCACCCGCTCGACACCGCCGCCCTCGCTCGCCGCACGGCCGCCGACGCCTTCCCCGCGCGGGTCGAGCACGGCAGGGCACTGCGCGACCTCATCGGCACCGCCACTCCCGTGCGCGAGGAGGACGCCGTACCGTCACCCGAGCCGCCCGACGGGGCCTTCGGTATCGGCTGATCCGCCGTCCGGGCCGGGCTTCGGCCCTGCCTCGCCGTCGGGGGCGCCCTGGGCCACCGGCCTGCTGCGCAGCGTCAGACTCCGTACGTCCCGCACGCCCAGCACCGCCGCCGTCGCCACCACGACCAGCGCCGAGCAGCCCCACAGGGCGGCCGACCGCCCGAAGGCACTCTCCGCCGGACCCGCGAGCGCCGTGGCGAGAGGCACGACCGACACGGAGCCGAACCAGTCGTAGGCGGCGACACGGGACAGTTTCTCCTCGGGGATCTCCTGGTGCAGCGCGGTCATCCAGGAGACGCCGAAGACCTCGATCGACAGACCGCTCACGAACATCGCCACGCACAGCAGGGTGACCGGGACGGGTACCGCGAGCGCGGCGGACGGCAGGGCGAACGGGAAGACGCACAGGATGCCCACGAGGAGCAGCCGCCGGGGTTTCCAGCGGGTCATCAGCAGCGCACCGGCCGCCATGCCCGCCCCGTACAGTGCGAGCGCCATGCCCCACGGGCCCGCCCCGCCCAGATGGTCCCGCGCGACCTGGGGGCCGTAGACCGAGTCGGCCGCGGAGATGACCGCGTTGACCAGGGAGAACTGGACGACGATCGCCCACAGCCAGGTGCGGCCGGTGAACTCCCGCCAGCCGTCCCGGAGATCGGCGAGCAGACCGCCTCCCGGTTCGCGCGGCGGGATGTGGCTCACATCGAGGAACGAGCGCATCGCCCCGGCGATCGCGAACGCCGCCGCGTCCACCGCGAGCACCCAGCCGGGCCCGACGACGGCCACCATCACGCCGCCGAGGGCCGCGCCGCTCAGCGTCGCGCCCTGCGACGCGAAGCGGAACAGGGCGAAGGCGCGGCCCGCCTGGTCGCTGGTCACCGAGGCCAGCAGCATGCCCTCGGCCGCCGGGTTGAAGAACGCCTGCCCGGTGCCGCCGAGGGCGGACAACAGCATCATCTGCCACAGCCGCGGCTCGCCGGACAGGACGAGCACCGCGAAGGCGCCCTGCGAGAGGCAGTTGAGGGTGTTGGCCGCCACCATCACGTGGTGCCTGGGGACCCGGTCCGCGAGCGCGCCGCCGATCAGCAGGAACAGCACCAGGGGCAGCGTCCGCGCCGCCGCGACCAGGCCGACGTCACCACCGTCGCCGCCCGTCTCCAGGACCGCGAACGCCGCGGCGATCAGGGCGCCGTGGCTGCCCAGGTTGGTGACGACCGCGGCGGCGGTCAGCAAGGTGTAGTTGCGGCCCGCCCAGGCGGGGCGAAGGCGGGAGGTGGGGGGTGAGGTCACTGGGCGACTATGGCGCCGTGAGGCCGCCTTGCCAAACAGGTTTTCGGCCTCTGAACGCAGGGGCCCGTTCGGTGGATCAGCCCTTCATGAGGCGCACCGTGCTCAGGATCTTCCGCACCGTGGCCTCCGGGACCTCCCCGTCGACTCCCTTGGCGCCGAACAGGCTCCAGGCCACGAAGTCGCCGGAGGCGTTCTTGAACGCGAAGGTGACGGCCTTGCCGTCGCTGTCGCACTTGCCCTTCTGGGGAGAGTCGGCGGAATAGGCCGTGGCGAGGCTTCCGGTGAGGCCGGACTTCGTGGTGTACGACTTCGCCCTCGTGTACGTGATGCTCTTCGTGTCCGGCTGGGTGTAGCCGCCGTAGACATACAGGGACACCCGGTTCTCGGCCGCCTGGTTGGTGTTGCTGGCGCCGTTGTCGCCGCTCGTTCCCGTGATGGCCAGGGGGGTCTCGTCCTTGGTGCCGTCCCTGCCGTCGTCGTTCGTGCACCACTTGGGCTTGAGATAGGCGGGGGAACTGACGCTGACCTGGCCGGTTTTGCCGTCCTGCTTCCACTCGAAACCGGTGATCCTGCCCGGCGTTCCGACCTCCCAGCCGGCGGGGACGTCGAACACCGTGCCGTACTTCGGGTTGATGACGACCTTCCAGCCCGCGACGGTCGGCTTCTCCTCCTCGGTGCTGCGCGAGTCGTCCTCGCCGTCGTCAGCGCGGTCGTCGGACGCCGAAGCGTCGGGGCCGGCGGACGCGCTCGCACTGGCCGAGGCCGTCCCCTTGCCGTTGCCGCCCGCTGCCTCCTCGTCCTTGTCGCCGCCGAAGACGAGGAAACCGGTCACCCCGGCCGCGATCACCACGGCCGTGGCCGCCACGATGGCGGTGATCTTCGTCTTGTTCCCGTCACCGCCACCGTCACCGCCACTGCCACCGCTCGGCGGCTGCGGGGCGCCGGCGGAAGCCTGCGCGCCCCACTGCGCCTGCGCGTACGGGTTGGGCTGCTGGTACCCGGGCTGCTGGTACGGGTTGGGCTGCTGGTAACCCGGCTGCTGGTACGGGTTCTGGTCCTGCGGGTGGTGCTCGCCCCCGGGCGGCTGCTGTTGTCCTGGCCACATGGGCAGCAACCCTAGAGCGCCCGCGACACGTTTCGGTGACGTCCCCTCGTCAGCCCTGTACCAGGGGACCGTCCGGATACCCTGGCCAAGGGTGGCTACTCGTGGGTAACATCCGCGGTATGAGCGCAGACCAGATGTCGATCGGCGAGATGCTCGCCGCCACGGTGCCGATGGCCAGGACGCTGAACCTGGAGTTCCTCGAGACCACGCCGGAGCAGGCCGTGGTGGCCCTGCCGGACCAGAGCGAGTACCACAACCACGTCGGGGGGCCGCACGCCGGCGTGATGTTCACGCTGGGGGAGACGGCCAGCGGCGCGGTCGTGCTCGCCGCCTTCGGGGACCAGCTCTCGCGCGCCGTACCGCTCGCGGTCAGCGCCGAGATCGCCTACAAGAAGCTCGCCATGGGCCCCATCACGGCCACCGCGACGCTCGGCCGCCCCGCCGCCGAGGTCGTCGCGGAACTCGACGCCGGAGAGCGCCCCGAGTTCCCCGTGTCCATCGCCATCCGGCGCGGCGACGGCGCCGTGACGGGCGAGATGACGGTTGTCTGGACGCTCCGGCCCAACGGCTGAACGGTCTGCTGAACAGTGCCGCGAAACGCTGCCGGGGCGAACCGCCCCGGCGGCTTTCGCCTGCTCCCGTGCGTCCCGTGTTCGGCTCGTCCGCCCCTTCAGCATCTGTTGAAGCGACGCCAATTCGTGTTCACTTCATTGACACGAGTCATCTCCCGTCCTAGTTTTCGCGCCGGACCCGTGGTGTCCGACGGCATGTCAACTGACCTGTGCCGCAGGGCGCGTTCAAAGGGCGAACGCCAAGGGCGGCACCACTGTGGAGGTGACCGAGTGTTACGTCGGCTGATCACCGGGCTCACGGCCCTCGCGGCCGCTCTCGTGGCCCCGCTGCCGGCCCAGGCCGCCCAGGATCCCGTGGTCGTGCGTACCGGCGCCGGCTGGGTCCGGGGCGAGACCACCGCCGAGGGACGGCAGTTCCTCGGGATCCCCTACGCACAGCCGCCCGTGGGGAAGCTCCGCTGGAAGGATCCGCGCCCCGTCCGCCCGTGGCAGGGAGTGCGCACCGCCGAGGACTTCGGCAACAGGTGTGTGCAGGGCGCGAGTTGGGACCCGGGCTATGAGCGGCCCAGCCACACCGAGGACTGCCTCGACCTCAACGTGTACGTCCCCCAGGGCTCCGAGCGCCGGCCGGTCATGGTCTGGCTGCACGGCGGCGGGCTCACCGCGGGCGCGGGCGAGGACGTCGTGCCGGACATCTTCGCCCGGCAGACCGGCACGGTCGTCGTGACCGTCAACTACCGCCTGGGCGCCATGGGGTTCCTCGCCACGGCCGGACTCGACGACGAGGCCCGTGACGGCGTCTCGGGCAACTTCGGGATGCTCGACCAGCAGGCCGCGCTGCGCTGGGTGCGCGCCAACATCGGCCGCTTCGGCGGCGACCCGGGGCGCGTCACCATCGCGGGCGAGTCCGCGGGCGGCCGCTCGGTCTGCACCCAGCTGGCCTCACCCACCGGCAAGGGCCTGTTCCGTGCGGGCATCGTCCAGAGCGGCGCGTACGGCGACTGCGCGGCCCGCACCCACGACACCGCGGTCGGCCAGGGCGCGGCCTTCATGGAGAAGCTGGGGTGCGCGAGCGCGGCGTGCCTGCGCGGCAAGTCCGCCGAGGAGGTCCTGGCCGCCCAGGCGGGCTTCGACTGGGGTCCCGTGACCGGCGGCGACTTCCTGCCCCTCCAGCCCGCCGAGGCGTTCGGGAAGGGCGCCGCCGCCCGTGTCCCCGTCCTCAACGGCGCCAACTCCGACGAGGGACGGCTCTTCGCCTTCGCGCAGTTCGACAACAACGGCACGCCGCTCACCGCCGAGCGGTACCCGGCCGTCATGCGGTCGGCCTTCGGTGAGCGCGCCCTGGAGCGTTACCCGCTGTCGTCGTACCCCTCGCCGACCCTCGCGTACGCCGCCGCCATGGGCGATGTGCGCTTCGCCTGCCCCGCGCTCCGGCTCGACGAGGTGCTCGCCACCCGCGGTCCGGTCTACGCCTACGAGTTCGCCGACCGCACCTCGCCGCCCTTCGCCTCGCTGCGGAACCTCGGCACGGACTTCGACTTCGGGGCGACCCACGTCAACGAGGTGCAGTACCTCTTCAAGCACTTCGGCCTCGACAGCCCGCTGAACGCCGAGCAGCGCGTGCTGGCGCGGCAGATGGTCCAGTACTGGGGCTCGTTCGTCCGCGACGGCGTGCCGCGTGCCGCGGGGCAGCCCGCGCTGCCGGACGGGCGCGATTCCGTGCTCTCCCTGCGGGCGGCCACGGCGGGTGGCAATGTGGTGAGCGCCACCGTGCGCGACGAGCACCAGTGCAACCTCTGGGACGCCTCCGCCGTCACAGTCAACAGGTAGGCTGCTCCGGCGTGCGCCCATGGCCGGGCGCGCGCCGGAACGCAGGGTCCGGTGACAGGGGAGGAGCGGCGTTGCACGTCCAGGAATGGCTCGAGACGGTGCCCGCGGTCAGTATCTATCTGCTCGTGGGTCTGGTCATCGGGCTGGAGAGCCTGGGCATCCCGCTGCCCGGCGAGATCATTCTGGTCTCCTCGGCGCTGCTCGCCTCGCAGCACGGCGAGATCGATCCCGTCGTCCTCGGCGCCTGCGCCAGCGCGGGCGCGATCATCGGTGACTCCATCGGCTACGCCATCGGCCGCAAGGGCGGGCGCCCGCTGCTGGCCTGGCTCGGTGCCAAGTTCCCCAAGCACTTCAGCGAGGGCCACATCGCCACCGCCGAGCGGTCCTTCGAGAAGTGGGGCATGTGGGCCGTCTTCTTCGGCCGCTTCGTGGCCCTGCTGCGCATCTTCGCCGGCCCGCTCGCGGGCGTGCTCCGGATGCCGTACTGGAAGTTCCTGACCGCCAACGTCCTCGGCGGCATCCTGTGGGCCGGCGGCACGACCGCGGTCATCTACTACGTGGGTGTCGTCGCCGAGGCCTGGCTCAAGCGGTTCTCGTGGCTGGGGCTGGTGGCGGCGGTGCTCTTCGGGGTGGGTTCGATGCTGATCCTGAAGCGCCGGGCGAAGAAGGCGCAGGCCGAGACCTCGGCGGCCGAGCCGGAGCCGGTCCCCGCGGCTGAGTGAACCGACGAGCCCCGCACCCCGAAAGGGGCGCGGGGCTTTCACATGCTGCGGCTCCGCCGCGGGGTCCGCCCGGCCACGACGAACCCGCCGGACCGGCGCCGTTCTTCATCCCCCGTGTGCCTCCCGGTGCGTCTGAGCCAGCTCCACGTACACCGCCGCGTTGAGCGCGATCCCCTCCCGCTCCTCCTTCGTCAGCTCCCGCTTGACCTTCGCCGGGACCCCCGCGACAAGCGACCCCGGCGGCACCCGCATTCCCTGCGGCACCAAGGCCTGCGCGGCCACGAGTGAGCCCGCACCGATCACCGCCCCGTTCAGCACGGTCGCCCCCATCCCGATCAGGCAGTCGTCCTCCACGGTCGCCCCGTGCACCACCGCGTTGTGCCCGATCGAGACGCGCTCGCCGATGGAGATCGGGAACCCGAGGTCGACGTGGAGCGTGCAGTTGTCCTGCACATTGCTCCCGGCCCCCACCACGATCGGCTCGAACTCGGCGCGCAGGACCGCGCCGTACCAGACGCTCGCGCCCGGCTGCAGCGTCACACCGCCGAGCAGCACGGACGTCGGCGCCGCGAACGCCTCCGGATCCACCTTCGGGTCCTTGCCGCCCACGCCCGCGATCAGGGCCTCGTGCGTCATCGCTCACTCACTCCTTGTCTCGACGGCCCGTCGGCTCGTCGGTAGGGGCACCGTAAGCCATCGGTGCCCCGGGCCGTGGGGCGAAGATCACAGCCGTACGAGACCATGGGCACGGCTCCCGCTGAGTACGGTGAGCGGGTGCCCGAGCGCAAGAACACGTTCTCATCCTGGCGTCGCCGCCTGGCCCAGCGCGCCGTCCACGCGGGCTGGGCCTGGGTGCAGCGCACGGGTTCCGTGACCGCCGACCACCCCGGAGCTTTGCGCTTCGGTGCGATAGGAACCGGTACCAGACTCGCCTTCCCGCTCGGCACGGTGTTCGGCGAGCCCTGGATCCACCTCGGATCGCACTGCATCGTCGGCGAGCAGGTCACGCTGACCGCCGGGCTGATGCCCGACCTCGACCTCGGCCCCGACCCCATCCTGCGCCTCGGCGACGGCGTCGTCCTCGGACGCGGCAGCCACGTCATCGCCGACACCACGGTCACCATCGGCAGCGACTGCTACTTCGGGCCGTACGTGTACGTGACCTCCACGAACCACTCGTACGACGATCCGCACGAGCCCATAGGCAAGCAGTGGCCGCGTATGGAGCCGGTGTCGATCGGGCCCGGCTGCTGGATCGGGACGGGGGCGGTGATCCTGCCGGGGGCGCGGATCGGGCGGAACGTGGTCGTGGCCGCGGGAGCGGTCGTACGGGGGGTCGTGCCCGATCACTCGGTGGTGGCCGGGGCGCCCGCCAGGGTCGTACGGAGCTGGGACCCGGTGGCGGGCTGGGAGCCGCCGCTGCGGACTCCGGCGCCGGTGCCGATCCCGGACGGGGTGACTCCCGAGCAGTTGCTGGCGCTGGCGGAGTTGGGCGAGGGCACCGTGAACGCGCTCGCGCAGGTGGACGCCGAGGGGGTGGCGGGGCTCGCGGAGCGGGCCCCGAAGGGCGAGTAGCGGCCCGGCGGGGCGCGGACCCTCAGCCGCTGGTTCAGCCCGTGGCCAGCAGGACCGTGCCGACGAGGGCGAGGCCCGCGCCCGCGGCCTGGACTCCGCGCAGCCGTTCCCCGAGGACGGCGCGTGCCGCCAGGGCCGTCACCACGGGGTAGAGCGAGGCGAGGACCGCGGCGACCGTGACCGGGCCCTGCTGCGCGGCCACCGAGTAGGTGCCGTTGGCGCCGACGTCCGCGAGGCCCACGAAGGCGAGCGCCGGGAGCGAGCGCCAGGGGAAGCCCTCCGCGGGGAGAGCGGGGGTGCCACGCCGCACCGAGACGTACAGGGCGGTGCCGCCGGCGACGACGTTCGTGACGCGCTGCACGAACAGCGCGAGGAACAGGCCGGTGAGCGTCGTCGAGGCCTCGGCGATCAGGGCCATGACCGCGCCGAAGCCGAACGCCGCCAGCAGGGTCAGCAGGACGGCCTGCCGCTGGACCGGGGCGCCCCGGAGCTGGGGTCCGCCGGCGAGCACCACACCGGCGACGGCGACGACGATCCCCGCGAGGTGCAGCAGCCCGGGACGTTCGCCGAGGACCAGCCCCACGCCGACGGGCACCGCCACCCCCAGGGAGCCCAGCGGGGAGACGACACCCATGGGGCCCAGGGCGAGCGCCTTGTAGAAGGCGAGCATCGCGACCGGTCCGACGAGACCCGCGGCCACCGCGAACCACAACTGCGGTCCGGCCTCGCTCCAGCCGCCGGTCGCGACCACGATCGCACCGAGCACGACGACGGCGATGGACTGCGAGACGACCACCACCGTGAGGGCGGGGATCCGTCGCGTCAGCATTCCGCCGCCGAAGTCGGCCAGCCCCCACAGGAGGCTGGTGGCCAGGGCGAACAGAGCCGGCGCCGTTGTCATCGGGGACCTCGCAGTACAGTGCGGTGAACGAAGGGTGCACCACACCGTAGTTCATTGTATTGAACGCTGTCATTCAGAATATTGGACGGAATGTGTCGGACCTCGACCTGCTGACCCAGTCCCTGGCGCGGAACGTCAAGCGCTGGCGCACCGAGCGCGGCTTCACACTGGACGCGCTCGCCGCCCGGGCCGGCGTCAGCCGCGGCATGCTCATCCAGATCGAGCAGGCCCGCACCAACCCCAGCCTCGGCACCGTCGTCAAGATCGGTGATGCCCTGGGGGTCAGCATCACCACGCTGCTCGACTACGAGCAGGGGCCCAAGGTCCGCGTCGTCACGGCCGACCAGGTGGTACGGCTGTGGCACACGGAGGCGGGCAGCTACAGCAGGCTCCTCGCCGGAACGGAGGCGCCGGGCCCGCTGGAGATGTGGGACTGGCGGCTGATGCCGGGCGAGAGCAGCCGGTCCGATCCGCACCCGGTCGGCACGGTCGAGATCGTCCATGTCACGGCGGGTGAACTGACGCTCACCGTTGAGGGCATGGAGTACCGGGTCCCGGCGGGCGACAGCGCCACCTTCGAGGCCAACGCCACGCACGCGTACGCCAATCAGGGCGACGTCCCGACGGAGATGGTGCTGACGGTGTCGGTGCCGCCGGTCCGCTGAGACGCCGACTCGACCGTCCTTCCGGCCTGTTAGCGTGCGGCCATGCGCGCGCCCATCGGACACTTCGACCACGCCCGCCCCGCTCCCGCCGGCCTCGACGACCTCACCGCCCCCGTCGCCGACGCCGTACGGAACTGGAGCGGCAGCGTCCCCGCCGAGCAGATCGTGTACGTCGACACGGATCCCGAGTGGGCCGACACCGCGGTGTTCGTGCGGCACTACGGGCAGGAGCTGCTCGAACAGTCCGCGAACTGCGTGGTCGTCGCCGGCAAGCGTGGCGGTGACACGACGCTGGCCGCGTGTGTCGTGCTGTCCACGACCCGCGTCGACGTGAACGGCACGGTCCGGCGCCAACTCGGCGCCCGCAAGGCCTCGTTCGCCTCGATGGACATGGCGACCGGGGAGACCGGCATGGAGTACGGCGGCATCACGCCGATCGGGCTGCCCGCTCAGTGGCCGGTGTTGGTGGACTCCGCGGTCGTCGACCTGCCGTACGTGCTCGTGGGCAGCGGACGGCGGCGCGGGAAGCTGCTGGTGCCCGGCAAGGCGTTCGCGGAGCTGCCGAACGCGGTGGTGCTGGAGGGGCTCGGGGTCGCCTGACGGGGACTGCCGCGGTCCTCAGGCCGCCGTGTGGTGGGCCAGCGCGAGGTGCGGGTCCGCCTCTCCCGGCGCCGGTGCCGGATCCGCGTGGACCAGGGCCGCGGTGAGTTTCGGGACCGCGTGCAGCAGGGCGTGCTCGGCCTCGACGGCCGTGCGGTGCGCCTGCCGTACGGTCAGGTCCCCGTCGACGACGACCGCGACCTCGGCCCGCAGCCGGTGGCCGATCCAGCGCAGCCGCAGCTCGCCCACCTCCCGCACGCCCGGCACGTCCCGCAGTGCCCGCTCGGCGCGGTCCACCAGCGCCGGGTCGACGGCGTCCAGAACGCGTCCGAACACCTCCCGCGCGGCGTCGCGCAGCACGAGCAGGATGGCGGCCGTGATCGCCAGCCCGACCAGCGGGTCGGCGAGCTGCCACCCGAGCGCGGCGCCGCCCGCGCCCACCAGGACCGCCAGTGAGGTGTAGCCGTCCGTGCGCGCGTGCAGTCCGTCCGCGACCAGAGCCGCCGAGCCGATCGCGCGGCCGACGCGGATGCGGTAGCGGGCCACCCACTCGTTGCCCAGGAAGCCGATGACGGCGGCCGCCGCGACGACCGGGACGTGGTGCACGGGCCGCGGGTCGATCAGCCGGTCGACCGCCGTCCAGGCCGCGAAGGCCGCGGAGGCGGTGATGGTCAGCACGATCGCGATGCCCGCCAGGTCCTCGGCGCGCCCGTAGCCGTACGTGAAGCGGCGCGTCGCCGCGCGGCGGCCCAGCACGAAGGCGATGCCCAGCGGAACGGCGGTGAGGGCGTCGGCCGCGTTGTGCACGGTGTCGCCGAGAAGCGCGACCGAGCCCGACAGCACGACCACGACGGCCTGTGCCACCGCCGTCGCGCCGAGCACGGTCAGCGAGACCCACAGCGCTCTCATGCCGCGGGCGGAGGACTCCAGCGCGGTGTCGAGCTTGTCGGCGGTCTCGTGGGAGTGGGGGGTGAGGAGGTGGCGCAGGCGGGACAGCGGTCGGTGAGGGGAGTGGTCGTGATCGTGTCCGGGCCCGTGCCGGTGGGTGTGGTGGGTGCCGTTCCCGTGCTCGTGGTGGCGGGCGTGCTCGTGGTCGCTCACGTCGGTCCCCTTCCGGTGCGCGGGAGTGGACGTCCTCGCGCCCACAGGCCCATTATGTGCGTATGAGCGCACGCATGCACCTGTCACCTGCGCATGATGCGCAGCCGCGCACCGGCAGCGCGTCGGACGGCCACCCGAGCGCGCCCGGCGAGGAGCAGTTCGCGCTGGCCGCGGAGCTCCTGGGGCTGCTCGGCGACCGTACGCGGCTGGCCCTGCTGCACGCGCTGTCCGGGGGTGAGGCCGACGTCACGACGCTCACGGAGGCGTGTGGCGCGGCACGTCCGGCGGTGAGCCAGCACCTGGCGCGGCTCCGGCTCGCGGGACTGGTGGGCACCCGGAAGGAGGGGCGACGGGTGATCTACTCCCTCCGTGACGGCCATCTGCGGCGCGTGGTGGACGAGGCCCTGAGTCTGGCCGACCACCGGCTCACGGACCGGCCCGCGCACGACTGAGTGCCGGCCGGTACGCGGAACGGCTCCGGGCGGAGGCGGTGTGCCTCCGACCGGAGCCGTCCGGTGTGCCGTGCGTTCGCCCGGAATCAGGCGGCAGCCGCGCCCGCGGACGTGGTGAGCTGCTCCAGGACCTGGGTCAGACCGGTGACGACCTCGGCGTCGTCGGCCGGGTGGGTCTCGGCGAAGCGGACCACGGAGCCGGGGATGGAGAGCTTGGCGTCCTCCAGGACCGTGGCGCCGGCGATACCGACGGACTTGCGGGTCTCGTCCTGCGCCCACACGCCGCCGAACTGGCCGAAGGCGGTGCCCACGACGGCGGCCGGCTTGCCGGAGAGCGCACCGGCGCCGTACGGGCGGGACAGCCAGTCGATGGCGTTCTTCAGGACGGCCGGGATCGTGCCGTTGTACTCGGGGGAGAAGAGCAGGAAGCCGTCGGTCCGGCCCGCGGCTTCGCGCAGGCGGGCCGCGGCGGCGGGGACGCTGCCCTCGACGTCGATGTCCTCGTTGTAGAACGGCACGTCGGCGAGGCCCTCGAACAGCTCGATCTCGACGCCCTCGGGGGCGTGCTTGACGGCGGCCTCGGCGAGCTGACGGTTGTGCGAACCCGCACGGAGGCTGCCGACGAGCGCGAGGATGCGAACGGACATGAGCTGACTCCTAGCAAAAGCGATGAGAAGCTGAGCGAACCGGGGGTGGTTAAACGGACCGGGGTCCGTTGAAAGGTGTACCACTTATCCGGACCGCGGTCCACTTGTCTGTGGTGAGCGTTACTCTCGTTTCATGACCGAGCCGCTGCCTCTCTTTCCCGTGTCCCAGGAGCGCGACCCCCTAGACGGGCTGATGGACCTTGTGCCGACCCCCGCTGACCAGCCGCGACTGCGGGCCGACGCGGCGCGCAACCGCACCAGGCTGCTGGAGGTCGCCGCCCGGCTGGCGGGGGAGTGCGGCGCCGCCAATCTGACCATGGAGGCCGTCGCCACCGCCGCCGAGGTCGGCAAGGGCACCGTCTTCCGGCGGTTCGGCGACCGCACCGGTCTGCTGATGGCGCTCCTCGACCATCACGAGCGGGAGATGCAGAGCGCGTTCCTGACCGGGCCGCCGCCTCTCGGCCCGGACGCGCCCCCCGCCGAGCGGCTGACGGCCTTCGGCGCGGCGGTGATCCGGCACGAGTACGCCCACCGCGACCTGTACCTGGCGGCGCGGGCGGACGCCTCCCGCCGTCACACCAGCGGGGCGGCCCTCCTCCGGCTGAGCCACATCTGCATGCTCCTGCGCCAGGCCGGGGCGAAGGGCGACACCGAGCTCCTGGCGCAGACGCTGCTGGGGTACCTGGACATCACCCTCGTCGATCACCTGATATCGCGTCGCAGGATGACGCTGGAACGGCTGGATGCCGGGTGGCGCGACCTCGTCGGGCGTCTCGTGGCGGTGGAGTGAGCGTGAACGTTCGGACGAGCGGGGCGCGCGCGAAGCGACCGCTTGGTAACTTGCGTACGTATCGCACGTGGGGCTGAACAACGCGCCGCACGCCGGGTGAGGGGGAGCTGGGGACATGGCCGACGAGCAGGGAGACCGTACGAGCAGCGACGGGACCGGGTTCTTCTCCTCCGTGGACGACGTCGTCGCGCGCCTGGCGGAGGCGGGGTACCTCGCCTCGACGGCAGTCGCCACCACGGTGTTCCTTGCCGACCGGCTCGGCAAGCCCCTGCTGGTGGAGGGCCCGGCGGGCGTCGGCAAGACGGAGCTGGCCAAGGCGGTGGCCCGCGTCGGCGGCGCCCGCCTGGTCCGGCTCCAGTGCTACGAGGGCATCGACGAGTCCCGCGCCCTCTACGAGTGGAACCACGCCAAGCAGCTCCTGCGCATCACCGCCGGACGCGACGAGACCTGGGACGAGACCCGCACCGACATCTTCAGCGACGAGTTCCTGCTCACCCGCCCCCTGCTCACCGCCATCCGCGGCGACGAGCCGACCGTCCTGCTCATCGACGAGACCGACAAGGCCGACGTCGAGGTGGAGGGCCTCCTCCTGGAGGTGCTCAGCGACTTCCAGGTCACCGTCCCCGAGCTGGGCACGATCAGCGCGACCCGGCGCCCCTTCACCGTCCTCACCTCGAACGCGACCCGCGAGCTGTCCGAGGCCCTGCGCCGCCGCTGCCTGTTCCTCCATCTCGACTTCCCCGACGCCGAGCTGGAGCAGCGGATCGTACGGCTGAAGGTGCCCGGCCTGGACGCCGTGCTCGCCGACTCGCTCGTCCGGGTGATCGGCGCCCTGCGCGCGATGGAGCTGCGCAAGGCACCCTCGGTGGCCGAGGCGATCGACTGGGCGCGCACCCTGCTGGCGCTCGGCGCGGACACCCTCGACGAGTCGGTCGTCCGCGACAGCCTGGGCGTCGTCCTCAAGCACCAGGACGACATCGCCAAGGCCACCCAGGGGCTGACCCTGGTATGAGCACGATGAGCACACAGGGCGCCCCGGCGAGCACCGTGCTGCCCGAGCGGCTCACCGCCTTCGTACGGGCGCTGCGCGGCCACGGGATACGGGTCGGTCCGGCCGAGACCGTGGACGCGGCGGACGTTCTGAAGGTGCTGGGCCTGACCGACCGGGAGCGGATCCGCGAGGGCCTGGCGGCCGCGCTGCTGCGGGCCGACCGGCAGCGTGCCGTGTTCGACGCCACCTTCGACCTGTACTTCCCGCTCGGCACGGGCGAGCTGGCGGCCACGCGCGCCGCGCCCGCCGCGGACGTCACCGAGCTGCGCGACCGCCTCGCCGAGGCCCTCGCCGCGAACGACGCCTCCGCCCTGACCCAGCTCGCCGGCGAGGCCGTGGACATGCTCGGCGCGTACGGCTCGATCGGCCGGACGGGCTCGTCGGGCTCACCGGGCATGGGCGGCTGGTCGGCCCACCAGACCCTCGACCGGCTCCGCCCTCAGACACTGCTGGCCCGCATCCTCGCGGCCGGCCGCGCAGGCGGATCCGGACCGTCGGGGGCGTCCGGGGCGCCCGGCGGCTTCACCGAGCGGCTCGAAGCGGACGAGATCCGGCGCCGTATCGAGGACTTCCGCCGCCGGGTGGGCGCCGAGGCACGCCGACGGGGCGCCGAGCACCGGGGCACCGACGAGATCGCCCGGCGCGCCGTCGCCCCGAGCGCCGACCAGGTCGACTTCCTCATCGCCAACCGTGAGCAGCTCACCGAGCTGCGCCGCACCCTCCAGCCGCTGGCCCGCAAGCTCGCCACGCGGCTCGCCGCCCGCCGGCGCAGGGCGGCCCGCGGGCAGATCGACATACGCCGTACGCTGCGCCGCTCCCTGTCCACCGGGGGCGTGCCCCTGCGCCCCGCCTACCGCAGGCACCGGCCCGCCCGCCCGGAGATCGTGCTCCTGTGCGACGTGTCCGGCTCGGTCGCCGGGTTCGCGAACTTCACGATGCTGCTGGTCCAGGCCATGCGCGACCAGTTCAGCCGGATCCGTGTGTACGCCTTCGTCAACCGCGTCGACGAGGTCACGCACCTCATCACCACGGGCGCCGCCGACCCGGCCGGACTGGGCCGGAGGATCGCCACCGAGGCGGCCGTGTCCGGCTGGCACGGCAGCAGCGACTACGGCTCCGCGCTGGGCGAGTTCGCCGAGCGCCACCTCGACGCGGTCGGTCCGCGCACCTCCGTGATCGTCCTGGGCGACGCCCGCACCAACGGCTTCGACCCGAACGTGCCCGCGCTCCGGCGTATCGCCGCCCGGGCCCGCCGCGTCCACTGGTTCAACCCCGAGGCGCCCGCCCACTGGTCGACGGGCGACTCCGCGGCCCACGCGTACGCCGAGGTGGTCGACATGCACGCGTGCCGCAACGCCCGGCGTCTCGGGGAACTGGTGACCCGGTTGCTGCCGGTCTGACGGAGGGCGACGGGAGCTTCGCGGTCCACGCGGTCAATACGCCTCGGGGGCGCGGTACGGGCCCGTGAGATCGCACTCGACGTCCACCACGCCCTCGACGGCGCGGACCATACGGGCGGCGATCGGGATCAGCGCGACATCCCTCACGCGGCCCGTGACCTTGACGACGCCGTCGTGGACGGCCACGTGGACCGGCGACAACGGGGCGGGGAAGAGATACGACACCACCTCGTGCCGCACCTCCTCGGCGATGTCCTCGTCCTCCCGGAGAAACACCTTGAGCAGGTCCGCGCGGCTGACGACGCCCTGCAGCATGCCGTGGTCGTCGACGACGGGCAGCCGTTTGATCCTGGCGTGCGCCATGGTGCGGGCCGCCGCCGCGAGCGTGGCGTCCGCGTGGACGGTGACGGCCGGGCTGGTCATCAGCTCTCCGGCCGTGACCGCCCGGGCCTTGGCCAGATCCGTCAGCCGGCCGAACCGGACGGGCCGGTCCGGCTCACTGGCGCGGAACTCCTCCTTCGGCAGCAGGTCAGCCTCGGAGACGACTCCGACGACGCGGCCCTCGCCCTCCAGGACGGGCAGCGCGCTGACTCCCCACTGCTCGAGCAGCCGGACGATCTCCTTGAAGCCCGCCCCACGGCCGACGGCCGCGACCGTGGTGGTCATCACGTCGCTCACGATGCGGGGTGTGCTGTGCACGGTGACTCCAAGTCCGCGTTCGTGGTGGGAGCTGTCGGGGTCAGCGGCCGCCGCTGCCGTACGGGGCGTACAGGTCCAGCAGCCGGGTCCGCGCCGACCGCAGCCGGTGGGCCAGGATGCCGCCGATCCACTCGGCGACGGCCAGTCCGAACGCGGGATCCTCCTGGCACAGGGCGCGCACGGTCACGGCGTCGAACTCGTACGCCCGGACCGGGCTCGTCGCCTCGGCGCCCAGGTGCCAGGTGTGCGGGGCGAACAGCCAGGACCAGCCGACGAGGTCGTTGATGCCCAGGGTCTCGATCACCACCGCGCGGCGGCCCGGCACCCGCATGTCGAGGTCGACCGTGCCGGTGCGGATGACCCAGAACCGGTCCGCGCGGGCCTCCTCCTCGAACAGCCGGGTGCCCTGGGGGAACGACACCTGGTGCGCCATGGTGATCAGGCGTCGGCGGTGCTCGGCGGGGAGCGCGCGGAACAGGGGGGTGGTGGGGGGAGCGTTCATGGCGGTGCCTCCACGGGGGCGTACGGAGCTGCCATCTCCAGCGTCGCTCCGTGCGTCTGTGCTCGCCATGGGCGATCCGGCCCTTTGAGGGGGCAATGCGGGTTGTTTGTCGGCTGCGGGTGCTTCGTGGCTTGTCGCGCCCACGCGGCGGAGCCGCACATGGATACAGCCCCGCGCCCCTTATCGGGGCGCGTTCCCTCGCCCCCTTCGTATCCCGTACCGCGGGTACTCGCCCAGCGCCGGTGACGAACCGAACCCTCCGGTCAGGGAGGTGCCCACCATGCCCCGCACTGTCACCGTCGGGCTCGACGGGTCGCCCGAGAGTCTGGCCGCCGCCGAGTGGGCGGCGCGTGAGGCCGGGCTCAGAGGGCTGCCGCTGCGGCTGGTCAACGTCTGGGAGCCGGTTCCGGAGCCGATGGGGCAGGCGCCGCTGCTGGGCGCGGACGTCGAGCACGAGTGGAGGGAACCGGCTCCCCGGAGGGCGGCGGACGGCATCCGGCTGCGCAACCCGGGTCTCGAGGTGATCGTCGGGCAGCTCTCCGGCACCGCCGCGAAGGTGTTGACCGAGGAGACGAAGGACGCCGAGCTGCTCGTCCTCGGGTCCCGCGGACTGAGCGGCCTCGGCGGCTACCTGGTCGGTTCCGTCGGCCAGTCCGTCGTCGCGCACGCGACGGTGCCCGTCGTGCTCGTACGGGCCGGGGAGCAGGCCGCCGACGAGCACCTGCGGGACCCGGCGGGCGAGCCGTCCGTCGCGACCCCCTACCGGCCGGTCGTCCTGGGCCTCGACACCGACAGGCCGGACGACGTCCTGATCGGGTTCGCCTTCGACGCGGCGGCCCGGCGCGACACGGCGCTGAAGGTCGTCCACGGCTGGAAGTCGCCGCCCCACTTCGCGCACGGCATCCCCGAGCACCGGGAGCTCGAGGCCGAGCTGGGCCGGTGGGACGGCGCCGTGCTGGCCGAGGTGCTGGGCCCCTGGAAGTTCAAGGCCCCCGACGTCGAGGTCGTCGAGGACGCCCGGCCCGGCAAACCGGCCCACCACCTCGTGGAGGCGTCACGGGGGGCGTCCCTCGTGGTCGTGGGCCGCCGCATCCGCCGTACCCCGTTCGGCACCCACATCGGGCCCGTCACCCACGCCGTCCTGCACCACGCCACCGCACCCGTCGCCGTCGTCGCACACGGCTGACCCGTCCGAGGACCCGCCGACCCCAGGGAGGCACCCATGCCGAAGACCACCCGCCAGGACATGCCCGACGGCGCCCACCAGGACCGCCGCACCGCCCTGAGCGACGAGGAACTGCGTGCCCTGGACGCCCACTGGCGGGCCGCCAACTACCTCGCCGCCGGACAGATCTACCTGCTCGCCAACCCCCTGCTGACCGAGCCCCTCGCGGACGTCCACATCAAGCCTCGGCTGCTGGGCCACTGGGGCACGTCACCGGGGCTCAACCTCGTGTACACGCACCTCAACCGGGTGATCAAGAACCGAGGTGTCGACGCGCTCTGCGTCTGGGGGCCCGGCCACGGCGGACCCGCGGTCCTCGCGAACTCCTGGCTGGAGGGCAGTTACAGCGAGACGTACCCGGACGTGCCCCGGGACGCCGAGGGCATGGCACGGCTCTTCCGGCAGTTCTCGTTCCCCGGCGGGGTGCCCAGCCATGTCGCTCCCGAGACGCCCGGCTCGATCCACGAGGGCGGTGAACTGGGCTATTCGCTGGCGCACGCGTACGGCGCCGCATTCGACAACCCGGACTTGCTGGTCGCCTGCGTGATCGGCGACGGGGAGGCCGAGACGGGGCCGCTCGCCGCCTCCTGGCACGCGAACAAGTTCCTCGACCCGGTCCACGACGGCGCCGTGCTGCCGATCCTGCACCTCAACGGCTACAAGATCGCCAACCCGGCGGTGCTGGCCCGGCTCCCGGAGTCGGAACTCGACGATCTGCTCAAGGGGTACGGCCACGAGCCCATCCACGTCTCCGGCGACGACCCCGTCCAGATCCACCACGCCCTGGCCGAGGCCTTCGACCGGGCGCTGGACCGCATCGCGCGGCTGCAGCGCACGGCGCGTGAGGAACGCCCGAGTGAGCGGCCGCGCTGGCCCGTCATCGTGCTGCGCACACCGAAGGGCTGGACCGGGCCCGCCTGGGTGGACGGGGAACCGGTGGCGGGCACCTGGCGCTCCCACCAGGTGCCGCTGTCCGGCGTCCGCGAGAACCCGGAGCACCGGCGGCAGTTGGAGGCATGGCTGCGCTCGTACCGCCCCGAGGAGCTCTTCGACGCCGAGGGCCGCCCCACCGCCGACGTCCTCGCCTGTGTCCCCGGGGGCGACCGACGGCTCGGCTCCACCCCGTACGCCAACGGTGGCCTCAGGGCCCGGCAACTGCCGCTGCCGCCCCTCGACGGTTTCGCCGTCCCCGTCGACAAGCCGGGCGTGACGCTGCACGAACCGACCCGGGTCCTCGGGGGCTTCCTCGCCCAGGTCATGCGGGACACCGCGACCCGCCGCGACTTCCGTCTGGTCGGCCCCGACGAGACGGCGTCCAACCGGCTGGATGCGGTCTACGGTGCCAGCGGCAAGGCGTGGCAGGCCCAGACGATCCAGGTCGACGAACACCTGGACCGGCACGGCCGGGTGATGGAGATCCTCTCCGAACACCTCTGCCAGGGCTGGCTGGAGGGATATCTGCTGACCGGGCGGCACGGCCTGTTCTCCTGCTACGAGGCGTTCGTGCACATCGTCGACTCCATGGTCAACCAGCACATCAAGTGGCTGAAGACCTCGCGGGAGCTGCCCTGGCGGGCCCCGATCCCCTCGCTCAACTACCTGCTCACCTCCCACGTCTGGCGCCAGGACCACAACGGCTTCTCCCACCAGGACCCCGGCTTCGTCGACCACGTCCTCAACAAGAGCCCCGACGTCGTACGGGTCTATCTGCCGCCGGACGCCAACACCCTGCTGTCCGTGGCCGATCACGTGCTGCGCACCCGCGACTACGTCAACGTGGTCGTGGCGGGCAAACAGCCCTGCTTCGACTGGCTGTCCACGGACGAGGCCCGCGCCCACTGCGCCCGCGGCGCCGGGATCTGGGACTGGGCCGGCACCGAGGACGGCGACCGCGACCCCGACGTGGTCCTCGCCTGCGCCGGTGACGTCCCCACCCAGGAGGTGCTGGCCGCGTCCGGCCTGTTGCGGCGCCATCTCCCGGAACTGGCCGTGCGCGTGGTGAACGTCGTCGACATGACCCGCCTCATGCCCAAGGACGACCACCCGCACGGGATGCCCGACTCCGAGTACGACGCCCTGTTCACCACCGACAAGCCGGTGATCTTCGCCTACCACGGCTACCCCTGGCTGATCCACCGCCTCGCCTACCGACGCACCGGCCACCGGCACCTGCACGTCCGCGGATACCGGGAGATGGGCACCACGACCACACCGTTCGACATGGTCGTGCGCAACGACCTGGACCGCTACCGCCTCGTCATGGACGTCATAGACCGCGTCCCCGGGCTGGGCGTCCGCGCCGCCGGCGTACGCCAGCGCATGGCCGACACCCGCACCCGCCACCACGCCTGGATCCGCGAACACGGCACCGACCTGCCGGAGGTGGCGGACTGGACGTGGGCCGGCTGAACCTCACCCCCGCCAGCTGTACCGCCGCTCCGGCCGGCCGGCCGCGCCGTAGCGCAGGGACACGTCGGCGCTGCCGGCGGAGTGGAAGTACTCCAGGTAGCGGCGGGCGCTGACGCGGGAGATGCCCGTGGCGGTGGCGCACTCGGTGGCCGAGAGGGTGCCGTCGGTGGTGCGGAGGGCGCGTTCGATCAGCTCGGCCGTCTCGACGCTGAGGCCCTTGGGCAGGGTGTTGCCGGGGCCGGGGGCGAAGGATCCGGCCAGGACGCGGTCCACGTCCGCCTGGCCCCGGACGACCGTGGTGAGCAGCCGGCCGCGCTGTGCGGCGTACCGTTCGAGGCGGACGCGCAGGTCGTCGTACTCGAAGGGCTTGAGGAGGTAGTCCACCACGCCGTGCCGGACGGCGCCGCGCACCGCGTCGGCCTCGCGGGCCGCGCTGATGACCATGACGTCGCAGTCGTGCCCGGCGGTGCGCAGCCGGGGAATGACGTCCAGACCGAAGATGTCCGGCAGGTAGAGGTCGAGCAGGACCAGGTCGGGGCGGAGGTCGTTGACCGCGGCGATCGCCTGCTCACCGGTGCCGGCCGTGCCGACCACGCGGAACGGCTCGACGCGCTCGACGAAGGTGCGGTGGACCCGGGTCACCATGAAGTCGTCGTCGACGACGAGCACGTCGATGGCGTCGTTCGTGGTGTTCGCGATGTTCATGGCGTTCATGCGGTTCGTGCCGTTCGTCGTCGGAGTCGTCGCGGGCAGCGGGCTCATCGGGGCGCTCCTTCCGCCACCGTGTCGGCGGGATGGCTCACGGACATGCGGGCGGTGAACATGGCGCCGTCGGGTGTGTTGGCCACGGCGATCTCCCCGCCCCGGCGTTCGCAGACGAGCCGGGTGAGGGCGAGGCCGATACCGCGCTCGCCCTCCTCGGCGGCCTTGGTGGTGAAGCCGTGGGCGAAGACCTCGTGGGCGAGTTCCGGGGCGATGCCCGGGCCGGAGTCGCGGACGACGATCTCCACGCTGGCGGCGTCCTGCCGCAGTTCGACCTCCACCCACGCCACCTCCCCCGCGGCCCTCTCGCCCGCGGTGGCCGCGTCGACGGCGTTGTCGACGAGGTTGCCGACCACGGTCGCCACGTCGGCGGCATCCTCCGGCGGAAGGCGGTCGAGGGCGGTGTCGTCGGAGATGCCCAGGGTGACCTTCCGCTCGGCCGCGAGGGAGGTCTTGGCCATCAGCAGGGCGGCGACGGTGGTGTCCCGCACCCGGCGGGTCAGCGTCATGTCGAGCGACTGGCGGCGCTGGTTCAGCGCGCGGATGTAGCGCACCACCTCGTCCTGCTCGCCGATCTGGATCAGCCCGGAGATGGTGTGCAGCTGGTTGGCGAACTCGTGGGCCTGGGCCCGCAGCAGCTCGGAGGAGCTGCGGAACGAGCCGATCTCGCGTTCCAGCCGGGCCAGTTCCGTGCGGTCCCGCAGGGTGGTGACCGAGCCGAGCGGGCGCCCGTCCTTGGTGACGGTCATCCGGTTCATCACCAGCACCCGCCCGTGCCGGATGACGACCGCGTCCCGCGGATCCGCCGTCGTCTCGTGCGCCTTCGCATGGGCGCCGACCAGGACGTCCCGCAGCCGCCCCTCGATACCGAGGTCGGCCAGGCTCTTGCCCACACAGTCCTCGGGCAGCTCCAGCAGACGCCGGCCCATGTCGTTGACGAGGGTGAGCCGGGCCCCCGGGTCCAGGGCGATCACGCCCTCCGCGATGCCGTACAGCATCGCCTCGCGGTGCTCGGCGAGACCCGCGATCTCGCGCGGCTCCAGCCCCAGCGTCTGCCGCTTGACGCGCCGCGACAGCAGCCAGGAGCCCGCCAGGCCCAGACCGCTGGCGATGCCCAGGTAGGCCAGCAGGTACGAGGACGCCCCGCTGAGCCGCTTCCACACCGTCGGGGACGCCTCGCCGATCATGACGGTGCCCAGGTTCCGCCCGAGGTCCTCCTTCGTCGCCCCGAGCACCGGCACCTGCGCCACCAGCTCGTGGCTGTCGTCCCACGTGAGCGATCCGGACCAGCCACGGCCGCCGGAGACTCCGGCGCCCAGCGGAAGCCGGTCGCCGATCACGGTGGGGTTCGTCGAGCTGACGATACGGCCGTCGGCGACTGCCACGGTGACGGACGTGACCCCGGACTGCACCAGCGTGGACTGCACCAGCGCGGCCAGCGCCTCCCGCGGCCCCGACTGCGTCAGCTGGCTCCGGACGAGCGGATTGGCGGCCAGCTGCTCGGCCAGCGCGCCCACCCGGCGGCCCTCGACCCGGTTGAAGGTGGCCTCCGACTGCGCGAGCGAGACCGCCGCGACGGCCAGCAGCACCATCACGACGATGGCGAGCTGGAGCACCAGCATCTGGCCCGCGAGGGTATGGCGACGGAATGTGGCGACCACGGTTGACTCAATCTCCACCACTGACACGACCCGGGCGGCTCGTCTGCCGAGTCGCCCCATCATGGCGCCCGCCTGCGGCGGAGGAAAGAGACCCGGAGGGACTGTTCCGGCACGTACCGTCCCGGTTAGCCTGCCCGCCCCGCCCCCGCACGGGCCGACCACAAAGACCACAACCTCCGTTGGTTCCGCAAGAGAGACAGGTGGCCGACCGGCAGGCAGCATGTGACGCACATCACCCTCCCCCCACGGGGTTCCCCACGCCCACGACAACTTTTCAGACAGGTGGTGGCATTCGTGCGCCTGCGCGCCCCTCTCGCCCTGGCCGGGGCGGCCGTACTCGTACTGGTGGGGCCGCCGCTGCTGACCCCCGGCAGCGGCGCCGAGACCGGCACGCAGATCCCCGGCCTGCGCTTCATGGTCCCCAACACTCCCGGCGGCGGTTACGACATCACCGCCCGAACGGCCGCGAAGAACGCCGAGGACGCCGGTCTCACCCACAACATCGAGGTGTTCAACCTCCCCGGCGCCGGCGGCACCGTCGGTCTGAGCCGACTGGTCAGCGAGCACGGCAACGGCAAGCTCGCCATGTCCATGGGCCTCGGCGTGGTCGGTGCCGTCCGCTCCAACGACGCTCCGAAGACCCTCGCCGACACCACCCCGATCGCCCGGCTCACCGAGGAGCAGGACGTCGTCGTGGTCGCCAAGGACTCGCCGTACAAGACGATCGACGACCTCGTCGGCGCCTGGAAGGAGAACCCCGGCAAACTTCCGGTGGGCGGCGGCTCGTCGCCCGGCGGACCCGACCACCTCGCCCCGATGCTGATGGCGCGGGCCGCCGGCATCGCGCCGAAGAAGGTCAACTACATCCCCTTCGACGGCGGTGGCGAACTCCTCGCCTCCATCCTCGGCAACAAGGTCGCCTTCGGTGTCTCGGGCGTCGGCGAGTACCTCGACCAGATCAAGGCGGGCGAGCTGCGCCTCCTCGCCGTCACCGGCCCCGAACGCGTCGACGGCCTCGACGCGCCCACCCTCGAAGAGGCGGGGTACGACGTGAACTTCACCAACTGGCGCGGCATCGTCGCCCCGCCCGGCCTCTCCGACGGCGAGCGCGACAAGCTCACCCGCCTGATCGAGGAACTCCACGACTCGCCCGAGTGGAAGAAGTCCATGAAGCAGAACGGCTGGGACGACGCGTTCCTCACCGGCGACAAGTTCGGCGACTTCCTGGACGCCCAGGACAAGCGCGTGGTGTCGGTGCTGAAGGAGCTGGGACTGTGACGACGCAGACGACCGACACCTCCCCGGCGCCCGCGACCCCGCGCCGCTCCTGGCTGCGCGACCACTCCGAACTCGGCGTCTGCGTCCTGCTGGCGGTCCTCGGCGTGCTCGTCCTCACCGACGCGCTGACCATGGACGTCGAGATCACCCAGCGCGGACCGGTCGGACCCCGGACCGTGCCCCTCGTGGTCGGCGCCGGGCTGCTGATCATCGCCGCCCTGCTCGCCGTCGACGTGCTGCGCGGCGGCCGCGGCCAGGCCGAGACCGGCGAGGACATCGACCTGTCCGAACCCGCCGACTGGCGCACCGTGGTACTGCTCGCCGGGGTCTTCCTCGGCGCGGCCGTCCTCATCGAGCCCGTCGGCTTCCCCATAGCGGGAGCGCTGCTGTTCTGGGGCGCGGCGTTCGCCCTCGGCAGCCGTCGCCTCGACCGGGACCCGCTCATCGCGGCCGTCCTCTCCCTGGCCACCTACGCCGTCTTCAACAACCTGCTCGGAGTGCCGCTGCCCGGCGGTCCCCTGATGGGAGTGCTGTGACATGGACGCCCTCAACTCCCTCCTGGACGGCTTCGGCACGGCCCTCACCCCGATCAACATCCTGTGGGCGGCCCTCGGTGTGCTGCTCGGCACCGCGATCGGCGTCCTGCCCGGCATCGGCCCCGCCATGGCGGTCGCGCTGCTGCTGCCGGTGACCTACGGGCTGAACCCGGTCGCCGCGTTCATCATGTTCGCGGGCATCTACTACGGCGCGATGTTCGGCGGCTCGACCACCTCCATCCTCCTCAACACCCCCGGCGAGAGCGCGGCCGTGGTCGCGGCCATGGAGGGCAACCCGATGGCCAAGGCGGGGCGCGGCGCACAGGCGCTCGCGGCCGCCGCCATCGGTCACTTCGCCGGCGGCATGGTCGGCACGCTCCTGCTGGTCGCGCTCGCGCCCACGGTCGCCGACCTGGCGGTGGACATCGGCGCGCCCGACTACTTCGCCATCATGGTGCTGGCGTTCATCGCCGTGACGTCCGTGCTCGGCTCGTCCCGCATCCGCGGCCTCGCGTCCCTGCTCATCGGGCTCACCCTGGGCCTGGTGGGCCTGGACCAGATGACAGGCCAGCAGCGCCTGACCTTCGGCTCGCTCCAACTCGCCGACGGCATCGACGTGGTGATCGTCGCGGTCGGTCTCTTCGCGATCGGCGAGGCCCTGTGGGTGGCCGCCCACCTGCGGCGCACATCGGGCGAGCCGATCCCGGTGGGCCGCCCCTGGCTCGGCCGGGCAGACGTGAAGCGGACCTGGAAGTCGTGGGTGCGGGGCCCGTTCATCGGCTTCCCGTTCGGCGCGATCCCGGCCGGTGGCGCGGAGATCCCCACGTTCCTCTCCTACGTCACGGAGAAGCGCCTGTCCAAGCACAAGGACGAGTGGGGCAAGGGCGCCATCGAGGGCGTGGCGGGACCGGAGTCGGCGGCGTCGGCCTCGGCGGCGGGCACCCTGGTGTCCATGCTCACCCTCGGCCTGCCCACCACGGCGGTCGCGGCCGTCATGCTGGCCGCGTTCCAGCAGTACGGCATCCAGCCGGGCCCGCTCCTCTTCGAGCGCGAACCCGAGCTGGTGTGGGGCCTGATCGCCTCGCTCTTCGTCGGCATGGTGCTGCTGCTCGCGCTCAACCTGCCGCTGGCGCCGCTGTGGGCGAAGCTGCTGCGCATCCCGCGGCCGTACCTGTACGCCGGGATCCTGTTCTTCGCGGCGGTCGGCGCGTACGCGGTCGGCGGCGAGGTGATCGACCTCGTGATCCTGCTGATCATCGGCCTGATCGGCTTCGGCATGCGGCGCTACGGGCTGCCGGTCCTGCCCGCCGTCATCGGCGTGATCCTCGGCCCCAACGCCGAACAGCAGCTGCGTCGCGCCCTGCAGATCAGCGACGGCAGCGTCACCGGACTGGTCAACACGCCCTTCGCGGTGACCGTGTACGCGGTGATCGTGGTGCTGCTGGCCTGGCCGCTGCTGAGGAAGCTGGTGAGGCCAGGCACATCCAGCCCGTCCGGCGTTTGAGGACGAGGCCGCAAGGCCGAAAGCGGGGTCTGGGGGCGGAGCCCTCAGGGATGGGACGGGTAGGGGCGGCGGGGGCGATGACTCCCGCCCGCCCGCCCGGCAGGGGCGAGGCGTCACCCGTCGTCGCGGTGCGCCGCCCGGAAGTCCCCCGGTGTCGTGCCCGCGAGCCGAGTGAAGAACTTCCCGAAGTTGGTGGGCTCCTTGAAACCCAGCCTGCGCCCGATGACGGCGACGGGCTCGTCGGTGTGGGCGAGCAACCGCTGCGCCTCCAGGGCCACCCGGGTGTCGATGACATGCTTCGCGGACTGCCCGGTGGCCGCGAGGCAGGCCCTGGTCAGCGTCTTGACGGTGTAGCCGAGGCGGCGCGCGTAGTCCTCGGCCCGGCGCGTGGTGGCGTAGCCGCGCTCCAACTCGGCGATGAGACGGGCGTACACGTCGCTGCCGCCCACGCCGGACTCCGCGCCCGGGTCAGGCAGCCGGTCGATCTGCAACAGCACGGCCGCCAGAAGGAACCGCAGGATATCGGCGGAGACCGTGCCGGACGGGTGGGAGTACTCGGCGGTCAGCTGGGCCAGCAGCGAGGAGATCACGGCGTACTCGCGGTCGGCCCCCAGCTGCCTGCACGTGGGCCCGTGCCAGCTGGTGAGCAGGCGGTCGGCACCCGTGAAGCGGGGCGGGAAGGCGGGGGTGAACAGCAGGTGCACACCGTTCACGGCGTCGACGGGACCGAAGCGCTGCACCTGGCCCGGCCGCACCCACAGCAGCGTTCCGGGCCGGCAGGGGTGGGCCACGAAGTCGACGACGTGCTCGCCGCTGCCCTCGGTGACCAGGGTCAGCGTGTGGAAGTCGACCCGGTGGAAGCGCTCCAGCATGCCTTCGTCCACCCGGCGGCGCAGCGCGACCAGTTCCACTATCTCGAAGCCGGTGACGGGCGCCTCCGGCGGGGCGAAGCCGAACCCGGGGATCGGCCCGTCGTGTCTGAAGCCGGCGTCGGCAGGCTCGCGCACGATCTCCATGGGCACCTCGATGATGTCCGCGTTGACCGTCACAGGCTACGCCGACGAAACCGGGGCGCACGCCCGGGGTGTCGGGCGCGGAACGGCTCAACTCCCGTACACGGCAGTCAAACCGGGCGAACCGGCGATCGAGGGTGCCGCTTTCCGCTCAGCCCAGCCGCGGGATCTCGATGGCGGGGCAGCGGTCCATGACCATGTCCAAGCCGGCCGCGCGGGTGCGCTCGTACGCGCGCTCGTCGATGACGCCGAGCTGGAACCAGACGGCCTTGGCGCCGATGGCGGCGGCTTCGTCGGCGACGGGGCCGGCGAGGTCGCTGTTGACGAAGACATCGACCACGTCGACTTCGAAGGGGATCGCGTCGAGGGACGGATACCCCTTCTCTCCGTGGACGGTCTCGGCTTTCGGGTGGACGGGGACGACGCGCTTGCCGAAGCGCTGCAGGACGCCGGCGACACCGTATGCCGCGCGGCGCTGGTTCGACGACAGGCCGACGATCGCCCAGGTGTCGCCGAGCTCGGTCAGGATCTTGCGGATCGTTGCTGAGTCGCCGTACACGGGTTGTCTCCTTTGGCTTCCTGCAGTGCCTGCTCTGGCAGGCAACAGCCGGCGGTGAGTGGTGATTCCCTCACGGCCGGCAAGGCCCGTCGGGGTGTCGTCGGGGCTCCGTGTCAG
This sequence comes from Streptomyces sp. NPDC046862, assembly GCF_040704615.1. Taxonomy (NCBI): domain Bacteria; kingdom Bacillati; phylum Actinomycetota; class Actinomycetes; order Kitasatosporales; family Streptomycetaceae; genus Streptomyces; species Streptomyces sp. NPDC046862. Next base: position 164,504 of record NZ_JBEYXP010000004.1, on the reverse strand, counting down.
GACGGGGCGAGGACGCAGAACTCGTGGCCCTCCGGGTCGGCCAGGCACGTCCACGGGACGTCGCCCTGGCCGAGGTCGAGGTCGGTGGCGCCGAGGGCCCGCAGCCGGGCCACCTCCGCCGCCTTGTCGTCACCGGGGTACGGCAGCAGGTCAAGATGGACGCGGTCCGGCACGGTCTTCACGTCGGGCGTGCGGAGGAACTCGAGATACGGGCCGACGCCTCTGGCGGAGCGCAACGCCGCATGATCGTCGGACACCTCGTGCAGGGCCCAGTCCATCGCCTCACCCCAGAACCGGGCCATGGCCCGCGGATCCACGCAGTCGACCACCACCGCGGCGATCGGCCCGGTGTCCCGGTAGATCTCCCGAGGCTCCAGCACGCAGAACTCGTTGCCCTCGGGGTCGGCGAGGACCGTCCACGGCACGTCGCCCTGGCCGACGTGGGCGGGCGTCGCGCCGAGAGCCTCAAGGCGCGCGACCAGCTCCGCCTGGTGGGCCGTGGAGGTGGTGGCGAGATCGAGGTGCACACGGTTCTTGGTTGTCGTCTTGGCTTCCGGGACGGGAACGACATCGATGCCGACGCCGACCGGGTCCGGCCAGACGAGGCCGCCGACGGGTCCGACGTAGGTGGTCACACCGGGGCTGTAGGCACTCCAGCCGAGCGCCTCCGCCCAGAACCGGCCGACCGCCGAGTGATCAAGAGCCTTGATGTTCACCTGGACGGGTCGCAGTGCCATGCCGCGATCCTATGTGCCCGCTCCGCAACTACATCCCCAGCGCCGCCGAAGTGGATCCGCCGCACCCGGCGTGCTGTACCGTCCAACCGGTACACGAGAGCGGAGGTCTCCACCATGGCCGGTGCACGTGACAAGGTCCTCGACGCGGCCGAGGACGTTCTGCTGGGCGAGGGGGCGGTGAACCTGACGCTGGAGCGGGTCGCCGCGGTGGCCGGGGTCAGCAAGGGCGGGTTGCTGTACCACTTCCGCAGCAAGCAGGCCCTGGTCGCCGGGATGGTGGAGCGGCTCATGCAGCACTTCACCGAGGACTACGACGCGCTGGAGGACGAGGAACCCGGGGCGGTGACGCGGGCTTTTCTCGCGGGCAGTACGCAGCCGCCGGCTTCGGACACCGGTCGTCGGCACGAGCGGCTGGCCGCGGCGGTGCTCGCGGCGGCCACCCTGGACCCGGAGCTGCTGGCGCCCGTCCGGGAGTACTACGCGCGGCTCCAGCGCCGGGTCGAGGCCGACGGGATCGATCCGGCGCAGGCCACGCTGGTACGGCTGGCCGCCGACGGCTGGTTCTACTCCCGGCTGCTCGGGTTCCCGCTGCCGTCGCAGGAGGTGGGTGACGAGGTCCGCGAGATACTCAGTGAGATGACGCGAGCGCGTCCGGCTTGACCTCCGGCGCGGTGCGCAGTGCCGCGTAGGCGGCGGTCGCCGCGAGGGCGAGGACGCCGGCGCAGGCGAGATGGACGACGGTGAGCCCGTCGAGGAACGCGTCGTGAGCGTGACGCAGCAGGGCCGCGCCGGATCCGCCGCTCAGGGAGCCGGCCACCTGGTCGGCGGCGGCAAGCGAGTCACGGGCGGCGTGCTGCGCGGCCTCCGGTACGCCGGAGACCCCTGTCATGCCGGCCTGGTAGACGAGGTTCATCAGGCTGCCGAGGACCGCGACGCCGAGGGCGGCGCCCAGTTCGTAGCCGGTCTCCTGGATCGCGGCGGCTCCTCCGGCCCGCTCGGGCGGGGCCACCTGCATGAGGGTGGTGGTCGCGGCGATCACGGCCACCGCGGCGCCGAGCCCCAGGACCGCGAGGCCCACACCGAGCGGCCAGTAGCCCGCCGACGCGGGTGCCGCGGCCAGGACGAGCAGCCCGACGATCGCCGTCCCGAACCCGGTGACCAGCGTGGAACGCAGGCCGACGCGTGGCATCAGCCTGGTCGTCACCGTGGTGGCGAGCAGCGCGGCGAGCATCATCGGGACGAGGGCCAGGCCCGTGGCCATGGGGCCGTAACCCTGGATGAGCTGGAACCTCTGGCTGAGGAAGAACATCGGCCCGAACTGCGCGAACATCCCCAGCAGGACGCACATCGCACCGATGGTGAAGCGACGGTCGGCGAAAAGTGTCAGGTCGAGCAGCGGGTGCGCCAGAAGCCGCTGGCGGTGGACGAAGACGCTCAGCAGGGTGACGCCGACGGCGAGAGCGGCGAGCGTGGTCAGGGACACCCCGTGCTCGGTGTCCTTGATCGCGTACACCACGCAGAAGATGCCGCCCAGCGACAGCAGTGCGCTCAGCACGTCCCACCGGCCTTCGCGGTAGCCGTGGGACTCGGGCACCAGCGCCACGACGAGCGGCAGGCACAGCGCGATCACGGGCGCGGCCGACCAGAACGCCGCCTGCCAGCCGAAGTGCTCGACCAGCAGCCCGCCGGCGATCGGGCCCGCCGCCGCGCCCGCCGCGCCCACGGCGGACCAGATCGCGACGGCCATGGCGAGCTCGCGCCGGTCGGTGAAGACGTTGCGCAGGATCGACAGCGTGGACGGCATGATCACGGCAGCGCTGACGCCCAACAGGGCGCGGGCCGCGATGAGTTCGCCGGGCGAGCCGGCGAACGCCGCGGCCGTCGAGATGAGCCCGAAGAGCGCGCAGCCGATGAGCAGTGTGCGCTTGCGCCCCATCCGGTCCGCAAGCGTGCCGCCCGCGACGAGGAGACCGGCCAGGACCAGGGCGTAGCCGTCGACGATCCACAGGGACTGCACGGCTGAGGGGCGCAGTGCTTCGGTGAGCTGCGGCAGGGCGACATTGAGCACGGTGGTCGCGATCACGATCACCAGCAGGGGCAGGCACAACACCCCCAGGATCGTCCATCGCCTGGTGGGGGAGTGGAGTGGCGGTCGGGTGGTCATGGGCGGGTCCCTTCCTGAGGATCTTCCGGTTGATGTACTGTACCGTCCAGACGGTACAGCCAATAGGCGTCGAAGACGTCAGGGCCGCGACCCAGGAGGGCGCCATGGACCGCTACGCCAGGCTCAGGGAGATCGAGCAGGTCGGCAGGGAAGGACGCCCGCCCGATGCCCGCGTCCACGAGACCCCTCAGGCAATTCACGAGGCAAGGAACGTCGAACCATGCCCGAACACATAGTCGTCGTCGGAGCCGGACAGGCCGGAAGCGAGCTGGCGACGACGTTGCGTCAGCGCGGCTGGAGCGGCGACCTCACCCTCGTCGGGGACGAGTCGAGCCCGCCGTACCAGCGCCCGCCGCTGTCGAAGGGCTTCCTCCTCGGAAAGGTCTCCCGCGAACGGCTCTACCTCAAGCCCGCCGCGACGTACGAACGCTTCGACATCGCGCTGCGGCTGGGCACACGGGCCGAGACGATCGACCGGGCCCCGAAGGAACTCGTGGTCCGCGACGGCAGCCGGCTGCCGTACGACAAACTCGTCCTGGCGACAGGTGGCCGCGCGCGGCGCCTGACGCTGCCGGGCATCGACGAGGACCGGCTCGGCAACCTCTTCACCCTGCGCCGGATCGACGACGTCGAAGCACTGCGCCCGCAGTTCCTCCCCGGCCGCAGGCTCGTCCTCGTCGGGGGTGGCTACGTAGGCCTGGAGATTGCCGCGGTGGCCGCCCAACTCGGCCTCGATGTCACGGTCGTCGAGGCGGCTGAGCGGCTGCTGGCGCGCGTGACCGGGCCGGAGGTGAGCGGCTTCCTGAAGGACGTTCACCGCTCCCACGGCGTCCGCTTCCGCCTCGCCGCCACGGTGTCCGACGTGGCCGTGGACACCTCGGGACGTCGGGTGACCGGCGTCGAGGTGTCGACCTCCGGGGGCCTGGAGCGACTCGACGCCGACCTCGTACTCGTCGGGATCGGCATGGAGCCGAACACCCACCTGGCCGACGCGGCAGGCCTGGACGTCGACAACGGCATCGTCGTGGACGAGTTCGCCCGCACGAGCGACCCGGACATCCTCGCCATCGGTGACTGCGCCAACCAGCCCAGCGCCTACGCCGGCAGGCGCGTCCGGCTGGAGTCGGCGCCAGGCGCCATCGAGCACGCCAAGGTCGCCGCGGCGACGATCCTCGGCCGGCCGCAGGCGTCCACGGCGGCGCCGTGGTTCTGGTCGCAGCAGTACGACCTCAAGCTCCAGATGGTGGGCCTTTCGGCCGGTCATGACCGGTGCGTCACCCGCAGCGGCACGGACACGACCTTGTCGGCCTTCTACCTCACGGGCGACAGAGTCGTCGCAGCCGACGTCATCGGCCGGCCGGCCGACTTCGCCACCGCCCGGCAGCTCGTCACCAGCGGCCGACCGGTCGACCCCGAGCGGTTGGCCGACAGCGAGATCCCGCTGGCCCGGGCCGCACTCTGATCCCGGCCACGCCCGCGGAGCGGTGACCGCTCCCGGGCCGGTCGACGCGGCCCGCGAAGGGCCGCCTGTCCATCAAGCACACCCGAGCAAGGAGAGGCAGTTCAGCCATGCCCAAGATCACCTTCATCGAGGACGGCGGCACCGAACACGTCGTCGAGGCCAACACCGGCGAATCGGTCATGCAGGCCGCGATGGACAACCTCGTCCCCGGCATCGTCGCCGAGTGCGGCGGCTACGCCAACTGCGCCACCTGCCACGTCTACATCGCCCCGGCCTGGGCCGACAAGCTGCCCGCTCCCGAGGAGATGGAGGAAGCCATGATCGAGGCCGCCTTCGACGTCCGGCCCACGAGCCGGCTCTCCTGCCAGGTCCAGGTGACCGAGGACACCGACGGCCTGGTCGTCCGGCTCCCCGCCTCCCAGACCGGCGCCTGACCCATTCCTTCCCCTCAACCACCCACCCTGACGCAAGAGGTGACACGATGACCACGAGCTCCACGACGGACATCCCCGGGCACGTACCGGCAGACCGCGTCGTCGACTTCGACTACCTGCGGCCCACCGGCGTCGATGAGGACCTGCACCTGGCCTGGAAGAACGCGCAGGACACACTGCCCGACATCTTCTGGACCCCCCGCAACGGCGGCCACTGGGTCGTCACCCGCGCCGGCGCCATCAAGGCGATCCAACTCGACCACAAACGCTTCTCGCACGCCCGCATGATCATCGGAGGCGCGGACGGGGCCGAGGGAGCCATCGTCGAGATGGACCCGCCGCGGCACGGCTCGTACCGGATGCTCGTGTCCCCCGCGTTCTCTCCCAAGGCCGTAGCGGGTCTGGAGCCGATCGTGCGGGAGACCACCGTTTCGATCGTCGAGGAGCTCCTCCCCAAGGGGGAGTGCGAGTTCGTCGGTGATTTCGCCAAGATCCTGCCCGTCGTCGTCTTCCTCGGCATCGTCGACCTTCCGCTGGGAGACCGCGACTTCCTTCTGCCGCACGCCGAGAAGGTCATCCGGCCGCGAAATCAGGAGGAGTACCTCGATAGCTACCTGGCCATGGCCGAGTACATCGCCCGCGCGCTGGCCGCCAGGGCCCAGCAGCCCGGAACCGATCTCCTGAGCAAGATCGTGACGGCGAAGATCGGTGGCGAGCCCATCGACTTCGAGGCGGCCGTGGCCCTGTCCGGGGTCGTCCTGGCCGGCGGTCTGGACACCGTCGCCTCGATCCTCGGCTTCGTCGTACGGTTCCTCGCGCTGAACCCGGGACACCGACGGCAGCTGATCGACGACCCCTCCCTCGTGCCCAAAGCCGTCGAGGAGCTCATCCGCCGCCACGGGCTCATCAACACCGCGCGGCTGATCACGCAGGACACCGAGTTCCAGGGCGTGCGGCTCAAGGAGGGGGAGCAGGTCCTCGTCCCCAACCACCTCTACGGCCTCGACGAGCGGCAGGTCGACAACCCGCTCGCCGTCGACTTCACCCGGCCCCACCCCGAACAGCACTACGCGGCCTTCGGCAACGGCCCCCACCGCTGCCCCGGCTCCTTCCTCGCCAAGCTCGAGCTCACGGTCTTCCTCCAGGAGTGGCTCGCCCGGATCCCGGACTTCGCCATCAAGCCCGGCACGACACCCCGCATGGCATCCGGTCCCGTCAACACCACCCACGAGCTCCACCTCGCCTGGGACGTCGATCCCCGCTGACACCGAGTGCGCCATGGACTCCTTCGGCCGCATCGTGTTCACGTCATCGGCCTCCGGCGCCTTCGGTAGCCCGGAGCAGACCAACTACGGCGCGGCCAAGGCCGGTCCACTCGGCCTCACCAACTGCCTCGGCTGGCAAGGGCGCAAGCACGGCGTCCGGCAGCCGCTGCGGAGATCGCCGACCACTTCGCCGACAGCGAGTCCGACGAGCACGGACACGACCTCCCCGAGCACGTGGTCGACGAGGGCCGCCCGGTGCCGGCGTGCAGGCTTCGGTCCACGGGCTCGGCCTCCGGGGCCTGAGCCCGCGTTCGACGTCGCAGGTCACTCGACCTGCTGAGACAAGCGGGATCGGGGCCGTGCCTGTGAGTCGCCCTGTCGCACCGCGCCCAGTCCGTGATCTTCTCGCGGACCGTGGAGGCACGGTGCCCGGCTCCGGGCGTCGGCGTGATAGCTTGCCGACGCCAGTCGAACCCACGTGCGTGGGTCAGGGAATCCGGTGGGAATCCGGAGCTGACGCGCAGCGGTGAGGGGGACGGGCGGGGCATCGGCCACTGGATCCCGCGACGATCCGGGAAGGCGCCTCGTCCGGGTGATCCCGAGTCCGAAGACCTGCTGGCGGCCCCGTGGTCGATCGATGGCGGGGGAGCACCGTACGACCGGGCTCCGCGTTCGAGCCCTCGACGACCAAGGATCGCACTCGTGCCGTTCGCACGCTCCGCCCGTTCCGCCGCCCTGCTCGCCGCCGCGGCTCTCGCCCTGACCGCGTGCGGGTCCGGCTCGTCCGCCGTACCGGACACCAAGGCCGCGGTGTCGCTCACCAACTGTGGGCACGCCGTACGCGTCGGGTCGCCGCCGGAGCGGGCCGTCTCCCTCAACCAGGGCACCACCGAGATCATGCTCTCCCTCGGCCTCGCCGACCGCATGGCGGGCACGGCGACCTGGACGGACCCCGTGATGAAGGGCTTGGAGGGGGCGAACCGCCGTGTGGAGCGCATCGCCGACAACAGCCCCTCCTTCGAGCGGGCGCTGGACGCCGACCCCGACTTCGTGGCCGCCTCCTTCGTCTCCACCCTCGGCAAGGGCGGCGTCGCGACCCGCGACCAGTTCGAGAAGCTCGGCGTGCCCACGTACGTCTCCCCGTCGGACTGCGCGGGCAAGGACAACTCGGGGGACGGCGACGGGGCACGGGCGAAGGCGCTGACCATCGACACCGTGTACGGCGAAGTCCGCGACCTGGCCGAGGTGTTCGGGGTGGAGAAGCGGGGCGAGGAACTCGTCGCCTCCCTCAAGAAGCGCATGGCCAAGGCCACTTCGGGGGTCGACGCCTCCGACGTGACCCTCCTCTACTGGTTCGCGAACTCCGAGTCGCCCTACATGGCGGGCTGTTGCGGCGCGCCCGGCGTCATCACACGCTCCCTGGGCGCCAGGAACGTCTTCGACGACACGCGCGAGGAGTGGCCCCAGATCAACTGGGAGACCGTCGCCGACCGCGACCCCGACGTCCTGGTCGTCGGCGACCTGACGCGCGCGTCGCAGACCGCCGAGTCGGCCGAGAAGAAGATCGCCTTCCTGGAGTCCAACCCGGTCACCAGGAACATGACGGCCGTGAAGAAGAAGCGGTACGTCCTGCTCAGCGGACAGGCCATGAACCCGACCATCCGGACGGTGGAGGGCGTGGAGCGAGTGGCCGCCGGACTGCGTGAGTTCGGGCTCGCCGGGTGACGACCCGCGCACTCCTCCTCGGTGTCACAGGGGCCGCTCTGCTGTGCGCGTCCCTCGCCGTGACGATCACCATCGGGCCGGCCGACATCCGCGTCGCCGACGTGTGGTCGGCGGTCGCCGCCCACCTGGGCTGGGGGAGCACCGGCCTGAGCCCCGTCCAAGACGGGATCGTCTGGCAGCTGCGGCTGCCGCGCACCCTGCTGGCCGCCGTGTGCGGGGCCGGCCTCGCGGTCTGCGGGACGGTGATGCAGTCCCTGCTGCGCAACCCGCTCGCCGACCCGTTCGTGCTCGGGGTGTCGTCCGGGGCGTCCACCGGAGCCGTCGCCGTGGTCGTGCTGGGGATCGGCGGCGGGGCCGTGTCGCTGTCGGCGGGCGCCTTCCTCGGCGCGCTGCTGTCGTTCGCGCTGGTGCTGCTGCTCAGCCACACTCTCGGCGGCACGACCGACCGGGTGGTGCTCTCGGGGGTGGCCTCGATGCAGCTCTTCTCCGCGCTGACCTCGTTCGTCGTACTGACCGCGGCCGACGCGGAGACCACCCGCGGGGTGCTGTTCTGGCTGCTCGGCTCACTCGGGGGCGCAGGCTGGACGGACGTGTGGGTGTGCCTGGGCGTGCTCGTGGCCGCCCTGCTGATCTGCCTCGGGCACGCGCGGACGCTCGACGCCTTCGCCTTCGGGCAGGACGCGGCGGCCTCCCTCGGCGTGTCCGTGGCCCGTACCCGTCTCGTCCTGCTGTGCGTCACGGCCCTGCTCACGGCCGCGCTGGTCGCCTCGGCCGGTGCCATCGGCTTCGTCGGGCTCGTCCTGCCGCATGCCGCCCGAGCCCTGGTCGGGCCGGGGCACGCCAGGCTGCTGCCCGTCGCCGCGCTGGCCGGGGCGGTGTTCCTCGTATGGGTGGACACCCTGGCCCGGACCGCGCTGGATCCGCAGGAGGTCCCGGTGGGGGTGGTGACCTCGCTCATCGGGGTGCCGGCGTTCGTGCTCGTGCTGTACCGGACGAGGAGGGCACGATGAGGCGGGGGCGCGGGGACGTACCGGTGCCCGAGGACGCGCGGTACGGGGCGGGTCTGCGCGCCGACCGCGTCAGCCGTGGCGCCGACGGCCGCCTCATCCTCGACGGCGTCAGCCTCGCCGTCGTGCCCGCCTCCACCGTCGGCGTCCTCGGCCCGAACGGCTCCGGCAAGTCCACACTCCTGCGCCTGCTCGCCGGAGTGCTCGCCCCGGCCTCCGGGGTCGTGACGCTCGACGGCGACCCCCTCCCCGCGCTGCACCGGCGGGACATCGCCCGCCGGGTCGCCGTGGTAGAGCAACAGGCCGACACGCAGGTCGAGTTGAGCGTCCTCGACGTCGTACGGCTCGGCCGCGTCCCGCACCGGCGGGCGTGGACGCCCGCCTCCGCCGAGGACGAACGAGCCGTCCGGGAGGCCCTCGACCGTACCGGCCTCTCCGACCGGGCGGGCCAGTCCTGGCACACCCTGTCGGGCGGAGAGCGCCAGCGCGTGCAGATCGCCCGCGCCCTCGCCCAGCAGCCACGGGAACTCCTGCTGGACGAGCCGACCAACCACCTCGACATCCAGCACCAGCTGGAGCTGCTGAACCTCGTCACCGGCCTTCCGGTCACCACGGTGATCGCCCTGCACGACCTCAACCTCGCGGCCCGGTACTGCGACACACTGCTCGTGCTCCGCGAAGGCCGTGTCGTGGCCGGCGGCACACCGCGCGACGTCCTCACCGAGGAACTGATCGCCGAGGTGTACGGGGTACGGGCCGCCGTCACGTGCCCGGAGGACCGGCCGCACGTGCGGTACCTGGGGACGCTCGGCTGACCGGGCGCCTGCGGGGCGGGCCTCCGGGTGCCTTGGGGCGCTGCTCCGGTTCGGGCATCCGGCTGCCTTGGGGCGCTCCTCCGCTCCGGGCCTCCGGGTGCCCCGAAGGGCCCTTCCGGCCTACGCTCACTCCGTGCTGCGCATCACCGACGCCCGCACCGGCGCACTCACCGAGGTCCGCCGGACCCTCACCCGCGTCCAGGCCCACGTGACCGGGGCCGACACCTCGGCCCTGCGCGTGCTGCTGGTCGCCGACGTGCTCGCCCGTGCCCTGGAACTGGACCGCGTCCCCGCCCTCACGATCGCCGACCCGCCCCCGGACCTGCGGGAGCGGACCCAGGCCCTCGGCATCCGCCCGGCCGAGACCACCGCCCCCGTCACCGGCCGCACCCTGCACGTGGCCGGGCCGGACACCCCCGTGCCGGAGGACGGCGTCCACGTCCAGGTCGCCCCGGTGGCGGGCACGGCCGACGACTCCGTCCTGCGCCTGACGCTGCTGTCGGTTCCCCGAGCCGCGCCCGTCGATCCCGGCGCGGCCGCCGACGAGGCCCGTACGACCCTCACGCGCTGGCGCAAGGCCGTCGCCGCCTGGGCCACCCGCCCGTCGCGCCCCGTCCCCGAAGCCGTCCGCCAGGACCTGCGCACCGCCTGGGAGAACGACCTCGACGTACCCTCCGTCCTCGACGTCCTGCGGCGCGTCGAACAGGCCGAGGACCTGTCCGACGGCGCCCGCTTCGAGACGTACGCCTACGCCGACCGTCTCCTCGGCCTCGACCTCACCCGCGACATCGGAGCCGCGCCATGACGCACACGACCGGCCCGCACACCGAAGCGGGCACCCCGCGCAGACTCGTCGTCCTGCGGCACGCCAAGTCCGCCTGGCCCGAGGGCGTCCCCGACCACGACCGCCCCCTCGGCCCCCGCGGCCTGCGCGACGCCCCCGCCGCCGGACGCGCGCTCGCCGCGGCCGACTGCCTGCCCGACCTGGCCCTCTGCTCCACCGCCGAACGCGCCCGCGCCACCTGGGAGCTCGCCGCCGCCCAGTGGGACACCCCGCCGCCCGTACGACACGACCCCCGGCTGTACGGGGCCGACGTGCCGGAGCTGCTGGACGTCGTGCGCGAGGCACCCGACGAGGTCGCGACGCTGCTGCTCGTCGGGCACAACCCGGGCCTGGAGGAACTGGTCCTGGAACTGGCCGGCGACGACCTCGACGACGCGCTGGACGTCGTCCGCGCGAAGTTCCCGACCTCCGCGATCGCGGTCCTCGACTGGCACGGCCACTCCTGGAAGAACCTCGCTCCCGGCGCGGCCCTGCTGACGGCGATGACGGTGCCGAGGGGAAGCAAGGCGCCCTGACGCGTGCGCATAGGCTGGCCCGATGCAGGACGAGTACCGCACCGTCGCCCGCGCGGGCGTGCACGAGACCGAGGTCAACCGCTCCCGCTTCCTGTGCGCGCTCGCCCCGGCCGCCACCGAGCAGGAGGCCCAGGCCTTCGTCGCGCGCGTACGCAAGGAGCACGCCGACGCCACACACAACTGCTACGCGTACGTCATCGGCGCCGACGCGGCCGTCCAGAAGGCGAGCGACGACGGCGAACCCGGCGGCACCGCCGGCGTCCCCATGCTCCAGATGCTGCTCCGGCGGGACATGCGGTACGTCGTCGCCGTCGTCACCCGCTACTACGGCGGTGTCAAGCTGGGCGCGGGCGGGCTCATCCGGGCCTACGGCGGAGCGGTGGGCGAAGCCCTGGACACCCTCGGGACCCTCACCCGCCGACGTTTCCGCCTGGCGACCGTGACCGTGGACCACCAGCGCGCCGGCAAGGTGCAGAACGACCTGCGGGCGACCGGACGCGAGGTGCGGGACGTGCGGTACGCGGAGGCCGTCACGATCGAGATCGGCCTGCCGGACGCCGACGTCGAGGCCTTCCGCGCGTGGCTCGCCGACGCCACGGCGGGCACGGCGGGGTTCGAGCTCGGGGGAGAGGCGTACGGGGACGGCTGACCCGCCGTCAGTGGGGCGGCCGGGACCGGGACCATCCACGATCGCCCCACCCTTGAGGCCTCAAAAGGGGGCGATAACACCAGTAGCCGCCCACGGTGTCCGACCCGGTCGTTAGGCTCGGGGATCATGAGGTTGCTGCACACGTCCGACTGGCATCTGGGCCGGGCCTTCCACCGGGTGAACATGCTCGGTGCCCAGGCCGAGTTCATCGACCACCTCGTCCGATGCGTGCGCGAGCGCGAAGTGGACGCGGTGGTCGTGTCGGGGGACGTGTACGACCGGGCGGTGCCGCCGCTGGCCGCGGTCGAACTGTTCGACGACGCGCTGCACCGGCTGGGCGAACTGGGCGTGCCCACGGTGATGATCTCCGGGAACCACGACTCGGCGCGCCGGCTGGGCGTCGGCGCCGGGCTCATCGGGCGCGCCGGCATCCATCTGCGGACCGACGCCTCGGCGTGCGGCACGCCCGTGGTGCTCGCCGACCCCCACGGCGACGTGGCGTTCTACGGGCTGCCGTATCTGGAACCGGCGCTGGTGAAGGACGAGTTCGGGGTCGACAAGGCGGGCCACGAGGCCGTCCTCGCCGCCGCCATGGACCGGGTCCGCGCCGATCTCGCCGCGCGGGCGCCGGGCACGCGCTCGGTGGTCCTCGCCCACGCCTTCGTCACCGGCGGCGAGGCCAGCGACAGCGAGCGGGACATCTCGGTGGGAGGGGTCGCCTCGGTGCCCGCCGGGGTCTTCGACGGCGTGGACTACGCGGCACTGGGTCACCTGCACGGCAGCCAGGTCATCACCGAGCGCGTGCGGTACTCGGGCTCCCCGCTGGCGTACTCGTTCTCGGAGACCGACCACCGCAAGAGCATGTGGCTCGTCGACCTGGGCGCCGACGGCTCCGTCGGCGCCGAGCGGATCGACTGCCCGGTACCGCGCCCGCTCGGCCGGATCCGGGGAGAGCTGGAGGACCTGCTCGCCGACCCGGAGCTCACGCGGTACGAGGGCGCGTGGCTCGAGGCCACCCTCACCGACCCCGTCCGCCCCTCCGACCCCATGGCACGGCTCAGCGAGCGCTTCCCCCACACGCTCAGCCTCGTCTTCGCCCCCGAGCGCTCCCCCGAGGACCCCGACGTCTCCTACGCGAGCCGTCTCGCCGGGCGCAGCGACCGGCAGATCGCGGAGGACTTCGTGGCCCATGTGCGCGGCGCCGGACCCGACGAGCGCGAACAGGTGGTTCTCCAGGACGCGTTCGACGAGGTGCGGGCCGACGAGGCCGTGCGGGAGGTCGCCCGGTGAGGCTGCACCAACTCGACATCACGGCCTTCGGCCCCTTCGGCGGCACCCAGCGGGTCGACTTCGACGACCTGTCCGCCGCCGGGCTCTTCCTGCTGCACGGCCCGACCGGCGCGGGCAAGACGTCCGTCCTCGACGCCGTCTGCTACGCCCTGTACGGCGCGGTCCCGGGCGCCCGGCAGAGCGGCCAGGGGACGACCCTGCGCAGCGACCACGCGGCGCCCGCCACCCGCACCGAGGTCCGGCTCGAACTCACCGTCGCCGGACGCCGGCTGGAGGTCACCCGGCAGCCGCCCTGGGAGCGCCCCAAGAAGCGCGGCACGGGCACGACGCTGGACAAGGCGCAGAGCTGGCTGCGCGAGTACGACGCGGGGGCGGGCTCCTGGAAGGACCTCAGCCGCTCCCACCAGGAGATCGGCGAGGAGGTCACGCAGCTCCTGGGCATGAGCCGCGAGCAGTTCTGCCAGGTCGTGCTGTTGCCCCAGGGGGACTTCGCGCGCTTCCTGCGGGCCGACGCCGAGGCACGCGGACGGCTCCTCGGGCGGCTGTTCGACACGCACCGCTTCGCCGAGGTCGAGAAGCGCCTCGCCGAGCGCAGGCGCGCCACGGAGGCCGACGTGCGCGCGGGCGACGCCGACCTGCTCGCCGACGCGCACCGGATGCAGCAGGCCGCCGGAGACGCGACGCCGCTGACCGAGCTGACCCCGGGCGACCCGGGGCTCGCCGAGGAGGTCCTGGGCTGGGCGGCCGTGGCCCGCGGCACCGCGCGCGAGCGGCTCACCATCGCGCACTGCGCCCGGGCCGCCGCCGACTCGGCACGGGCCGCCGCCGAGCACACCCTCGACGACGTACGCGAACGGGCGCGGCTGCAACGGCGGTTCGCCGAGGCCACGGAGCGGGCCGCTCTCCTGGAGGACCGGGCCGACGCCCACCGGGAGGCGCGGGCGCGGATGGAACGCGGCCGCAAGGCCGAGACCGTCGCGCCCGCCCTGGACCTCCGGGACGCGGCCGAGACCGAGCACCGCCGCGCGGCGGCGGACGAGACACGCGCGCGTGCCCTGCTTCCGCAGACGTACGCCGACGCCGGAGCGGCCGGGCTCGCCGCGGCCGCGCGCAAGGCCGCCGAGGAACTGGGCGGCCTGGAGTCGGCCCGGCGCGCCGAGCAGCGGCTGGCCTCACTCGTCGCCGAGCGCGCCGGTCTGGACCGCCAGGAGCGGGCCGACGAGGACGCGCTGCACGAGGCCGAGAGCTGGCTCTCCGGCTGGGACACGGCCCGCGCCGGCCTCCAGAGCCGTATCGAGTCCGCACAGGAGGCCGCCACCCGGGCCGAACAGCTCGACGTGCAGCGCGCCCCCGCGCGCAAACGGCTGGACGCCGCCCGGATGCGAGACCAGCTGGCGGGCGACACGGACGAGGCCCAACGGCGCGCACTCACCTCCCGCGAACGGGCCGCGGACGCCCGCACCCACTGGCTCGATGTCAAGGAACAGCGTCTGCGGGGCATCGCCGCCGAGCTCGCCGCCCGTCTGGCCGACGGCGAGCCGTGCGCCGTCTGCGGCGCCACCGAACACCCCGAGCCCGCCCGCAAGGTGGCCGGGCATGTGGACCGCGAGGCCGAGGAGCGGGCGCTCGCTGCCTACCAGCGAGCCGACGACGAGCGCGCCGAGGACGAACGGCGCCTCGGCGTCGTACGCGAGGCGCTCGCCGCCGCCACCGCCGAGGCGGGGGACACCCCTACCGAGCAACTCGCCCGGGAAGTACGGGAGTTGGAAGAGGAATACGCCGAGGCCCGGAGGGGCGCCTCCGGGCTCCACTCCGCGCAGGAGGAACTGCGCGGGGCCGAGCACGAGCGGGAGCTGCGGCTGGCCGCCGGGCAGGAGGCGGCGGTCAGGGCCGCGTCCAGGACCGCCCGCCGGGACACACTGGACCGCGAGAAGGCCTCTCTGGAAGAGGAGTTGGCCCAGGCGCGCGGCGCCGCCGACTCCGTGGCCGCGCGCGCCGCGCAACTTCAGCGGCGGGCCGCCCTGCTCACCGACGCGGCCGAGGCGGCCCGCACGGCCGACGAGTCGGCCCAGCGGCTCAAGGACGCCGACGCCAGGCTCGCCGACGCGGCCTTCCGCGCCGGATTCGACACCCCCCAGGCCGCGGCGGCCGCCCTCCTCGACGACGCTCAACACCGCGACCTCCAACGGCGGCTCGACGCCCGGCAGTCGGAGGAGGCCGCCGTACGCGCCGTCCTCGCCGAGGCCGACACCGCCGCGGCCGCCCAGCAGCCGCCCGCCGACCCGCACACGGCCGAGCGGAACGCCGAATCCGCCGGGCGGCGACTCCAGGACGCCGTCTCCGCGTGGGACGCGGCCACCCGTCGCTGCGCCGAACTCGACCGGCTGTCCGCGCGCGTCGCGGCCTCCGTGCGGCGACTCGCGCCCCTGCGCGAGGAGTACGACCGCGTGGCCCGCATGGCCGGCCTCACGGCGGGCACCTCGGCGGACAACGAGCGCAGGATGCGCCTGGAGGCGTACGTGCTCGCCGCCCGCCTGGAGCAGGTGGCCGCGGCGGCGACCGTACGGCTGAGCCGCATGTCGGCCGGGCGCTACACCCTCGTCCACTCCGACGACCGCGCCGGACGCGGCCGCAGCGGACTCGGACTGCACGTCGTCGACGCCTGGACCGGCCGGGAACGGGACACCGCGACGCTCTCCGGCGGCGAGACGTTCTTCGCGTCGCTCGCCCTCGCCCTCGGCCTCGCGGACGTCGTCACCGACGAGGCCGGCGGAGTTCGCCTCGACACGCTCTTCATCGACGAGGGGTTCGGCAGCCTCGACGACCAGACCCTCGACGAGGTCCTCGACGTCCTCGACTCGCTCCGGGAGCGCGACCGCAGCGTGGGCATCGTCAGCCACGTCGCGGACCTCCGGCGGCGCGTCCACGCGCAGTTGGAGATCGTCAAGGGGAGGTCGGGGTCGGTCGTACGGCAGCGGGATTCCGGCTGACGGCGGGCGCGCCGGGTCACCTGCCCAGCGGGCGGCGCGGCAGTGGCGACGAGTAGACGACGCTCGTCGTCACCGACCCCAGCGCACCGATCTTCCCCGACACCTCCTCCAGATGGCGCATCGAACGGGCCGCGACCTTGATGACGAAGCAGTCGTCACCCGTGACGTGGTGCGCCTCCAGGATCTCCGGCGTCGCGGCGACGAGGTCGTGGAACGGCTTGTAGTTGCCCGTCGGGTACCTCAGCCGCACGAACGCCAGGATCGGCAGACCCAGCCGCTCCGGGTCCACGACCGCCGCGTACCCCTGAATGACGCCGGCCTCCTCCAGCCGCCGCACCCGTTCGGTGACCGCGCTCGCCGACATCGAGACGGCGCGCGCCAGCTCGGCGTAGCCGGCCCGGCCCTTCCGCTGGAGGACATCGAGTATGCGCCAGTCGGTGGCGTCCGGCGAGTACGGGGAATGCGTGGTCATGGGCCCACACAACAGGGGAATCCCCGGCCGATCAAGCCCCACGCCGTGGATCGGCCCTTCAGGGGAGGGGATCACCGGCCGTAGATTTCCGGGCATGACCTCGACGACTGCCCTGAACCCCGTCCTGCGCGTCGCCCCGGCGGGACCCGCCGCCGCTGCCGTGTACTTCCGGGCGAGCCTCGCCTTCCACGCCGACGTGTCCGACGTGGCCGCCGCCCTCGCCGCCGACGGCGACCCCGGTTTCGTCGTCCTGGACTCCCGCTCCACGGATGCCTGGGACCAGGGGCACGTCCCGGGCGCCGTCCACCTGCCCACCGCCCTCATCGCCGAGCAGGCGGAGCAGCTCCTCGACAGGGCGGTCCCCGTCGTCACGTACTGCTGGGGTCCGGGCTGCAACGGCGCCACCCGCGCGGCCCTCGCCCTCGCCGAACTCGGCTTCCAGGTCAAGGAGATGCTCGGCGGCTTCGAGTACTGGGTGCGGGAGGGATTCGAGTACGAGACGTGGGAGGGGCGTGAGCGCCGCGCCGCCGATCCACTGACGGCACCGGTGGGCGCGGAGGACTGCGGCTGCTGAAGAACACGGCTACTGAGAACGCGGCCGCTGAAGATCGTGAAGATGCAGGGGACACTGATCTTCGTCCGGCACGCCCCGTGTAGCTTCTCTTCGCATGGCTCGATACGCGGATCCAGGTGTGACGGAGTGGGTGGAGTCGGGCGGGGGACCGCTCATCGCGGTACCGGAAGCGGTGTTGCCGTTCTGGACGGGAGCGGACGGCGACGACGTGTCGTCCGACTACGACCGGGCCTGCGACATCAACGGCTCCATCGGGTTGCTGCCCGTCGGTGACACCCGGGCGCTCGTCCTGGGCGACGAACCCGCCTCGACGGCTTTCCTCTCCCACCACGCCACTTTCGTCCGGTGGTACGCGGCGAACTCCGAGGACGAACTCCTCGCGCAGGTTCCCACGGCGCTCGAGACCGCCCTGTGGGAGCCGGAGGTGGAGTGGTGGGTGCCCGGCCCGGTGGTCGTGTTCGACGCCGCCTGGCCGGGAGACGGTTCACAGCGCACGGACCACCTGCGCGTCGAACTGGAGCCCGGACGCTACGGCGTCCGCGCCGCGTACGTGTCGGCCGGCCCGGAGACCTGGCTGGGGCTCGTCCGGCTGCGACGGATCACGGCCTGAGGCAGGGCCGCGGCAGAGCAACGACCCTCGGGGCGGGCCGTACGGAATACACATGCGTCGCAGGCGCCCGCCCTGCATCATGGTCCCGATGCCTCAACTTCCCCACCCCACACCGCAAGAACTACGACGCGACCCCCTGCCCCTGCGCGGTCGCACGGCTCTCGTCACCGGAGCGAGCAGACGCGGCGGCATCGGCTACGCCGTGGCCCGCCGTCTCGCCGCGTACGGGGCGAGCGTGTACCTGCACCACCACGTACCGCACGACGCCGCCATGCCCTGGGGCGCCGACCGCCCCGAGGAGGTGGCCGTGGGCGTGCGCGAAGTGCTCGGTGATCCTCAGGCGCGGGTGGTCGACGGTCCGGGCGACCTGTCCGACCCGGCCGTGCCCGCCGAACTGGTCTCCCGGGCCGCGGACGCGCTCGGCGGACGCCTCGACATCCTCGTCGCCAACCACGCCCTCTCCGGCGACGACGGCACCCTCGACACGATCGACACCGAGATGCTCGACGCCCACTGGGCGACCGACACCCGCTCGGTGCTCCTGCTCGTCCAGGCATACGCCCGCCACCGGGCGGCCCTCCCGCCCCGCACGCCGGGCGGGCGGCTGATGATGATGACGTCAGGCCAGGACATCGCGGGCGGCATGCCGGGCGAGATCGCGTACGCCCTCCAGAAGGGCGCCCTCGCCTCGATCACCCGCTCCCTGTCGACCACCCTCGCCGAACTCGCCGTCACCGTGAACACCGTCAATCCCGGTCCCGTCGACACGGACTACATGACCGGCGACGACTACGCGGCCATCGCCGCGATGTTCCCGGCGGGCCGCTGGGGCATGCCCGACGACCCCGCCCGCCTCATCTCCTGGCTCGCCACGGACGAGGCCGCGTGGGTCACCGGGCAAGTCATCGACTCGGAGGGCGGGTTCCGTTGGTGAGAGGGGTCTGAGAGGGGTCAGAGCCGCGACAGCTCGTCCACCAGGTCGTCCAGTCCCAGGGCACCCTGGGACAGGGCGGCCATGTGCCATGCCTTGAGGTCGAAGGCGTCGCCGTGGCGCCTGCTCGCGTTCTCGCGGCCCAGCAGCCAGGCGCGCTCGCCGAGCTTGTAGCCGATGGCCTGGCCGGGGATGGTCAGGTAGCGGGTCATTTCGCTCGCCACGTAGTCCGCGGGTCGGCTGCAGTGCGCGCCGTAGAACTCCTCGGCCAGTTCGGGCGTCCAGCGCTCGCCGGGGTGGAAGGGCGAGTCGGCCGGGATCTCCAGCTCAGCGTGCATGCCGATGTCGACGATGACACGGAGCGCGCGCATCATCTGCGCGTCGAGGTAACCCAGCCGCTCCTCCGCGTCCGTCAGGAAGCCCAGCTCGTCCATGAGCCGCTCCGCGTACAGGGCCCAGCCCTCCAGGTTGGCGCTGACGCCGCCGACGGTGGCCTGGTAGCGGGACAGGTCGTCCTTGACGTGCACCCACTGGGCGAGCTGGAGGTGGTGGCCGGGGACGCCCTCGTGGTACCAGGTCGACACCAGGTCGTACACCGGGAAGCGGGTCAGCCCCATCGTGGGCAGCCAGGTGCGGCCCGGGCGCGAGAAGTCCTCGGACGGCTGCGTGTAGTACGGGGCCGCGGCGCCACCGGGCGGGGCGATGCGGGACTCCACCTTGCGTACCCGCTCGGCGAGGTCGAAGTGCGTGCCGCCCAGCTCCTCGATCGCCCGGTCCATCAGGTCCTGCAGCCAGTCGCGGACCTCGTCGACGCCCTCGATGTGCCTGCCGTGCTCGTCGAGGTGCGCGAGCGCCACCCACGGCGTCTTCGCCCCCGGGAGGATCTTCTCGGCCTCCTGCTTCATCTCGGCGAGCAGGCGGTGGAACTCCGACCAGCCGTACGCGTACGCCTCCTCCAGGTCCAGGTCCGTGCCGTTGTAGTAGCGCGACCAGCGGGCGTACCGCTCGCGGCCCACCACGTTCGGCGCGCCCTCGATGGTGGGCGCGTACACGTCGCGCATCCAGTCCCGCAGCTCGACGACGGCCCCCGTCGCCGTGCGGGCCGCCTCGTCGAGCTCGGCGCGCAGGGACTCGGGGCCCGCCGACGCGAAGTCCTCGAACCAGCCGCGGCCCGAACCGTCCGTGTCCGCCCACTCGGTGAGCTGCCCGACGAACGTCGCGGTGGGGCGGGGAGCCGCGTACAGCTTGCGCTCCAGGCCCAGGGAGAGGGACTCGCGGTAGCCCGCCAGCGCCGTCGGCACGGCGCGCAGCCGCTCGGCGATCGCCGCCCAGTCCTCCTGCGTGTCGGCAGGTGTCACGGTGAAGATCTCGCGCACGTGGTGCGCCGGTGTCGCCATGTTGCCGACCGCGCGCAGGCCCTCGTCGGCGTCGTGCACGGCCAGTTGCGCGGTGAGCCGCTCGCGCAGCAGGCGTGCGCAACGGCGCTCGATGTCACTGTCCGCGCCCGGCTGCCGCTCCGCCTCGTCGAGCCGGGCGAGCGTCGCCCGCATCAGCTCCGCCCTGGCCTCCTGGCCGGCGGGCGAGGTGTCGGGCAGCCTGCTCGAACTCTCCTTCACGCCGAGGTCTGTACCGGTCACCGGGTCGAGGGCGATGAGCTCGTCGACGTAGGCGTCGGCGACCTCGCGGGGCAGGGGGCTGTTGGTGTCAGACATACGGGCAATCTTGGTACGGCGGCGGGGGCGCGGTCAGCCGGTTAAAGCAGGCCACGTGGCCGTCGGCGGCCGGATTCCACCCACGGTGCCCCGCAGATCCAGCCTGTCCGGCGTTTGAGGACGAGGCCGTTCAGGCCGATCGCGGGGGTCTGGGGGCGCAGCCCCCAGGGATGGGACGGGTAGGGGCGGCGGGGGCGAAGATCCCCGGCTCACAGCCACCCGCGACGCGCTACTCCCGCACCGCCCGCTCGTCCCGCCGCTCCCGCCCCGGCGACGCCACCGTCGCGTCCAGGCGGGCGGTGATGACCAGGGTGCCCTCCTCGATCTGGTAGTCGAGGGGAAGCTCCAGGCCGCGCATCGCGGCGACCATACCCGTGTTGGACGAGGTCGTGACGGCGTACACGCTCGAGCATCCCGCCTCGACCGCCATCGCCACCAGCCGCCTCAGCAGTTCAGCGCCGACACCACGCCGCTGCCACGCGTCCTCGACCAGCAGCGCGACCTCCGTCTCGTCGCCGTCCCACAGCAGGTGGCCGAGGCCGACGACCTTCCCCGAGGCCGTCTGCACCGCGAGGGTGCGGCCGAAGCGGGGGCTCAGGAGGTGGTTGAGGTAGCGGTCGGCGTCGCCCAGTGGGCCGTGGTAGCGCATGCCCAGCGTGCGCGCCGAGCACCGCGCGTGCATCGCCTTCGCCGCGTCGAGGTCGTCCGTGTCGGCGCGCCGCACGGTGATGTCGCTGCCTTCCCGCAGCGTCAGCACGTCATGGCTGCGCGGGATGCGCGGACCCAGCCGCGTGTCCAGCTCCACCAGCGCCCGCGCCCTCGCGAACTCCGTCGGTGTGAACGGCAGATACGGCCGCTCCACCGTGATCACCCCGCCCTCCGGCGCCCGCAGCCGCATCACCGTGTCCTCGAGGACGCCCTCCACCGGGACGCCCTCCTGGGCCCGGCCGGAGCCGGGGGCGGTGGCGGGAAGCGAGCGGATGGTGCACCGGCCGAGCAACTGGCGCAGGGCGAGCGGGAGTTCCGCCGCGTCGAGTGCCGTACGGGTGGCGAGGCCCAGCACTCGGGTGGGCGCGTCGACGAGGTCGTGGGCGTCGGCCCGCTCGATCCACGTACCGGCACCGCCCGCCTGCGCGACGGCACGGGTGATCTCGGCCGCGGGCAGCTCCTCGGGCGCGCGCAGCAGGAACTCGTCCACCGTGCCCTCGGCCAGCGGATGCGTCTGCAGGCTCAGGATGTCCACCCGGTGGCCGGCCAGTGCCGTGCACAGCGCGGCCAGCGAGCCGGGTTCGTCCTTCACCGTCGTCCTCATACGCCACAGCACCGACGCGCCGTCTACCGCGTCGGACGCCTCGGCCCCGGACGGCCCGGCCTGCTGCCCCTCGGGGAGCGGCCGGGCGCCGGTATCGCCCGCCGGTGGGGCGTGACCGTGGCGGCGTGACCACCACGTGTGGAAGCCGGCCGTGAACAGCGAGGCGAGTTCGGCCGCCTTCCGTCGCCGCTGGTGGGCGGGGCGACCGTTCGTCGCCCCCCTTGCGTCGTACATGTTCGAAGTCATGCAACCACTGTGAAGGTAAGGTGTTGCGTGATCGCGAACGCTTTGTGACTGATCGGTAAAGTGTCTTTCCTCACCTTTGTTGCTGTTTGTATAGTTGCCCGGTTTATCGCCCGGCCTACTGCCCGACTCGTCCCGGCTGCAGGACTTGAGTGAACAGCACCGTCCCGTCCTGCTCGCGCAGCCGTACCGTCAGCTCACCGCTGTCACCGTCGATGTCGACCTCGCCGAAGAACTGGTAGCCGCCGGCCGGCGAGACGTTCGAGGCGGTCGGCGCCTTCACGTACACCCGCTCGGGGCCGAAGGTGTTGTCGAGGGCGCTCGCCGGGAACGCGCCCGCGTTGAGCGGGCCGGACACGAACTCCCAGAACGGCTCGAAGTCGGTGAACGCGGCCCGCGACGGCTGGTAGTGCTGGGCCGAGGTGTGGTGCACGTCCGCGGTCAGCCACACCGTGCCCGTGACCTTGCGGTGCTTGATGAACCGCAGCAACTCCGCGATCTGCAGCTCGCGGCCCAGCGGCGCGCCCGGGTCGCCCTGCGCCACGGCCTCGATGTTCTGCTTGCCCTCGGTCGCGTCGGGGACGACCAGGCCGAGCGGCATGTCGGAGGCGATCACCTTCCACACCGCACGCGACCGCGCCAGCTCGCCCTTGAGCCACTCCAACTGCTCGGCGCCGAGGATGCCCTGCGGGTCGGTGGTCTGGTTGTCCGGCGAGTTGGCGTTGCGGTACGTGCGCATGTCCAGCACGAACACGTCCAGCAGCGGGCCGTGGCGCAGCACCCGGTAGACGCGGCCGTCCCGTGCGCCCGGCTGCAGCGTGGAGATCGGGAAGTACTCGCTGAACGCCCGCCGCGCACGCGCCGCCAGCACGTCGACGCGCTTCTCGGTGTACCGGGTGTCCGAGTCCAGGATCACCTGGCCCGGGTACCAGTTGTTGCGCACCTCGTGGTCGTCCCACTGGATGACCGACGGTACGCGGGCGTTGAAGTTCCTGAGGTTCTCGTCCAGCAGGTTGTAGCGGAAGTTGCCGCGGAACTCCGCCAGGGACTCGGCGACCTTGGACTTCTCCTCGGTGGTGACGTTGCGCCACACGCTGCCGTCCGGAAGCGCCGCCGTCGCCGCGATCGGGCCGTCGGCGTAGATGTTGTCGCCGCTGCAGAGGAAGAAGTCCGGGTTCAGGGCGCCCATCGCGTCGAAGATGCGGTAGCCGCCGAGGTCCGGGTTGATGCCCCAGCCCTGGCCCGCCAGGTCGCCCGACCACACGAAGCGCACTCCGTCACGGCGCTTCTCCGACGTCGTACGGAACGTGCCGGTGACCGGCTCGCCGGTGCGGCGCGGGTCGTCCGGGTCGGCCAGCAGGACGCGGTAGTGGATCTGCTGGCCCGACGGCAGGCCGCGCAGCCGCGTGGTGCCGGTGAAGTCGGTGTCGGCGCCCAGCAGCGGGCCGTGCCATCTGACCGGGTTGCGGAAGGACTCGGTGGCGGACGTCTCGACGATCATCCGCGCCGGCCGGTCGGAACGTACCCAGACCAGACCGGAGTGCGCCGTCACGTCCCCGGTCTGCACGCCCCATCCCGCCTTCGGCCGTCCCGAGAGGGCGAACGCGGGCGCCGCGGCGCCGAGCGTGGCGGGCACGGCGAGGGCCGCCGACGCGGCGAGAGAGCCGCGCAGCACGCTGCGGCGGCCGGGCAGGGGGCTCGGCGAACGGTGTGACATGAATGCGCCTCCAGGGACGGATCCGGCCAATGTGCAACGCCACAACTACTGGTGCGCCGAGGCGCACACGGAAACCACAAGTGAACAACTGACCTCCGGGGCAGAGGAACCGGCGTGCGACTCAGGGCGCGTCGCGTCCTCAAGCGTCGCGCCCTCACGCAGCGCCGGGACCAGCGGCGCGCGCCATCAGCCGCACCCCCTCACGAATCCGCGCCGGCGAAAGATGCGCGTACCCGAGCACCAGCCGCACCCCGGCGTCCGGAACCCGCCCGTGGTCCGCGAGGGGACGCACCGACACCCCGACCGCCGCCACCCGCCCCACGAACCGGTCCAGCGGCCCGTACGCGTCGGGCAGCACGGCGATGGCATGGAGCCCTGCCGCGATCCCGGACACCTCGGTGCCGGGAAGGTGCTCCCGCAGGGCGGACACGAGAACGTCGCGCCGCTCCCGGTAGGCGCGCTGGCAGCGACGCAACTGCCGGTCGTAGTCGCCCCGTTCGACGAAGCGGGCGAACACCGCCTGGTCGATGGTCGGATGGCCGAGGTCCATGGTCCGCTTGCGCTCCACGACCTCCTCGGTCAGCGCCCGGGGGACGAGCAGCCAGCCGAGCCGCAACCCCGGGGCGAGGGACTTGCTGACGGAGCCCGTGTACGCGACGCGCTCGGGGTCGAGGCCCTGGAGCGCCCCCACCGGCGCACGGTCGTAGCGGAAGTCCCCGTCGTAGTCGTCCTCGACCACCAGCCCGTCCACCGACCGTGCCCAGTCGAGCAGTTCGGCCCGCCGCCGCGCCGAGTACGCGATCCCGGACGGGAACTGGTGGGCGGGCGTGGTCACGACGACCCGCACGCCCGCCTCACGCAACGGTCCGGTGGCCAGCCCCTCCGCGTCCAGCGGCAGCGGGACGGCACCGACGCCCGCCGAGGCGTACAGGGCGTCGTGCTGGGGGCTTCCCGGGTCCTCGACGCCGACGGCGCGCACCCCGCGCGCATGGAGCACCGAACCGAGCAGCGCCGTCGCCTGCGCCACACCCGAGACCACCACGACCCGTTCCGGGTCCGCGACCACACCCCGCCGCCGGGCGAGCAGTTCCGCGAGCGCCGTACGCAGCCGGGGAAGCCCGCGCGGATCCGGGTAGCCCAGCGCGTGGTGGGGGAGTTCGGCGAGCACGCCCCGCTGAGCCGCCGCCCACGCGGTGCGCGGGAACAGCGACAGGTCCGGTGTCCCGGGGAGGAAGTCGGCGCGGGCGCCGGGGGAGCGCGGCGCGAGGTCACGCGCGCGGGGGCGTGCGGACCGTACGGCGTCGCCCACCCAGGTGCCCGCACCCCGGTCACTGCGCAGATATCCCTCGGCCGTCAGCTGCTCGTACGCCTCCGTCACCAGACCCCGCGACACGCCGAGGTCGGCGGCCAGTTCACGGCTGGACGGCAGCCGCGTGCCCGGCACGAGCCGCCCCGTACGGACCGCCTCGCGCAGCGCCGCCTGCAACGTGCGCCCCCGCGCGCGTGCCGGCGCCGAAGCGGCCGGCAGGAGCAGCTCCCACGCCGCGGCCCACGGATCCGGACCCTCCCGCGGACTGGGCTCCTCCCCGGAATTGGTCCCCGATGACGTCATGAAAGTGGACCTTAAACCGGGCCGCTCGCCTTCCTAACGTCACCGCCATGAACGCCACGGCCATGAACGCCACGACCACCCGCGGAACCCTCCTCGCCGCCCTCGCCTGCGTCCTCGTCGGCGCCTCCTTCACCGCCAACAGCGTCCTCGGCGACTACCCGTACGCGGGCGGCCAGTTCCTGCGCTACGGCCTCGCCTGCCTGCTGCTCCTCCCGCTCGTCGGGCGCGGCGGCACGGCGCCCCTGCGGCGGCTGCCCCTCCGACTGTGGGCGCGGCTGGCGCTCCTCGCCGCCGTCGGCATGGTCGGGTTCAACCTCGCGGTGATCGCCGCCGAGCGCACCGCGGAACCCGCCGTACCGGGTGTCTTCGTGGGCTGCGCGCCGGTGGTCGTCGCCGTGGTCGTCCCCCTCATGGAGGGGCGTCGCCCGCAGCGGCTCGTCCTCCACGGCGCGTCACTGGTCGCGGCGGGCGCGTTCACCGTCCAGGGATGGGGCCGTACCGACGGCGCCGGAATCGCCTTCTCCGTGTGCGCGCTGGCAGGGGAGGTCGGCTTCGCCGTGCTCGCGGTGCCGGTGCTGCGACCGCTCGGACCACGGCTGCTGTCCGCCACCGTCTGCGGTATCGCCGCGGTCGGGTCGGCGGCGGCCGGGATCCTCACGGACGGCACCGCGTGGCTGCGCACCCCGGACCCGACCGAGACGGCGGCGCTGCTGTGGCAGGCGGCGGTCGTCACCGTCGTCGGCTTCGTCTGCTGGTACATGGGCATGCAGCGCATCGGCGCGGAGCGCGCCACGCTCTTCTCCGGCCTCATCCCCGTCGCCGCGGCCTGCACCGCCCCAGTCGTCGGCACGGGCTCGTACGGCATCGCGCAGGCGCTCGGCAGCGCCCTGGTCGGCGCGGGGGTCACCCTGGGGTCCCGGGCCCCCGCGCGTTCCACGCCCGGACCGCGGTCCGCCACACCGGAGCGGCCACCGAACGCCGTCCGCCCCACCGACGGCCGGTAAGTGCCCCGCGAGGTGAATTCGCCTGGACAGGGCGGCACCCGTCGGTTGGGATGGAGAGCGTGACCACCGACACCGCGACCGACGTCTTCGAAGAACACCGTCCCGTGCTGATGGGCGTCGCCTACCGCATGCTCGGACGGGTGGCCGACGCGGAGGACGTGGTCCAGGAGGCCTGGCTGCGCTGGTCCGGCGCCGACCGCGCCGAGGTGCGCGAACCACGCGGATACCTGGTCCGGATCACCACCCGGCTCGCCATCGACCGGCTGCGCCACGTGAAGTCCCGCAACGAGTCGTACGTCGGCCCCTGGCTGCCCGAGCCGTACGTCACCGACTTCGCGGACACCGTCCCGGACGCCGCGGAACGGGCCGTGCTCGCCGACTCCGTGTCACTGGCCGTCCTCGTGGTCCTGGAGTCCCTGTCTCCCCTGGAGCGCGCGGTCTTCGTCCTCCGCGAGGCCTTCGGCTACCCGTTCGCCGACATCGCGGCCACCCTCGACCGCAGCGAGGCCGCCGTGCGCCAGCTCGCCGGGCGGGCCCGCAAGCACGTGGACGAACGGCGGCCGCGCTACGAGGTGGACCCGGCCGAGCGCCGCGAGATGACCGAGCGGTTCCTCGCCGCCGCGGCCGGGGACGACCTGGAGGGCCTCATGTCGCTGCTGGCCCCCGACGTCAGCCTCGTGGGCGACAGCGGCGGCCTCGCCAAGGCGCCCGTGCGGGTCCTGGAGTCGGCCGACAAGGTGGGCCGGTTCGTGCACGGCGCCGCCCGGAAGGGTGTGCCGGACGCGTCGTTCCGCTTCATGGAGATCAACGGCGGTGTCGCGGCGGTCGTCCTGTCCGGCGACAAGGTCGACAGCGTGTTCCAGCTCGACATCGTGGACGGCCGCATCCAGCGCGTCTACATCATGCGCAACCCGGAGAAGCTGCTGTCCCTGCCGGTCGGCCGGTAGCCGCCGCAGTGACCTCCGGTGAACGGGGGCTTCGTCCTCATGACCGGCATGTCGACCACCGCGAACACCTTGTGAACGCTCCGCTGCGCGGGACCTGTCGGAGGCCTGTCCGTTCGAGGATTGGTCTTGACCAAGGGTGGGGCCCGGCTTATGGTCGCAGAGAAAGTGCAACAACCTTTAATAAACAAGGGCGCTAAAACGCCGCCGGGCCACGGCGAAACGCGGAGGACTAGGGTGGGGACCACGCAGCTCGAAACGGCACCGGAGCCGAAGTACTGGCACCTCAAGACCGTTCTCAGTGAGGCACTGGACTCCGAGTTCTCGGTGGGCGAGATCCTGCCCAACGAGCGTGACCTCGCCGCCCGCTTCGGCGTGGCCCGCGCCACGCTCCGCCAGGCGCTGGAGCAGCTCGAACTGGAAGGCCGGCTGCAGCGCCGCCGCGGCGTCGGTACCACGGTCGCCCCGCCGCGCATGGGTGTGGCCGTCGGAACCGAGGAGCACGCCTGGCCCGGCACGTCCGGCGACGCCTGGCAGCCCGCCGACTGCACCACGACGACCCCGCCCCCGGCGGTCGCCCACATCCTCGAGTCCGTCCACGGCGAGCAGGTGCACACAGTGCGCCGCTCCCGGGTGAGCCGCGGCCAGCCCGTCGCCGCCGAGCTGCTCTACGTCCCGGCGTCCTCCGTGCCCGCCCTCTCCGCCATCAACACCCCCTCCGCCGCGGCCCGCGCCCGTGCCGTGCTGCGCGAGCTCCAGCACCTGGAGCTGGAGGGCCAGGACCGCGCCGTGGAGCTCGGCTCCGCCAGCGCGGAGGACGCCAAGGAGCTCGACCGGCTGCCCGGCGCCCCCGTCCTCGTCGTCACGACCCGCTTCTTCGCCGAGGGGCGCACCGCGGCGGTTTCCGTGGCCACCTACCGCGCCGACACCTGCCGACTGACCTTCGGCGCGTCCGGCGGAGTCGAGATCCACCACGGTCCGGAGCGCCGCGCCTCCTGACCGTCCCGAGAAGCCGCACCAGTCGCGCCCCGGGAATTCCCGGGGCGCGATGTTTTTGTGCGGGCCACTCGGGCTCGCGCCCGAAGGGGCGCGGGGAACTGCGCGCTCAGCCACACACAGCCCGCAGTCTCCATGCCCCGGTCACACAGACGGCGCTCCGAGGGGCCTCCGGCGGCAGCCGAGACGCACGCGACGGCGCCGAGCCGTCACCCTGCTCTCAGCGGAGCGCTCAGCGCCGCGCCGTCACCGTGCTCTCCACCGCGAACAGCTCCTCCTCCACGTGGTCCAGCGCCAGCCGCAGCGCCCCCGTGGCCACGGCCGCCTCACCCAGCTTCGACAGCGTCACCCTGGGCGGGCGCAGACAGCAGCGCGCGAGCTCGTCGCGCAGGGGATCGAGCACCTCGTCCAGACCGGGCGCCCAGCCGCCGATGACCACCAGCTCGGGGTCGAGGGCCAGGACGAGCGCCGCCACGTCGTGGACGAGCCGCTCGGTGAAGCGCTCGAAAGCGGCGCGGGCCCGCTCGTCGCCCTCACGCGCGTGCGCGATGACCTCGGCGACCGCCTTCTCGTCCAGCGGGTGCAAGGGCTCGTCCGTGGTCGACAGCAGTGCCTCGGGAGTGGCGCCGCGCCCCATCAGGTGGAGGGCGCCGATCTCCCCGGCCGCACCTCCGTACCCCCGGTGCAGCCGCCCGCCGATCAGCGAACCGGCGCCGGGGCTCAGGCCCGCCAGCACGAACACCACGTCGTCGGAGTCGACGGCCGCGCCCTTCCAGTGCTCGGCGACCGCCGCCGCGTTGGCGTCGTTCTCCACCAGCACCGGGCATTTGAACGAACGGCTCAACCGTTCGCCCAGATTCAGACCCGTCCATCCCGGAAGGGCCGTGCACAGCCGCACCGTGCCGCCGCTCTCCACGATCCCGGGGCTGCCCACGCCGACCGCGCGCAGGGAGCCGCGGGAGACGCCGACGCGACGCAACAGTTCAGCGACCGTCGTGCGCAGCCGCTCCACCCGTTCGTCCGCCGGCGCCTTCTCGGCGACGTCCTTGGACAGCGTGCCCAGCACCCGGCCGTCGAGGTCCGCGAGGAGTGCCGTCACACGGTGGGCGCCGATGTCGAGCCCCAGCAGATGACCGGCCTCCGCCCGGAACCGGAACCGCCGTGCCGGCCGCCCCTGGCGCCGTGCGGCGCTCTCATCGGCCGCCTGTTCCACGACGAGCCCCGTCTCGACCAGTCCTTCGACCACGCCCTCCACCGTCGGCCGGGACAGCCCCGTCACACGGGTGATCTCGGTCAGTGTCGCGTGGTCGGTGGCACGCAGCGCGTGCAGCACCACCGCTGAATTGATTCTCCGCAGCAGTGAAGGATCCCCGCCGGTCAGCCGCCCCACGGTCCGTCCTCCCAGGTCGTGCGCGTGTGGGGCGGATGGTACTCGTCCTGGCCGAACGCGGCGAGAGCCTCGCTGCGGGGTCCCTCGGCCGCGGCCAAGCCGGGCGGGCATCCGCGAGCCGTCAGCCCGGAGCCACGAACCCCGACTCGTACGCCGCGATCACGGCCTGCGTACGATCGCGCGCGCCCAGCTTCGCCAGGACGGAGCTCACGTGCGACTTCACCGTCTCCGTGCCGACGACCAGCCGCCGGGCGATCTCCGCGTTGGACAGCCCCCGGGCCATCAGCCGCAGCACCTCCGCCTCCCGCCCCGTCAGCGCGGCCCGCTCCAGGGCCGCCCGTGCCTCCGGGTTCCCGCCCCCGTCCCCGTACTCGGCGGCCAACTGCCGCACCGACGCCGGGAACAGCAGTGACTCGCCCTCGGCCACCAGCCGCACCGCGTGCACGATCTCGGCCGGCCGCGCCCGCTTCAGCAGGAAGCCGTCGGCGCCCGCCCGCAGCGCCTCGTACACGTACTCGTCGTTCTCGAACGTCGTCACCACGAGGATCTTCGGCGGCTCCGGCACGGTGCGCAGCACCGCGCGCGTGGCCTCGATGCCGTCCAGCAGCGGCATACGGACGTCCATCGCCACGACGTCCGGCCGCAGCTGCCGCACCAGCGGGATCACCGCGGCACCGTCGGCAGCCTCCCCGACGACCTCGATGTCGGGCTGCGCCTCCAGGACGGCGCGCAGCCCCGCGCGGACGAGGGGCTCGTCGTCGACGAGCAGGACGGTCACCGGCATCCGGCCAGACTAGATCAACAGTGCGAGGCGGAGGTCGGCTTCCAGCCTGCGCGGGACGCTTACAGACTGAGCGGGCTGCCTCCGGCCCGCGGGGCCCGCGACCGGTCAGCGCAGTGGCAGCTCGACCCGCACCCGCCAGTCCCCCCGGTCCGGGCCCGTGTGCGCCCGGCCGCCGAGCAGCGCGGCACGCTCGCGTATCCCGCGAAGTCCGCTGCCCCGCCCCGGCCCGGGTATCTCCGCCGTCAGCGGATTGCGGACCTCCAGACCGAGGGAGCCGTCCGCGACGGCGACGCGGACCTGGACGGGCACCCCGCCCGCGTGCCGCAGCACGTTGGTGAGCGACTCCTGGAGGATGCGGTAGCCCTCGCGCGAGACCGGGCCGGGCACGGTCTCCAGGGGCCCGGAGAGCTCGGCGTCGACCTTGGCGCCGGAGGCCCGCGCCGACTCCAGCAGCCGGTCGGCCTCCGCCAGGGTCGGGCGGCTGCTCACCGGGCGGTCCGCCTCGCGCAGGATGCCGAGCACCCGCTCCAGGTCCTCCAGCGCGGCCCGGCCGGTGTCCTCGATGGCACCGAGGGCCCGGTCGGTGAACTCCGGATCGCCCGCTGCGCGCGCCGCACCCGCCTGGACCACCGCCACGGTCAGCGCGTGCCCGATGGAGTCGTGCAGCTCCCGGGCGATGCGGTTGCGCTCCAGGAGCTGCTCGGTGCGCTCCTCCAGTGCGGCCATCCGCTCGGCCGGGGAGGGCCCGAGAAGACGCCGGGCGAGGACGGTGATCAGCTCGCCGAGGCCGACGACCAGGCCGTACAGGGCGATCAGGGGGATTGGCGCGAGGAGGGCGTATGCCCAGTGGGGCTGGGCGATGTCGAGTAACGGGTTGTCGTACGGCACGTGCCCGGTCGCCGCCCAGACGAGGTCGAGGGAGAGAACCGGCCCCCAGACCGTGCTGCCCATGGCCACCGCGCCCAGGAGCATACGGATCTCCAGCCACAGCACCGTGCGCAGCCGGTCCCGCCACGTCGCCGACGGCGCCGTGGAGATCCCCGAGTCCCGCTCACCCGGCACCAGCAGCAAGTGCGCCTGCACTCCCTCGCCGTGCCTCACGGCCGGGATGAGTCCGACCGGAATCAGCACCAGCGCGGGCACCCACGGCTTCGACATGTCGATGAACAGCCACACGCTCTCGAACAGCATCGGCACCCACAGGTGCAACCAGCGTGTGTACGTCGTCCCCCGAAGCAGCGGGCGCAGAAAGCGGGCCATTGCGACATCGTGCCAGCCGCCACTGACAACGGACCTCCCCCGAGCGAGGGAGAGGATCTCCGCTCACGGGGGAGGAAACGCCCGCCTCCCCACGGCCAGGCTGTGTGCCATGACCAGCATCGACGTAAAGGACCTCACCAAGGAGTACGGCAGCAGGCGCGCCGTGGACCACCTCACCTTCAGCGTGCACCCTGGCCGGGTCACCGGCTTCCTCGGCCCGAACGGCGCCGGAAAGTCCACCACCCTGCGCCTCGTCCTCGGGCTCGACCGACCCACCTCCGGCGCCGCCGCGGTCGGCGGCCGGGCGTACGCCACCCTCGACGAACCCCTGCGCCATGTGGGTGCCCTGCTCGACGCCCAGGCCCCGCACGGGTCACGGACCGCCCGCGACCATCTGCGGGCGCTCGCCGTCAGCAACCGCATCGGGCCCCGCCGTGTCGACGAGGTCCTGGAGGAGACCGGGCTGGCGTCGGTCGCGCGACGCCGCGTGAAGACGTACTCCCTGGGGATGCGTCAGCGCCTGGGCATCGCGGCCGCCCTGCTCGGAGACCCGCCCGTGGTGCTGCTCGACGAGCCGGCCAACGGACTGGACCCCGAAGGCATCATCTGGATCCGCGAGTTGCTGCGCCGCCTCGCCCGCGAGGGCCGCACCGTCCTCGTCTCCAGCCACCTGATGAACGAGACCGCGTCCTTCGCCGACCACCTGGTGGTCCTCGGCCGTGGCCGGCTGCTCGCCGAGACCCCCATGCGGGACTTCATCGACGCTCGCGTGGAGCCCCGCGTGCGGATGCGCACCACGGACGGCCCGGCGCTGCGGGAACTCCTCGCGCGGCACGGTTACGAGGCGAGCGAGGACGACGGCGGGCGGTGGACCGTGCGCCACGCGCGCGTGGAGGACATCGGCCGCCTCGCCTCCGGCGCGGGCCTGCCGCTCCTCGAACTCTCCGCGGAGGAGGGCACCTTGGAGCAGGCCTACCTCGATCTGACGGCCTCGGAAGCCGAGTTCACCGCATCCCCCGCTCAGCCGCAGGAGGCCTGACCATGGCGTTCGCACCCGTCCTCCACTCCGAGTGGATCAAGATCCGTACCCTGCGGTCGATGCTCTGGGCCCTCGGTGCCATGGTCCTCGCCACCGCCGCCTTCTCCGCGCTCGCCGCACTGGACGCCGAGGGCGCGGACTCCGACCCACTGTTCTCCGCCTTCTTCGGAGTCAGCTTCGGGCAGGTCGCGGCTGTCGCCTTCGGCGCGACGGCCGTCTCGTCCGAGTTCCAGGGCGGCGGCCTGCGCGTCTCGCTGTCCGCCGTGCCACAGCGCGGGCGGTGGTTCACGGCCAAGGCGGTGGCGGTCGGCGTACCGGCCCTGGCCGTCGGCCTGCTCACGGGCTTCGTGAGCCTGGCCGTGGGCAGCGCGGTCCTCGGCGAGAAGGCGGACACGCTCACCTGGACCGAGCAGCTGCGCGGAGCCGTCGGCTGTGGTGTCTACCTCGCGCTGATGGCCCTGTTCGCGGCCGGAATCGCGGCCGTGCTGCGCAGCGGTGTCGCCACGCTCGGCATCCTGATCCCGTTCCTGATCCTCGTGTCCTTCGTGGTCGGAGACGTGTCGGGCACCATCGCCGACTTCCTGCCCGACAAGGCGGGACAGGCGGTTCTCCACGAGACGTCCGACGGAACGCTCGGACCCTGGAGCGGGCCGGCGGTGACCGCGTGCTGGACGGCGGCGGCGCTGCTGGCGGGAGCCTGGAGCCTGCGGCGCCGGGACGCGTGACCTCGTACCAGGTGGCCCGCGACCCCGGCTCCAACTGTCAGTCCCAGCGGGTTTACTGGACCTCATGGACATCGAGCGGTACCTGGCCGCGATCGACAAGCTGTGCTCCCGCCCCTTTCCGGCGGAGCACGGCATGTCGGATGTCGGCATGGCGGGACCGGGGTACTTCATAGCGGAGTTAGCGACGAGTCACAGGCTGACCACGGCGGACGCGGTGGAGCGGATCCAGACGGCCGAGGACTTCCACGACGTCAAGGAGATCATCTCCGAGCGGCTGAACGGCCGTTGGGGACGGCAGCAGGTGCCCTGGTCCCTGCTCACCCTCAGAGTGCGCGTCGACCGTGGCGAGGAGATACCGGAGCCGTATCTCACGGTGAGCCACGACGTGGACGAGCTGAACGTATGGGAGGTGGACGGAACCGGCCGCTGGTTCGCCATCGGTGTCGCCGACCGTCAGCAGGACGAGGAGATAAGGCTCTTGGGCACCGTCACGGAGACACCGCAGCCCTGACCCGCCGGGTGAGCTCCAGCTCCTGACCTGCCGGACGAGCTCCTGATGCGCTAAGCCGGCTTCGCCGCCTCCCGCAACCTCCCGAACTCCTCCGCCATCGTCGCCGCCGTCCAGTGCGCGTTCAGCCCACTG
The DNA here is from genome assembly GCF_040704615.1 of Streptomyces sp. NPDC046862. Lineage (NCBI taxonomy): Bacteria > Bacillati > Actinomycetota > Actinomycetes > Kitasatosporales > Streptomycetaceae > Streptomyces > Streptomyces sp. NPDC046862. The sequence goes on along the minus strand of NZ_JBEYXP010000004.1, from coordinate 130,639 downwards.
GGATTGGGCAGCACCCACACCCGCGTGTCGCCGATCCGCCGTTCCTGCGGACCTATGGCGGCCTTGCGATCGTCGAAGGCCGCCCTGTACGCGGTCACACCCACCACGGCCAGCCAGCGCGGCCGCAGCCGCTCGACCTTCGCGGTCAGCAGGCGCCCGCCCTCCGCGTACTCCCCGGCGGTCAGCTCGTCGGCACGGGCGGTCGCCCGCGCCACCACGTTGGTGATCCCGAGCCCGTACGACGGCAACTCGCCCTGCTCCGACGGCTTCATGAGTCGTGGCGTGAAGCCGGACAGGTGCAGCACCGGCCAGAAGCGGTTGCCGGGACGGGCGAAGTGGTGGCCCGTCGCGGCGGTCATCAGCCCCGGGTTGATGCCGCAGAACAGCACACGGAGACCGTCCGCGACCACGTCCGGTACGAGACGGTCGCGGGCGGCCTCCAGCTCGGCCGCGGTGAACCGCGTCAGAGGATCGCCCCCGGCGTGTAGCCCGCGGCCTCGGGGCGCTGCTTCACGATCTCCTCGATCCGGCCCACGACCACGCCGACCTGGTCGGCGGCGGCGCCCGTGAAGGACAGCTTGTCGGCCATCAGCGCGTCGAGCTGAGCCCGGTCCAGCGGGATGCGCTCGTCGGCCGCCAGCTTGTCGAGCAGTTCGTTGCGCTCGGCGCCCTGCTCGCGCATCGCGAGGGCCGAGGCGACGGCGTTCTCCTTGATGGCCTCGTGCGCGAGCTCACGGCCCACGCCCGCGCGCACCGCGCCCATCAGCACCTTCGTGGTGGCGAGGAACGGCAGGTAGCGGTCCAGCTCCCGCGCCACGACCGCCGGGAACGCGCCGAACTCGTCGAGCACCGTCAGGAACGTCTCCAGCAGCCCGTCCAGCGCGAAGAACGCGTCCGGCAGCGCCACCCGGCGCACCACCGAGCAGGACACGTCGCCCTCGTTCCACTGGTCGCCGGCCAGCTCACCGGTCATCGAGGCGTAGCCGCGCAGGATCACCATCAGGCCGTTCACGCGCTCGCAGGAGCGGGTGTTCATCTTGTGCGGCATGGCCGACGAGCCGACCTGGCCCGGCTTGAAGCCCTCGGTCACCAGCTCGTGCCCGGCCATCAACCGGATCGTCTTGGCCAGCGAGGACGGCGCGCCCGCCAGCTGCACCAGCGCGGTCACGACCTCGTAGTCCAGCGAGCGCGGGTACACCTGGCCGACCGACGTGAAGGCCTGGGTGAAGCCGAGGTGCGACGCGATCCGCTGCTCCAGCTCCGCGAGCCTGCCCGCGTCCCCGCCCAGCAGGTCCAGCATGTCCTGCGCCGTGCCCACCGGGCCCTTGATACCGCGCAGCGGGTAGCGACCGAGCAGCTCCTCGACCCGCCCGTACGCCACGAGGAGCTCGTCGGCGGCGGTCGCGAAACGCTTGCCCAGGGTGGTGGCCTGCGCGGCCACGTTGTGCGAGCGGCCTGCCATGACCAGCTCGCCGTACTCGCCGGCCAGCTTGCCGAGCCGCGCCAGCACGGCCACCGTACGGTCGCGCACCAGCTCCAGAGAGAGCCGGATCTGGAGCTGCTCCACGTTCTCGGTGAGGTCGCGGGACGTCATGCCCTTGTGGACGTGCTCGTGCCCGGCGAGGTCGTTGAACTCCTCGATCCGCGCCTTCACGTCGTGGCGGGTCACCTTCTCGCGCTCGGCGATCGAGGCCAGGTCGACCTGGTCGAGCACCCGCTCGTAGTCGGCGAGCGCCGCGTCCGGCACCTCGATACCGAGGTCCTTCTGGGCCCGCAGCACGGCCAGCCAGAGCTGCCGCTCCAGCCTCACCTTCTGCTCGGGCGACCAGAGCGTGGCGAGCTCGGCGGAGGCGTACCGTCCGGCGAGGACGTTCGGGATGCGGGGCTTGGCTGGCGCAGAAGTCACGTGTACGGATTCTACTGGCGATTCGTGCAGGCCAGTGCCGCGGGGCTGTTCGGAGGAAGCTACGAACCCACCACGAGCCCGCGCCCTACTTCCCTTTCCCGGAGGCGTCCGCCAGTTCCGCCAGGATGTCCGCGTGGCACAGCTCCGGCGTGCACCAGCACGCCAGCGTCCTGCCGCGCAGCTCCGGCACCAGGGCGAGGAGGTCGGGGCGGGCCATGAGGTACTCGCGGTACTTCACCATGATCTCGGCCCGCGTCCCGTCCCGTTTCTTCTTGGCGGTGTCGTACTGGAACGGGTTGTAGAGCGGGTGCTGGGGCAGGTCCCAGTGGCCCATGGTCCAGCGGCGGCCGACGTAGACCAGGTCGTCGGGGGCGTTCTCCAGCCGCCGGCCGAACTCCTGGATACGGCCCTTGAGGTTGATCACGGTGGTGGCCACGGCTGTTCCCTCCGACGCGGGCCGGCACGGGCCCCTCTCCAGGGTGCCGGACCTTCCCGGGCTGCCGGCCTCTTCTAGGCTGCCGGACCCTCGTACGGCAGCAAGTCGGGACGCTTCGCCGGGCGCCCGTCGCCGGACGACCGTCCCGTCAGCCGGCGGCCTATCCACGGCAGCAGATACTGCCGGGCGAAGCGGACGTCGGCCACCCGCCGCGCGGCCCACACGGGCGGCGCCGTCACCGGTGGCGGTGTGCGCCAGTCGGTGTCCTCCGGCTCGTGACCGAGGGCCTGCCAGACCGCCTCGGCGACCCGCCGGTGCCCATCGGGCGTGAGGTGCAGCCGGTCCACGTCCCACAGTCGGGGATCACTCAGCGACGGTGCCCCGTACAGGTCGACGACCAGTGCGCCGTGCCGGGCCGCCAGCTCGTCGACGCAGGCGAAGAGCTCCTCCATGCGCGGACGGAACCGTTCCAGAACCGGGCCCTGACGGCCGGGACTGCGCATCAGGACGAGCTGCTCGCAGGACGGGGCGAGCTTCTCGACGGCCTCCTCCAGGAGCCCGCGCACCCGTCCCATGTCGCACTTGGGCCGCAGCGTGTCGTTGAGGCCGCCGACCAGCGTGATCACGTCGGGCCGCATCGCGGCGGCCGTGTCCACCTGCTCGTCGACGATCTGCTGGATGAGCTTGCCGCGCACGGCCAGGTTGGCGTACCGGAAGCCGGGCGTCCGCGCGGCCATGCGGGCCGCGAGGAGATCCGCCCAGCCGCGGTACGAACCGTCGGGCAACAGGTCCGACATGCCCTCGGTGAAGGAGTCGCCGACCGCGACAAGGCTGGTGAAGGTGGGATTCGTCTGCATGGCGACAGAGATGGTATCCCGTGGCACATACCCGGTGGTCGGTCGGCCCCCGTATCCGATGAAAGAGCCGCGAAACCGGACAGCGTCCGCGGACTCCGGTGGGCTCGGACGGACACGGCCGGACTCAGACCGCCGGCTGCCCGAACAGCTCCCGCAGCACGTCCTCCATGGTCACCAGCCCCGCGAGCCGTCCGTCCGAGCCCAGCACGGCCGCCAGGTGCGTACGACTGCGCCGCATGGCCGTGAGCACGTCGTCGAGCGGTGTCGTCTCCCGGACCCGGGCGATCGGCCGCATGTCCCGCACCGGGAAGGGCACGTCCCGCGGTGCCGCGTCCAGCGCGTCCTTCACGTGCAGGTAGCCGACGATGCGGCGCCCCTCGTCGACCACGGGGAAGCGGGAGAACCCGGACTCGGCGGACAACCGCTCCAGCTCCTCCGGGGTGACCCCCACGCGCGCGTAGACGACGCGTTCCAGTGGCAGGGCGACGTCCAGAACCGCTGTACGGGCGAGCTCCAGCGCGTCGTGCAGCCGCTCCTGCGCGCGGTCGTCGATCAGTCCCGCCTCGCCGGAGTCCTGCACCAGACGGGCGAGCTCGGCGTCCGAGAAGGTCGCGGTGACCTCGTCCTTCGTCTCGATCCGCATCAGCTTCAGCAGCGCGTTCGCGAAGGCGTTGATCGCGAAGATCACCGGGCGCAGCGCCCGGGCCAGCGTCACCAACGGCGGCCCCAGCAGCAGCGCGCTGCGCACCGGCTCCGCGAGCGCGACGTTCTTCGGCACCATCTCGCCGAGCAGCATGTGCAGATACGTGGCCAGGGTCAGCGCGATCACGAACGACACCACGTGCCCGGCGCCCTCCGAGACGCCGACCGCGTGGAACACCGGCTCCAGCAGGTGCGCGATGGCGGGCTCCGCGACCACACCGAGGACCAGGGTGCACAGGGTGATGCCGAGCTGCGCGGCCGCCATCAGCGCGGACACGTGCCGCAGGCCCCACAGCACACTGCGGGCCCGCCGGTCGCCCTCATCGGCGTACGGCTCGATCTGGCTGCGGCGCACGGAGATCAGTGCGAACTCGGCCCCCACGAAGAAGGCGTTGACGACCAGCGTCGCGAAACCGATCAGCAACTGGACGACGGTCATCGCTGCCCCTTCTCGTCGACGGAGTTGGCGGAGTTGGCGGAGTTGGCGGAGTCGGAGGGGCCGGCCGAGCCGGCGGGGTGGACCGAGTGGTCGGAGTGCGCGGCGTCGTCGGACAGGACCGGCGCGCGCATGAGCACCCGAGCGGCGCGGCGTCCCGAGTCGTCCACCACCTCGAGGCACCATCCGGCCACCTCCACGGAGTCGCCCACGGCCGGTATGCGGCCCAGTTCGGTCGCCACGAGACCCGCGAGCGTCTCGTACGGCCCGTCCGGCACCCGCAGTCCCACGCTCGCCAGCTGGTCGATGCGGGCCGAGCCGTCGGCCGAGTACAGGGCGCGGCCGTCCTCGTCGGTGCCCGCCGGTGCCAGGTCGGGCGTCTCGTGGGGATCGTGCTCGTCACGGACCTGGCCGACGACCTCCTCGACGATGTCCTCCAGGGTGACGACGCCCGCGGTGCCTCCGTACTCGTCGATGACGACCGCCATCGTGCGCTTGCCGCCCAGCCGGTCCAGGAGCCGGTCCACGGTCAGTGACTCCGGGACGAAGAGCGGCTCGCGCAGCAGCTCGGCCACGAAGACGTGCAGTCGGCGTTCCGCGGGGACGGCCAGGCAGTCCTTGATGTGGACCGTGCCGACGACCGAGTCGAGGGTGTCGCGATAGACCGGGAAGCGGGACAGGCCGGTGGCCCGGGTCGCGTTCGCCACGTCCTCGCAGGTCGCCTGGCCCTCCAGCGCGATGACCTGGACGCGTGGGGTCATCACGTTCTCCGCGGTCAGTTCGGCGAGGTTCAGCGTGCGCACGAACAGCTCGGCGGTGTCCGCCTCCAGGGCGCCCTCACGGGCGGAGTGCCGGGCGAGGGCGGCCAGCTCCTGCCGGCCGCGCGCGGAGGCCAGTTCCTCGGCGGGCTCGATGCCGAAGCGGCGCACCAGACGGTTCGCCGTGTTGTTGAGGTGCGTGATGAAGGGGCGGAACGCGGCACTGAACCAGCGCTGCGGGTTCGCCACGTGCCGGGCCACGCCCAGCGGAGAGGATATCGCCCAGTTCTTGGGCACCAGCTCGCCGACCACCATCAGGAACACGGTCGACAGGCCGGTGCCGATGATCAGCGCGATGGAGCCCGACGCCGAGCTCGGCACGCCCATGGCCTCCAGAGGGCCCTCGATCAGCCGGGCGATGGACGGCTCGGCGAGCATGCCGACCACCAGGTTGGTGACGGTGATGCCGAGCTGGGCCCCGGAGAGCTGGAACGTCAGGCTACGGACGGCCTTGAGGGCGCCCGGGGCGCCCCGCACGCCGCGCTCGACGGCCCGCTCCAGCTCACTGCGCTCGACCGTGGTCAGCGAGAACTCCGCGGCGACGAAGGCACCGCAGAGGAGACACAGCAGCACCGCCACCAGAAGGAGGAGTACTTCGGTCATCGGTTCACCCCCATCCCATGATCCGGCAGGGGCGGACGGCTCGCGCGACGTCGCGGGTCACGCGGCCCGGGGTGCCGACTACTGGGAGGCTCGCCCATGGGCGGACTCTCACAACCTTTCCGTACGGGTCGGGGGCGTCCACCCAGGGTAAGGACCGGCAAAGTCGCTTGCCGGTCGCGGCGTGTCACTCCCCGAGTGGCTTCACCCACCGTCGCCACTTCTCCTCGGGCGCGTACCCCGCGGCGCGCCACGCATGATGTCCGATCTCGTTCCGCTGCAGAACCATCGCGTCCCCACGCCGCCCGCCGAGCCGTACGAACCGCTTTTCCGCGGCGGCGAGCAGTGCCGAGCCGATGCCGAGGCGGCGGCGGTCGGGGTGTACCGCGAGCCGGTACAGATGGCAGCGCCAGCCGTCGAAGCCCGCGATCACCGTGCCCACCAGCTCCCCGTCCTTCTCGGCGAGGACGAGCGCCTCGGGATCGCGGGCGACGAGCCGCTCCACGCCCTCCCGGTCGTCGCTGATGCTCGTGCCCTCCGCGGCCACCTTCCAGAAGGCCAGCACGGTGTCGAGGTCGTCGGGCCCGGCGGCCCGTATGCGCAGGTCGGTCATACGGTGATCCCATCACCTCGCGGCGCACCGCACCCGGAATTCCACGATCCGGACACCGTCCGCCGCAGGGCGGATCTCACTCGCCGCGCAGCGCGTCGATCACCGGAGCGAACACCTCCATGTTCGGCTCCAGCACCGTCAGGTACGAGATCCCGTACCGCTCGCGCTGGGCGCGTACCTGGTCGACGATCTCCTTCAGCGTGCCCACCAGAACGATCGGCAGCTCGAGGACCTGCTCCTCGGTGAAGCGCGGGACACGGGGCAGCCACTCCTGGATGGCGGCGCTGCGGTCGTCCGTGATGACGACCACCTGGAGGAGCAGATTGAGCTCGGCGGGTTCCTTCCGCCCCGCGGCCAGTCGCTGGTACAGCGCGACCCGTTCGTCGAGCTCCTCGGCGGTGATCGGCTCCAGCACCCCACCGGGCCGCGTCCGGGCGCCCGTGAACGCCGCGATGTCCGCGTGCTCGGCGGTCAGCCGCAGCATCCGGTCTCCGTTGGCGCCGACCAGCAGTGGCACACGGGGCTGCTGCACGGGCCGGGGCTGGAACTCGTCGGAGCCGAGGAGCCTGTCCAGCTCCTCGATCGTGCGCCGCAGATGGTCCACGCGCTCGCCCGGCGAACCCCACGGAAGGCCGGCACTCTCGTGCTCCGTCTCCACGTACCCGGTGCCGAGCCCCAGTTCGAGGCGGCCGCCCGTGAGCGCGTCCGTGGTGGCCACCTCACGGGCCAGCAGCGTGGGGTTCCAGAAGCCGGCGTTGAGCACGAAGGTGCCGAGGCGCGGCCGCTCGGTCGCCCCGGCCGCCGCGACCAGGGCCGGGAACGGGGCCGGCATGCCGAGGTGGTCGGGAACCAGGATCACGTCGTACCCGAGGTCCTCGGCCCGGCGACACTTCGCACGCCACTCCTCGGTGGTCGTGGACTGCAGCAGGTTGACCCCGAAGCGGAACGGCCGTGGCATGAACTCTCCTCACCCTCAAGGGACTTGAGTAAGCCAGGCGAGTACATCACTCGTGCGCGATCGCCGCCAGTACGTTCATCCGCGAGGCCCGCAGCGCCGGCAGCAGCGCCGCCACGATGCCCACCACGGCCGACCCGATCACGACCGCGATCACCGTGCCCCAGGGGATGGCCAGCGCCTTCATACCCTGCAGCGCCAGTACCTGCTGGATGCACACGCCCCACACCAGCCCCAGCGCCAGCCCGAGGACCGCGCCGAACACGGCGATCACCACCGACTCCAGCCGGATCATCCGCCGCAACTGCCGCCGGGCGAGCCCGATCGCCCGCAGCAGCCCGATCTCGCGGGTGCGCTCGACCACCGACAGGGCGAGGGTGTTGACCACACCGAGCACCGCGATGACGATCGCCAGGCCGAGCAGCGCGTACACCAGGTAGAGCAGCACGGCGATCTGGTTGCGGATGAGCTCCTTGTAGTCGGCCTGGTCGCGGACCTGCACCTGCGGATACGGGTCGAGAGTCTTCTCCAGCCGGGAGCGGAGCTGGTCGACGCTCGTTCCGGAGGCGGCGTTCACGTACAGCGCCGCGTCCTGGCCGCTCGGCACGTACTTCTCCAGGGTCGGGAGGCCGAAGTACAGCCCGCCCTGCGTGCCGAAGCCGTCACCGGTGTCCTGATCGGTGAGCGCGGCCACCCTCAGCTCGGCCTTCCGCCCGGCCGGGAACTCCACCGGGACCGTGCTGCCGATCCGTACGCCGTGGTCCTTCGCGAACTCCGCGTCCATGGCCATGTCGCCGTCCGCGAGGGCCGCGGCCGTGTCGCCCCGGGCGTAGGTGACGTGGGCGACCTTGTCGAGCTGCGGGTCGTACCCGGCGGCCGTCGTCTTCACCCGCTTGCCGTCCGGCAGCCGTACAGCGACCGGCGAGAACCGCTGCCGCACGACCAGCCCGGCGCCGTCCGTGTCCCGCACCTTGTCGGTGACCTCCCGCGGGAACGGCTGGAAGTTCTGGTTCTGGACCACGAAGTCGGCGCCCAGCGTCTTGTCGATCTGCTGGTCGAACGACTTGGTCATGGAGGCGCTGGCCACCGACATCCCGCCGACCAGCGCGAGCCCCACCATCAGCGCGGCCGCGGTGGCGCCCGTACGGCGCGGGTTGCGCAGGGCGTTGCGCTGGCTCATCCGCCCGACGGAGCCGAACAGCGCGGGGAAGGCCCCGCCCAGCACCCGGATCACCGGCCGCACCAGGAGCGGGCCCGCGATCACGGTCGCGACCAGCGTCAGGACCACCCCGAGGCCCAGCAGCGAGGCGGCCGACCCGGTGTCCGTGGAGACGGCGCACCCCACGAGCGCGGCGGCACCGGCCGCGCCGACGACCGCACCGACGACCGCGCGCACCTTGAGCGGCCGTCCCACCCCGGCGATCTCGGCGTCCGCGAGGGCCGCCATCGGCGACACGCCCGCCGCGCGCCGCGCCGGGAGGTACGCGGCGACGAAGGTGACGCCGACGCCGACGACGTACGCGGAGACAGGGGTGGCCCAGCCGATCACTATCTCCGTGGACTTCAGGTTCATCCCGAAGGCGCCCATGAGCCCGATCAGCCCGAAGGCGAGCCCGATGCCCGCCGCGAGACCCAGTGTCGAACCGACCAGGCCGAGCAGGGTCGCCTCGGTGAGCACGGACCGGCGCACCTGCCGGCGGTCGGCTCCGAGAGCCCGCAACAGTCCCAGCTCACGGGTGCGCTGGGCGATCAGCATCGAGAAGGTGTTGACGATCAGGAAGATGCCCACGAGGACGGCGATCCCGGCGAAGCCGAGCATGACGTACTTGATGACGTCGAGGAATCCGCCGAGGGACGCCGCGGACGACTTCGCCTGCTCGGCGGCGGTCTGGTAGTCGTACGTGGTGCGACCGAGCTCGACGGCGATGCGCTGCTTGAGCACGGAGTCGCTGACCCCGGACGCGGCGGTCACCGAGATCCCGGTGGCGGAATCGGGCGAACCGAGCAGTTCGGTCTGCGCCACCCGCGTGTCGAGGAAGACGAGCGCGGCACCCGGGTTGGTGGTGGTGAAGGTGGCGATCCCGACGACCTTCACCTTGAAGGAGCCCGGCTGGGCGAGCACCGTCAGGGTGTCGCCGATCCTCACGTCCTTCTTCTTCGCGGTGTCCGCGTCGAGGAGCGCCTGACCGGGACCCTCCGGGGCGTGCCCCGAGGTCAGCTTCACCGGGCTGCGGTCGGTGAGGTACCAGTTGGTGGCGATGGTGGGGGCACCCGTCGTCGGGCCCACCGACTTGTTGTCGCGGTCGACGACCGTGATGTTCTCCACGGAGGCGTCGACATGGGTGTCCGCGACGCCGTCGACCCGGGCGATCCGCTGGGCGAGCGACGCGGGCACGGTCGGTGTCGCCCCGGACGGGATCTGCGAGTCGAGGTCCTCCTTGGGGGTCACGACCACGTCGGCCGACGTGGAGGCGAACAGCCGGTCGAAGGTGCGGGTGACCGTGTCCGAGAAGATCAGGCTGCCCGCGACGAAGGCCACGGACAGCAGAACGGCCAGCGCGGACAGCAGCAGTCGGCCCTTGTGCGCGAGAAAGCTCCGGAGCGTCGCCTTGAGCACGGCCTCAGTCCTTGTCGGGGGAGCCTTCGGGGGACTCTTCCTGGCGTATGCCCTGGGGTCGTACGCCATGAGGGTCGGCGCCCGGGGCCGGATTGCCTGGAGCCGTACCGCCGGTGGCGCCCTCGCCGTCGTAGGCCGCCCGGATCGTGTCGAACCGCTTCATGCGTTCCAGTACCGCCTCGGCCGTCGGGCGCTCCATCTCGTCCACGATGCGCCCGTCCGCGAGGAAGAGCACCAGGTCGGAGTGGGCGGCGGCGCCGGGATCGTGGGTGACCATCACGACGGTCTGGCCGAGGCTGTCGACCGCCTGACGCAGGAAGCCGAGCACTTCGAGGCCGGCCCGTGAGTCGAGGTTGCCGGTCGGCTCGTCGGCGAAGATCAGCTCGGGGCGGGAGGCGAGTGCCCGGGCGCAGGCCACGCGCTGCTGCTGCCCGCCGGACAGCTGTGAGGGCCGGTGCTTGAGACGGGCACGCAGCCCGAGGGTGTCGATGACCTCGTCCAGCCACTTCTGGTCGGGCTTCTGGCCCGCGATGTCCATGGGGAGCGTGATGTTCTCGGCCGCGTTGAGTGTCGGTATCAGGTTGAACGACTGGAACATGAACCCGATCCGGTCCCGCCGGAGCCGGGTCAGGTCACGCTCCTTCAGCCCGGTGATCTCGGTGTCCCCGAGCCACACCTGACCGGCCGAGACGGTGTCGAGCCCCGCCAGGCAGTGCATCAACGTGGACTTGCCAGAGCCGGACGGGCCCATGACGGCGGTGAAACGGCCGCGTGCGATGTCCACGTCCACCGCGTCGAGGGCGAGCACGGTCGTCTCGCCCGAGCCGTACGCCTTCGTCAGTCCTCGCGCGCGGGCGGCGATCCCGTCGGCCTCCGCGCGGCCGGGGGCGTGCTCCGGAGCAGCTGTGGGCAAGGCGGCCTCCTCGGTCGTGCAGGGTCGAATCCGCTGTAAACCGGGACGGACCCCGGTGTCCCGGCCGAGCCTAGTGTGATCCACTGCACACTCGGAATCCTCCCGAAGGCCCAGACGCCCTCCGTCGCAGGTCGGTTCCCCGATACGCATGTAAGGGGCACCCAATACGGCCTCCGGGTCGGCGCCAGGCCCACTTGCCCCGCTAGCACTCCGGCGCTAGCTTCAAGGTATGGCCAAGACCCAGCTGAACGTACGGGTGGACGAGGACACGGCCCGCGCCGCCCGGGAGCGAGCCCTGGAGCGTGGGATGAGCGTGAACCGCTACATCGAGGAACTGGTGCGACAGGACACCGGCGAGGTGGGGCACACCTTCGTGGAGGCCGCCGCCGACTTCATGAAGCAGTACGAGACCGTCTTCGCCGACGAGTTCGGACCGGAGCGCGAAGGCAGCCGAGGACAGCACTGAACCCTTGAGCAATCTCAGCATCGACCTCGCCTGGCTCCTGATGATCGCCGAACAGAAGACGCCCGGAGACCCCCAGGTCACCGACTGGGGCGCCCTCGTCGCGGCCGTCGCCCGGCACCAGGCCGAGATCTTCGACGTCCCTGTCTACGACACCCCGCACGCCCGCGCCGCCGCACTGCTCCAGCTCCTCCTGCACGTCCCCGCGCTGGAGCGCTCGAACGCGCTCTTCGCCTCCGCCGTCGCGTACGCCTACCTCATCGCCAGCGGAGTGAAGGTCACCACGTCACCCGTACAGGTACGGGACCTGGCCAGACTGGTGAAGAACGGCGAGGCCACGCTGGGCGACATCGCGACCGAGCTCCGGAGGTGGAGCGCCCCGTAAGGGGCGCGGGGAACTGCGCGACCAGCCACACACGACCCGCAGCCTCGGCAGAATCTCAGCCGCCCCCTTCGTCGAGTCCGTCCCGCCGAGCCGAACCGAGCACGCAGTACGAGGAAGGCATACGAGGCCCCTTCTCCGGCACAACGAGACTCCGGTACACCCCCACCTCGAACCCCGCGGAGCGCACCGCGCCGAGGGGATCCCGCGCCGTATGACACCCCCCGAACAGCAACGGCCACACCGTACGGTCGAGCACGCGCTGAGCCACACGCATCCCACGCCCACCGCCCTGGCCATGCTCGAAGAACCGCAGCTCCCCGCCGGGCCGCAGCACGCGCCGCACCTCCGCGAGCGCCCGGCGGACATCCCGCACACTGCACAGCACCAGTGACACCACGGCCGCGTCGAAGGCCTCGCTCTTGACCGGCAGAGCCTCCGCCGCGCCCGGCACGACGTCGACCGGCACCTCGGCGCGCCGGGCCGCGTCCACGGCCAGCCGGCGCAGCACGCGCTCCGGTTCGATCGCCACGACCTCGGAGACGGTGGTCGGGTAGTGCACGAAGTTCAGCCCGTTGCCCGCGCCGATCTCGATGACCCGTCCCGAGAGACCGGCGAGCAACTCGCCGCGGTAGGGACCCACCTGTTTTTCGGCCGCCTCGCTGAAACGGGCGTAGAACCGGGCGAAGAGGGGGTGGTGCACGGCGTCCTTGGTGGCGCGGGCCATGGCGGACCTCCTGAGGAGGGCGGCAGTTACCGCGATTGTCCCCCGCCACGACCCGGCTCACCCGTCGTGCGTGTGTTTCGGGAACGATCAGGCGATGAAGTTCCGCACCTGCTCGTACACCCCGTGGTCGTTGTTCATGTCCGTGTGCGAGACGCAGCCGACCTCGACGTTCGTCGCTCCGCTGAGGATGGCCGTGGTGTCCGGGGTGAGCGCGTCGTCGCAGTTCGACCAGTAACTGGCGTACGACACGCTGCCCGGTGTCTCGTCACCGGAGTTGAGCGCGGTCAGGAAGGAGCTGCCGGTGTACATCTCGTTGCAGGAGGTGTAGAGCCACCGGCACCATCCGGCGACGGTCGTGCCGTGGTTCACCCCGGCGGTGGAGACGAAGTCGTCGACGTACGCCGTCCCGCCGAGGTTCTTGAGGTAGTACCGGGCGCTGAGCGCGCCCATCGAGTGGACGACCAGGTCGACCTTCGAGGCGCCGGTCCGGGCGAGCACGTTCTTGATCTCGGTGGACAACTGCTGTGCCGTGGTGGCGTTGGACTGGCTCCAGTCGTACGACCAGGCGTCCAGTTCCGAGGACGTGTAGCCGTCCGCCAGGAAGTAGTCGCGCCACTCGTCCCAGCTGCTCGACGAACTGCTGAGACCGTGGACGAAGACGACGGGGTTGTGTGCCGCGGCCCGAGCGGGGGACGCGGAGAAGGTGAGTGACAGAAGGAGCGTTGAGGTCACGGTCGCGAGGGCCGTGGCGATGCGACGCATGCGGCGTTGCATGGAGCCTCCTGAAACGGGTGGGTTGCCTGGAGTGTCAGGCGGGTCTACGCGCGCCGCATCGGTGAAATCGCCGGTCTTTACCTGTCGGTTAACTCGCAAGTAACGTGATGAGCGTGGTGACCCCGGTGAACCCCCCACAACTTCCGCATCTCTCGCCACCGCCCAGCGTGACCGCGTGGCCGAGCCCGGACGCCCCGCTGTCCGAGGGCGTCCGGGTCCGTGTACTGCGCGCCGCCCACGGCGACCCCCGCGCGGCCCTCGAACTCGCCTCGGTGCTGACCGACCGCCAGTTGACGGGCCTCGATCCGCTCCCCGCCGAACCCGCCGCCCTCGCGCCCGCGCTGCTGCGGGCCCACCGGCAGGAGATCCGGGCCCTGCCCGACGGCACCCGGTTCCTGCTGCTGCTCGCCGCGGCCGACCAGTACCCCGTCGCCACCCACGCCTTCCTGCGGGCCGTCACCGCCGCCCGGCTCGACACCCGGTCCCTCGACGAGGCCGAGGCGGCCGGGCTCGCCCACACGACGGCCGGCGGGATCGTCTTCCGGGACCCCTGGACCCGTATCGCCGCGTACGAGACCGCGTCCGCGACCGAGCGCCGGGAGGCCCACCAACTCCTCGCCCGCGTGCTGGGCGAGGAGAGCGAGAGCCCCCGCCGCTCCTGGCACCGGGGCGCCGCGGCCCTGGGACCCAGCCGCAGGCTGGCCGCCGAACTCGGCCAGGCGGCCGTCGACGCGCGCGCGTCCGGCGAACCGGCCCTGGCCTGCGCCCTCGCTGAACGCGCCGCCACCCTCGCGCCCGAACCGGCGGACCGCACCCGGCTCCTCGCCCGCGCCGCCGCCGACGCCTGGCGCTCGGGGGACGGCGACCGGGCCCGCCGCCTCGTGGCCGCCACCGACGACGGCGCCCTCGGCGGGCTGCTCGCCCTCCGCGCGGGGAACGCGGCCGAGTCCTTCGACGCGCTGCTGACGGCGACCGTCGCGCACGGCAGGGAGAACCCGTCAGGTGCCGCCGCGCACCTGCTGGCACGTGCCACGGAAGCCGCCATCTACACGGGCGACCTGCGCCGCTGCCGGGAGGCCGCCGCCGTCGCCGACCATCTCGGGATCGTGCCGCCCGGCACGCTGGAAGGGCTGGCCGCCGCGTTCGAGGGGCGGTACGACGACGCGCGCGACGAACTCAAGGCCGCCGCCGGCCGCTGCGGACCCGGCGGCGACCCCACCCTTCTCATCCACGCCGGGATCGCCGCGCTGCTCCTCGGCGACCACACGCAGGCCGCGACCGCCACCGTGCGGGCCGCCGCCTCCGCCCGGGCCAGGGGCGAGGAGGTCATCGTCCCGCAGGCCATGGAGTTCCGGGCGTACGCCGACTTCTGGACCGGGCGCCCACGGGCCGCCGAGGCGGGCGCGGTCGAGTCGCTGCGACAGGCCTACGCCACCGGGCAGGACAACGGCGCCTGTCATCTCCAGGCCGCCCTGGCGATGTTCGCCGCGGTCACCGGGGACGAGGAGGTCTGCCGCGAGCGCGCCGAGGCCGCCCGCTCCTACGCCCTGGGCCGTGGGCTCGGGCTCCCCGCGGCCCTGGCCATGTTCGCGCTCGCCTTCCTGGACCTCAGCACCGGCCGCTACGAGGCCTCGGCCGCACGGCTGCGTGCCCTCGCCGGGTTCGGCCCCGGCCACGGCCATCGCGCGATCCGCCACATCGCGACCCCGCACTACGTCGAGGCCGCCGTCCGCACCGGGGACACCCGGGTGGCCCGTGCCGCGCACGCCGACTACGACCACTGGGCGCGCACCGTGCGCAGTCCGGACGACCTCGCCCTGAGTGCCCGCTGCCGTGCCCTGCTGGCCACGGGCGAGGAGGCCGTCGAGCACTACCGCGCGGCCCTGGATCTGCATGCCTCCGGCACCCGTGACTTCGAACGCGCCCGCACCGAGTTGCTGTTCGGGGGTGCGCTGCGGCGGCTGCGCCACCGGACCCAGGCCCGCGACCGGCTCCACAGTGCCCTGGAGGCCTTCGAGCACTTCGGCTCGCCGCACTGCGCCACGCAGGCCCGCGCGGAGCTGCGCGCCCTCGGGGAACGGGCCCCGTCCGCGCCCGGACCCGAGGACCTGGCGGCCCGTCTCACCGCTCAGCAGTTGATGGTGGCGCGGATGGCCGCTGATGGGGCCACCAACCGTGAGATCGCCGCTCGGCTGCTGCTCAGTCCGCGGACCATCGACCACCATCTGCGGGGGGTCTTCTCCAGGCTGGGGATCCGGTCGCGGATCGAGCTGGTGCGACTGCTGGGGGAGGACGACGGCTGAGGCGGTGAGGGGGGTGCAGTTTCAGGGCCGCGGGGATCTGCACGGTTTATGAGGGGCGCGGGGAACTGCGCGACCAGCTCCCACCCACCCGCACCCAAACCCACCCACCCCAGACACTCCCCACCCGGGGGTCTGGGGGCGCAGCTCCCAGGGACAGGATGGGACGGGTAGGGGCGGCGGGGGCGACTATCGGCCTGAACGGTGCGCCTCCCGTGCCGTGAAGCCCTCGCCGTCCCATTCCCCGCCCAGGGCAGGCGCCAGCCAACCCGCCGCCCCGGCGCGGAAGTCGGCGGGCTCGCGCGCCCCGGCCCCGGCAGGCACCGCTCCGAGCAGCGGCGCACCCGCCACCACCGGCAGGTCCGCGAGGTTGCACCGTGACGCCAGGTCCGGTTCGGTGGGCCAGCTGCCGATCACCACGCCCGTCAGGGCGAGGCCACGGCGCTGGAGTTCACGTGCCGTCAGCTCGGTCGTGTTGAGCGTGCCCAGCCCCGCCGCGGCGACGAGCAGTACGGGCGCGTCCAGCAGCCGGGCCGCGTCCGCGAGGGTGCCGCCCGCCTCGTCGAAGCGAACGAGCAGGCCGCCCGCGCCCTCGACGAGTACGAGGTCGTGGTCCACGGCGAGCTTGGCCGCGGCCTCCGCGACCTGCTCGGGCCGGACCGGGGGCAGGCCGGAGCGTCGCGCGGCCGTCCCGGGCGCCAACGGCTCGGGGTAGCGGGCCAGTTCGCGTGTCGTCACGGCGCCCGCGAGGCGGGCCACCTCGTCGGCGTCGCCGCGCTCGTCCGGCCGTACACCCGTCTGCGCGGGCTTGAGCACGGCCACGGAACGCCCGGCCGCGACGGCCACCGCGGCGACGGCGGCCGTGGTGATCGTCTTGCCGACCTCCGTGCCCGTGCCCGTGATCAGCAGGATCGGCATGCTCATCCCTCCCGTGCCGCCGCGCACACCGCGCGCGCGATGCGTGCCACGTCCGTATCGCCGGTCACGTACGGCGGCATCGTGTAGACGAGGTCGCGGAACGGCCGCAGCCACACGCCCTCTCGCACCGCGGCCCGTGTCGCCGCCTTCATGTCCACCTCGTGGTCGAGCTGCACGACGCCGATGGCCCCGAGGACACGGACGTCCCGGACACCCTCGGTCTCCGCCGCCGGGGCGAGTCCGTCCCGCAGGCCCGTCTCGATCCGCTTGACCTCGGTCTGCCAGTCCTGCCCGAGGAGCAGGTCGATGGAGGCGCACGCCACGGCCGCGGCAAGGGGGTTGCCCATGAAAGTGGGGCCGTGCGCGAGCACCGGGACCTCGCCCCGCGAGATCCCCTCGGCCACCCGCGCGGTGCACAGCGTCGCCGCCATCGTCATGTAGCCGCCGGTCAGCGCCTTGCCCACGCACATCACATCCGGCGTCACGGCCGCGTGCTCCGCCGCGAACAACGCACCCGTACGCCCGAAACCGGTCGCGATCTCGTCGAACACCAGCAGCACGTCGTGCGCGTCGCATGCCTCGCGCAGCACCCGCAGATACGCGGGGGAGTGGAACCGCATCCCGCCCGCGCCCTGCACCACCGGCTCGACGATCACCGCGGCCAACTCGTCGGCATGCCGTCCGATCGCCGAGCGCAGCCGCTCCGCGTACGCCTCGTCGTACTCGGCCGGGGGCGCGTCCACGAACACCTGACGCGGCAGCACGCCCTGCCACAGCTCGTGCATCCCGCCCTCGGGGTCGCACACCGACATCGGCTGCCAGGTGTCGCCGTGGTAGCCGCCGCGCCAGGTCAGCAGCCGCTGCTTGCCGGGGCGGCCGAGCGAACGCCAGTACTGCAGACACATCTTGACCGCGACCTCGACCGAGACCGAGCCGGAGTCGGCGAGGAAGACGTGTTCGAGGCCCTCCGGCGAGATGTCGACGAGGCGTTTGGCCAGCCGTACGGCGGGCTCGTGCGTGAGCCCGCCGAACATCACATGACTCATCCGGGCCAGTTGCTCGTGCGCCGCCTCGTTGAGCACCGGGTGGTTGTAGCCGTGGATGGCCGACCACCAGGACGACATGCCGTCGACCAACTCGTCCGACCGGTCGGCCAGTCGCAGCCGCACGCCGCTCGCCGACTCCACGACGAGCGGCTCCTGCCGACCGGGCATCGGGCCGTACGGATGCCAGACGTGCCGCCGGTCGAGCGCCAGCAGTTCCGGTACGGGCAGGTCAGGCATTGGGCGCCAGATCAGTTCCGGCACCCCGGCGGCGTACGGCGACCAGATCCGTACGGGCCTCCTGGACCGTGGTCGTGGCCGGTGTCTCAGGAGTGGAGCCGCACAGCCCCTGGGAACCGCAACCGGCGTCGCTCTCGTGCGAGCCGCAGCCGCCTCCGGCCGGCACCCGGTGTTCCGGCAGCGTCACCTGGTCCGTGCTCTCGACCTCGAATCCGGCGTCCGCGATCATCTCCAGGTCGGCCTTGCCCGCCTGGCCCTCGGTGGTGAGGTAGTCGCCGAGGAAGATGGAGTTGGCCAGGTTGAGGGCCAACGGCTGCATCGTGCGCAGATGGACCTCGCGGCCGCCCGCGATCCGCACCTCGATGTCCGGGCAGACGAACCGCACCATCGCCAGGATCCTGAGACACCGCTGGGGGGTGAGGTTCCACTCCTTGGCCAGCGGCGTGCCCTCGACCGGGATCAGGAAGTTGACCGGCACCGAGTCCGGGTCCAGCCGGCGGAGCGAGAACACCACGTCCACCAGGTCCTCGTCGCTCTCGCCCATGCCCGCGATGAGGCCGGAGCAGGCGGACAGACCGGCCGCGTGCGCCTTCTGCACCGTGTCGACGCGGTCGGCGTAGGTGTGCGTGGTCGTGATGTCGCCGTAGGTGGCCTCGGAGGTGTTGAGGTTGTGGTTGTAGGCGTCCGCGCCCGCCTCGCGCAGCCGTTCGGCCTGGCCGTCGGAGAGGAGGCCGAGACAGGCGCACACCTCGACGCCCTCGTTCTGGTCCTTGATCGCCCTGATGGTGTCGGAGACCCGGTCCACGTCCCGGTCCGTCGGGCCCCGGCCACTGGCGACCAGGCAGACCCGCTTGGCGCCACCCGCCAAACCGGCGGCCGCCGCCTGTGACGCCTCGTCCGGCTTCAGCCAGCTGTACTTGAGGATGCCGGCGGTGGAACCGAGGCGCTGGGAGCAGTAGGAACAGTCCTCAGGACACAGGCCCGATTTGAGGTTGACCAGGTAGTTCAGCTTGACCCGGCGGCCGAACCACTGCCGGCGCACCTTGCCGGCCGCGGCCACCACGTCGAGCAGGTCGTCGTCGGAGGTGGCCAGTACGGCCAGCGCTTCCTCGCGGGTCGGCATCTCGCGCCGAAGCCCCTTGTCCACCAGCGTCGTCAGCAGGTCCATGAGAGCCGATCCTGGCCTACGAGGGTGCTCCGGGCCAAGGAGGGTTTGCACAAGAGAGACGGTTCGACGTGTGGGGTATGTAACACGAACGCCCCAGTACGTAGGGTCCACAGAGAGCTCCTTGTCGGAGCCCACCGACCACTCATCCGCGCTCGTGAAAGCCGCCTTGGGTCTGCTCAACGCCCTCGGGCTGCAGCGGGCGAGAGTCCGCGCCTTCGTGATCCGCGCCGACGCGCTGCTGCCGGTTGGTAGCGCCTACCGCCAGCTCTCCCTGGATCCCGGTGATGATCGCGCCCGCGCGGCCGAAGCCGCCGCCGACCGAGCTCGCCGACGCTTTGGGCCGAGGCCATTCGTCCAGCGACTCTGGCCAACTGACTGCTCCGCGCTCCGCCAGGCGTTCGAATTCTCTGTACGGCGAGTAGTTCCGCGGTGGCCGCGGGTTCCCCTATTGCCGGTGACCACGCGTTCGAAGTGGTCCGTAGCCGCGCGGCCGGTCGTGACGCCGTAGCCGAGTTCCTGGACGGCGGCGAGTTGGGTGACGGCGAGCGAGCAGTCGGTGATGTCGGTGGGCCTCTGGCCGCGCGTCAGTCATGCCTGCTGTTCGGCAACCGTCGCCAAGACGCTGTACGACGGGCTCGCTCCGTCGTCGGCCGCACCCTGTGTGAGTGCGGCGTGCGTGTCGACGCAGATTGAGGTGCGCTTGGGGGGTGCCGCTTTCGGCAGTGGGGGCTGCTGACCACCACGTGGGTGAGGGTAGCCCGCGAGGTGCTCCCTAGCGGCGGGCGGCCGCGAGGCTGTCGGCGAGGCGGAGCAGGTCCGGGCCGAGGGGGGAGTCGGGGCTCCAGACCGCTTCGAAGGAGATCTGGACTTCACGGCCCTCGTTCATCAGCGGTCTGTGCGGGACGTCGGGCGCGGTGAGTTTGGAGCGGGGGACCATGGCCGAGCCCAGGCCCAGCTTGGTCCAGTCCTCCAGGACCTGGTAGCTGGCGGCCTCTCCCGGATAGGTGCACAGCGGCATCTCGTGTGCCTGGAAGAGCTGCGTGGTGAAGGTGGTCAGGCCGCAGGTGTCCGGCACGAGGATGAACTGCTCCTTGCCGGCCTCTTGGAGTTCGAGCGGAGCCGCGTCCGCCGAATCGGGGCTGACGACGACGATCGGTTCGACGTCGATGACCCGGTGCTCGAAGCGCGGCATCGCGGTGACCGCCGGGATCAGGATGATGTCGAGTTGCCCGGCCAGCAGGCATTCGCGCAGATCCTGCATGTTCGCCTCGCGCAGCACGAGGTCGCGGGGCTGGGGTAGGTCCTGCACCTTGCCGAACGCCCGGGCGATCAGATGGGCGCCGATCAGGGGTGAGACGCCCATGCGGATCTTCTGTTCGCCGGGTTCGGTCAGCCGTCTGGCCTCCGCCGCGACCGCGTCGAGGGCGACCAGGGCGCGCTCGATCAGGGGCAGGATCCGCGTGCCGAACGCGGTCTGGGTCACCCCGCGCGGCGACCGGTCGAAGAGCCTGTCGCCGAGGCGCTCCTCCAGCTTGGCGATCCCGTTGGACAGGGCCGGCTGGGTGACCCCGTACGCGCGTGCGGCGGCGCTGAACGACTTGGTCTCGGCGACCGCCTGCGCGTACCGGAGCCCTTCGGGATTGAGGCGATCGGTCATAGCCATGCCTTATCGCTCCATTCACTGATGTCCCCTACCAGGCTGCTCTTCTCCTGCCTACGGTTGGGGTCCTGCTGATTCAGCATAACCATCATCTATATGCCCCGTCGGGTTGAAGAGGGAAGAGGAACCATGTCGGACACCGCCGTGACCATGGTCGTGACCGAGCCCCGAGGCCCACTGCATCCCTCCCTCACCGAGACGGCGTCGCCGACGGGCCGGTGGGTGCGTGTGTCCGTCATGGCGAGCGGTGTGTGCAACGCCGACCTCGGGACGGCCGCGGCCGGGGCGGGTACGTCCTTCCCGGTCACGCCGGGGCACGAGGTGGCCGGCGTCGTCGCCGAGCTCGGCGACCAGGTCGACGGCTGGGCGGTCGGGGACCGCGTGGCTGTCGGCTGGTTCGGTGGGAGCTGCGGTCACTGCTCCTTCTGCCGGGCAGGTGACGTCGTCCACTGCCCGGAACGCAAGATTCCCGGCCTGTCCTACCCGGGCGGCTGGGCCCAGAGCATCACCGTGCCCGCCGACGCCCTCGTACGTATCCCCGACGGGCTCGACCCGTTCGACGCCGCCCCGTTCGGCTGCGCGGGCGTGACGACCTTCAACGCCGTACGCAAGGCCGGCACGCGTGCCGGCGGTCGCGTCGCCGTCTTCGGACTCGGCGGACTCGGGCACCTCGCCGTCCAGTTCGCGGCGAATCTCGGCTACGAGACGATCGCCATCGCCCGGGGCGGCGACCGCGAGAAACCCGCCCGCGACCTCGGCGCCCACCACTACATCGACAGCACCGCCCAGGCGCCGGGTGCCGCGCTGAAGGAACTGGGCGGCGCGGATCTCATCGTGCACACCGCCTCCTCCACCGCTCCCGTGGCCGAACTGCTCACGGGGCTGAACGTGCACGGACAGCTCACCCTCGTCGGCGTCGACGCGGGGTCCGTGACCGTTCCGGCGGCCCGGCTGGTCATGAACGGCCACACCCTCACCGGACACCTGACCGGCAGCCCGTCGGAGACGGAAGAGGCGATGCGGTTCGCCGTCACCAACGGCGTACGGCCCCTCGTCGAGCGCATCCCTCTGGAGCAGGCCGGCGAAGCCGTGACCCGACTGCGCTCCGGAGCCCCCCGCTTCCGCATCGTTCTCGACACCGCCTGACCACCCCCTCCCAGCGTTGAAAAGGAAGACATCCATGTCCCACCAGGACAGCCACGACGTGATCGTGGTCGGTGGCGGCGCCTCCGGGCTGGCCGCGGCCACCGCCCTGGACGCCGCCGGCCGCGACGCGGTCTGCCTGGAGGCCCGCGACCGTATCGGCGGACGTCTGCTCTCCGCTGCCACCTCGCATCCCGAGCGGGCCCTCGATCTGGGAGCCACCTGGTTCTGGGACGGCGAGGAGCGCGTACGAGCCCTGGCCGCACACAGCGGCATCGAGACCTTCGAGCAGTACCTCGCCGGCGACACCCTGCTCCAGGAGACCACCGACGTACGCCGCCTGCGCGGCAACCTGGTCGACGCGCCCTCCCGCCGCTTCGCCGCCGGAGCCCAGAGCATCGCGACCACCCTCGCCGCCGCGCTGCCCGCCGAGTCCCTGCGGCTGAACACGCCCGTCACTGCCGTCCACCCGGACGGCCAGGGCGGCCTCGCCGTACATACTCCGGCAGGAAGCCTGCGTGCCGAGCACGTCGTCCTGGCGCTCCCGCCGGCGCTGGCGCTGGAGCGCATCGACTTCGGCGACGCGCTGCCCGCCGACCTCGTACGCCTGGGCCGGTCCACGCCGGTGTGGATGGGAGCCGTGGCGAAGGTGGTCGCCCACTACCCGACAGCGTTCTGGCGGGAGGAGGGACTGGCCGGCGCGGTGATCAGCAGGACCGGGCCGCTCCAGGAGATCCACGACATGTCCGGGCCCGACGGCCGGCCCGCCGCCCTCTTCGGCTTCGCGCACGCGAGCACCGTCCGTCCGGGGTTCGACCAGGCCGTCACCGCCCAGCTCGCGCAACTCTTCGGCCCGGCCGCGGGCACCCCCGAGGCCCTGCACGTGCAGAACTGGAGCGCCGAGCGGTGGACCTCTCCGTCCACCGTGGAGCGCCTGGCCGACTACTCGCTCTTCGGCCACCCCCGTTACCGGAAACCCGCGTTGGACGGACGCCTGCACTGGGCGTCGACCGAGACGGCGACCGAGAACGCCGGACACATCGAAGGCGCCCTCGCGGCCGGAGAGCGAGCGGCGCGGGCCGTACTGGCCGTGCCCGGCGTCCCGGGCAGCCGCGGCGTCATCACTGCCACCACCAGCCGCTAGGGATCCCCATGGACCATCACTTCGATCTCGTCGTCCTCGGCTCCGGGTCCGGAAACACGATTGTCGACAAGCGGTTCGCCGACTGGAAGGTCGCCATCGTCGAGAAGGGTGTCGGTCCCCTCGACAGCTTCGGGGGCACCTGCCTCAACGTCGGCTGCATCCCGACCAAGATGTTCGTGCACACCGCCGACACGGCCCGCGCTCCGGAACACGGCGCCGCACTGGGCGTCGACCTGGACCTGCGTGGTGTCGACTGGCCCGCCGTGCGCGACAGGATCTTCGGCCGCATCGATCCCCTCGCCGCAGGCGGCGAGCGGTACCGTGCGAACGGTCGTGACAACGTCACCCTCTACCGAGGCGCCGCCCGTTTCACCGGCGAGCGTCGACTGACCGTGGAAACCGCCGACGGGCCGGTCACGATCACCGCCGACCAGGTCGTGGTGGCCGCCGGCAGCCGCCCGGACATCCCCTCGGTGCCCGGCCTGGACGACGCGCTCGGCTACCACACCAGTGACACGGTGATGCGCATGGACCGGCTTCCGCGCCGCATGACCGTCCTCGGCTCAGGCTTTGTCGCCACCGAGATGGCTCACGTGTTCTCGTCCCTGGGCGTCGAGGTCACGCTGATCGCCCGTAGTGACGTACTGCTGCGGCACGAGGACACGGACGTGGCACGGCGCTTCACCGAACTGGCATGCGGCCGCCTGGACGTCCGCCTCAACCGCAAGCTGCTGCGCGCCGCGAGAGCCGGGGACAAGCTGCTCCTCGACCTCGAAGGCCCCGAGGGCGCGGAGGCGCTGGAGACCGACGAGTTGCTGGTGGCCACCGGCCGTCGGCTCAACTCCGACCTCGTGGACGCCGCCGCGGGAGGGCTCGCACTGCATCCGGACGGCCGGATCGTCGTCAACGCACAGCAGGCGACCTCGGTGCCCGGAGTGTGGGCACTCGGCGACATCTCCTCCCCCTGGCAGCTCAAGCACGTCGCCAACCACGAGGCCCGCACCGTCCAGCACAACCTGCTGCGCCCGGACGACCTCCGCGCCTCCGACCACCGCTACGTCCCGCACGCGGTGTTCTCCTCCCCGAGGATCGCTTCCGTCGGGCTCACCGAACAGCAGGCGCAGGCCACCGGGCGCACCTATGTGACAGCTACACGGGACTACAGCGGCATCGCGCACGGGTGGGCCATGGAGGACACCACCAGCTTCGCGAAGGTCATCGCCGACCCCGCCACCGGTGAGCTGCTCGGCGCGCACATCATCGGCCCCGAAGCACCGACGCTGATCCAGCCGTTGATCCAGGCCATGTCCTTCGGCCTGGACGCCCGCTCCATGGCCACGGGCCAGTACTGGATCCACCCGGCCATGCCCGAAGTGGTGGAGAACGCCCTGCTCGACCTCCCGCTCGACTGACCGCGATGCGGCAGTCCCGCCACGACAACGCATCGCCCCTGAAAGGCAGTAACCCATGAGCGCCCTGGAACTCACCAAGGACAACTTCGACAGAAGTAGACCGGGAGAGAAAGGTCCCGCGTGCAGGAGCAGGACATCCACCGCCGCATCGCCGAACTCGGGCGAGGAGCACGCCCTGCGTGACGGGCGCACCGACTCGGCCGGCCGCCGCTCCCGGCTCACGACCGTCGAGCAGACCCTCGACCACTGCTGGGACCTGCTGCGCCAGCGGGCCGCCCGCCGTGAGTTCGGAGAGGACCCGGACCAGGCCGCCGTCCGCGACGCTCGCACTGTCGAGGGCTACCAGCAATAACGCCATGAGGGACGTCATGCGTATCGAAGTCTGGGCGGGCGGGTCTGTCCATGGGCGTACCTCGGCAAACGGTGCCTGGAGAAGGCTCTGGCCGACCCGGTGATCGCCGGACTCGGCGTCGAGTTGGTGTGGCGGCCGTACCGGATCGACCCCACCGCTCCCGTATCGGCCATGCCGGTGCAGGACGCCGTCGGGAACGGGAGGCACCTGGCTCAAGCCGTAGCCCAGGAGGGATTCGGGCCCGAGTGGGGAGCGGCATGGCGGGTCGACAGCCATGACGCGCACCGGGACGACTCCTGCACGCGGCTCATGCTCGGCTGACCGACGTCCACGTCCACGTCCACGTCCATGCCCAGCTCGCCGCCGAGGCCACGGAGGCCGCCGCGCTGCAAGACCGCTACTGGGAGATGCACGAGGTGCTGATCAGCCATCAGGGCGCCCTGCGCTTCGAGGACCTGCTGGCCTACGCCGAGGAGATCGGCCTCGACACGGATCGTTTCGAACGGGACATGCACGCCCACGCCGGCGCCGCCCATGTCGCCGAGGACGTCGAGTCCGCGGACCTCAGCACCGTGGCCGGCACACCGACGTTCTTCGTCAACGGCCGCAGACACCACGGTGCCTACGACATCACGAGCCTGTCGGCCGCCGTCCGTGCCGCCCGGGAACGCGCGGCTGTCCCGACCTGACGGCAGCCGGCCGGAAGAGACACACTGCTGAGGGCTCCAAGCTGTCTCCGAGCACGATCACTTGGCGGCAATGCCACTGGCCCATCGGCAAGGTAAGGGGCCGCTGGGCCAGCTCGGCGAGGACAAGGGCAGCCGCGAACGACTGTCGGCGGCTCACATGTTGATCATGTGGCCGGCCAGGCCGTGTACGGCTTCCTTGACGGCCTCGCTCAGGGTCGGGTGGGCGTGGACGTTGCGGGCGACCTCGTGGACGGTGAGGTCCCACTGCTGGGCCAGGGTGAGTTCGGGGAGGAGTTCGGTGACGTCGGGGCCGATGAGGTGGCCGCCGATGAGTTCGCCGTACTTGGCGTCGCTGATGAGCTTGACGAAGCCGGTGGTATCGCCGAGGCCGTGGGACTTGCCGTTGGCGGCGAAGGGGAACTTGGCGACCTTGACGTCGTGGCCGAGTTCGCGGGCCTGGGCCTCGGTGTAGCCGAAGCTGGCGATCTGGGGCTGGCAGAAGGTGGCCCGCGGGATCATGGCGTAGTCGAGTTCCATGGTCTCAGCGTCGGCGATGGTCTCGGCGGCGATGATGCCCATGGCCTCGGCGGCGTGGGCGAGCATCAGCTTGGCAGTGACGTCGCCGATGGCGTACAGGTGCGGGACGGAGGTGCGGCAGCGGCCGTCGACGTCGATGGCGCCGCGGTCGGTGACCCTCACGCCGGTGTTCTCCAGGCCGTAGCCGGTGACGTTCGGTGCGAAGCCGATGGCCTGGAGGACCTTGTCGGCCTCGAGGATCTGCTGCTGACCGTCCTTGCCGGTGACAGTGACGCGGACCTGGGGGCCGGACTCGTCGATGGTGTCGACGCGGGTGGAGGTGAGGACGTCGATGCCCAGCTTGCGGTACTGGCGGGCGAGTTCAGCGGACACCTCGGCGTCCTCCAGGGGCGCCATGCGGTCGAGGAACTCGACGATGGTGACCTTCACGCCGTAGTTGTGCAGAACGTAGGCGAACTCGATGCCGATGGCGCCGGCGCCCGCGATGACGATCGACTGCGGGAGGTCGTCGGCGAGTATCTGTTCCTCGAAGGTGACCACGCGGGCGCTGCGCTTGGTGCCGGGCAGCAGTTTGGGGGTGGCGCCGGTGGCGATGATGCAGTGGTCGAAGCCGATGGTGCGGGTGTCGCCGTCGTAGCCGGTGACCTGGAGGGTGTGCGGGTCGAGGAAGGTGCCGCGGCCGTCGATCTCGGTGATCTTGTTCTTCTTCATCAGGTAGTGGACGCCCCTGACGCGGCCGTCGGCGACCTTGCGGCTGCGGCGGAAGGCCTCGCCGTAGTCGAAGGAGACCTGCCCATCCACCTTGATACCGAAGGTCTTCGCCCCGTGGGTAAAAATGTGGGCGAGTTCGGCGTTGCGGAGCAGGGCCTTGGTGGGGATGCAGCCGACGTTCAGGCAGACGCCGCCCCAGTACTTCTCCTCGACGACCGCGACGCGCTTGCCCAGCTGGGCTGCACGGACGGCGGCGACGTAGCCACCGGGCCCGGCGCCGAGTACGACAACATCGAATCGCTCGTCCTGCTCGACCATGGGTCGTTCCTCTTCCAACTCTGTGGTGTCCGATCAGTAATCGACAAGCGGCCCCGCCCGCGCGCGATCTATTCGGTCGGCGTTCGGGCGGGGCCGTGGCTCATGCCTGGCCGGCTGGCGCGATCAGGCGAGCGTGGTGACGACGTCGATGGGGCTGACCAGGGTGTCGCGGATGGGCGAGCGGTTCTCGACGAGGGCGACGAGTTCCTCCAGTTGCTCGCGGGGGGCGTCCGGGGCGTCGATGTGCAGACGGACACGCACCTGCTGCAGGCCCGGACGGACCGAGGGGTCGATGCCGAGGAACCCGCGAAGGTCGACGTCGCCTTCGAGCTCCAGGCGGAAGTCCTTGAGCTCGATGCCCCGGGCGGCGGCGTGCGCGGCGAGCGTGACGGTGTAGCAGCCGGCGAGGGCCTGCAGCAGGTACTCCGCGGGGGACACGGCGGTGTCGGAGCCCAGCAGAGCGACGGGTTCGTCGCTGCTCATCGTGTACTTTGCGACGCGCTTGTCGTCGCGCTCGCCGCCTGCGGTCAGCGTGCCCGTCCGCGCGGTCAGCCGGCAGCCGCCCTGCCAGGATCCGTTGACCGAGAACTTGGCCTGGCCGAGCTCGGGGTTGGCCCGGACAGCGTCTTTGGTGTCCCGCAGGGCCTGGACGTCGATGTCGTTCATCAGGGACATGCTTGCTGATTCCTTCGTTGAAATGACACGTGGATATCGACCACAGCGACGACCTCTGAAGCGCTGCGGGCGGGGCGCTCCCGCACCCTGGTGTCGGCAAGAGGCCGGCGGTCTCGGGGCCGGTCCGATGGCGCCGTCCCACGCCTCCGTGACACGGGAACGGCGCGTCGGCGACGAGTCGTCCGGCTGACGTGTGGCCGGCGGCGCGACCACCGGTCCTCTCGCCGAAGAACCAGGGGGCAGGAGCGGCTAGGGGGCCGCGACAGCCCGTGCGGCCTGGTCGAAGGTCAGTTGCGGCCGGCCATGACGCCGCCGTCGATGTCCCAGACGGCGCCGGTGACCCAGTCGGTCTGGTTCGACAGGAGGAAGGCGACGGTGGCGGCGATGTCGTCGGGGGTGCCGGTGCGGCCGAGCGGGTGGAAGTCGTTGAAGCCGTCGAGGGCGGAGTCGACGTCCGACTTGGGGATGAACTCCTCGTAGATCGGCGTGCGTACGACGGCGGGGGCGACCGCGTTGACGCGGATGCCGTGCGAGGCGAGCTCCATCGCGAGGTGCTGGGTGAGGGAGTGCAGTCCGGCCTTGGCCATCGAGTACGCCGACGAGGGCGTGGCGGCGATGGCCTGATGCGCCCACATGGAGCCGATGTTGACGACGGAACCCCTGGCGCCGCGGTCGATCATGTTGCTGACGACGGTCTGGGTGATGAAGAAGAAGGCGCGGTTGATGGCCTGGTAGCGGTCGTAGTCCGCAGCCGTGTGCTCCAGGAAGGGCTTCGGGGCGAAGACACCGGCCGCGTTGACGAGGAGGGTGGCGTCGGCGTGGTCCTGGGTGAGCGTCTCGCGCAGGCGGTCGAGGGCCGCGGGGTCGGTCAGGTCGGCCGCGAGACCGACGGCCTTGCCGTGGGTGGACAGTGCGGCGGCGGCCTCGTCGGCGTTGGCCTGCGAGCGGCCGGTCACCACGGCGGTGCCGCCGGCGTCGAGGACGTGGCGGGCGACGGCGTGGCCCATGCCGCTGGTGCCGCCGATGACGACGACCTTCTGGCCGGTGAAGTCGAGGGAGGTGGTGCTGGACATGTAGTGCTCCTGTGCGTGTTGGTCAGGCGTAGGGGTTGAGGACGAGGTAGCCGTCGACACGGCTGAGGCTGAGCCGGTCCGAGGCGGGATCGGGCGGCAACACGTGACCGAGGTTCTTGGCCCGGACTTCGCTGATCCACTGGTCGTGCTGGTACTCGTGATTGATCAGTGCCGTCAGCAAGTGGGTCCCGACGATGGTCAGTTGGGTTGGAGCGCCGACCTTGCCCGCGGCGATGTCACCGATACGGGCGTGGACGCGTTCGGCGACGGTGTCGCGAAACGCGGTCAGCCGTTCGACGGTGGGCAGAGCGCCGCGGAACTTCTCCGGGTTCGCCGAGTCCATGAGCCCGTCCAGCTCCGGGTCCGGGCTGGGCTCGGCCGCGGTCAGGTTGCGGATCATGAAGTGAGCGACATGCGCCTGGTGCCCCAGGTGCCATCCGATGGCACTGGAATCCTCGTGCGGACGCCAGGTCACCTCGTCCCGCGTGAGGTCCCGCCACAGATCGTCGGTATAAGTGCGGGCCCGGTCGTACTCGCGCAGCAGCGCGATGAGGTCGCCCATCACTCAGACCGTGTCGTAGACGCGCACGTCGGGTGCCGCCTTCAGCAGTGGCGACAGACCGCCCACCACGTCGCGGGTGAACAGGTCGCTCTCCAGGTACGCCTTCGCGTCGGCCACGCTCTGGAAGCCGTGGAGGACCTGGACGTCCTCGTCCCGGACGAGGAGTTCCTTGCTGGTGGCGCCCGGGACCGTGTCCAGGAACGGCTGCTTGTACTTCTCGTACACGCCCGCGGCCGCGACGCGGCTGGCCGGGTCCACCTGCAGTGTGATCTGAAGATACGCCATGGTTATGCCTCGCTCGATCGGCAGGGATGGAGCTGCGCGGTAGGTTCCGCGATGTGCCAGCCAAGTTAGGCAATACTTGTGGCGCCCGGTAGAGGACTTCGTTGAATCAAGATATAAGCGGAGCATATGGCGGTCGGCAGGTGGCCATGTGTGTCTGAGGAAACGTCTGACCGGAGCGGGCGACCGGTTCCGCTGGGGCCACTGCCCCTGGGCGAAGGCACCGGCGCGCGATTCGGCGAACGCGGCGCTTGGCGAGGCGGCGAGCGCGGCGCGGTACGGCAGCGCCGACCAGGAGCGCCACGAGCGGGAGGACGACGCCGCCCAGGGATCCCGGAGTGGCGTGTACGTAGCGGTGCGCTCCCTGATCACCATGAACCCGACGGGCAGGGCCCCCGCTCCGCCGCCCTCGCCAGTCTGGTCCTTCGCAGGCCTGCAGGGCGTGCGGCGTCGCGACCACGACGTTGCGCGCGACCGGGGTTGCAGGCTCTGAACCGCCCGCTACCACTGGGCCGTAGGCACGTTGAACGGTGATCAGGTGCCGGCCCGGGTTGGTGTCCCGGTGATGTACCGGGCAAGGGTGTTTTCCAGGTGGGCGGCGAAGTCGAGCTGGAGGTCGGCGGTCAGGGTGCCGACGCGTCACGCTGTCGCCTGGTCACCCCTGTGGCCGAGGGGGATCCGGGCTCGCCGTCCCGTGCAGGAAGATCGTGATCACGGCGTCGCTGGCCTGTTCGACGCCGACGTCCTCGCGCAGCACCAGCTGCACCGCCTGGTTCGTCAGGCCCATGAGTATGGCGAGTAGCACGTGTGGTGACAGCTCGCCGCGGAAGATGCCGCTCTCGCGGCCGCGGCTGAGCAGAGCGCGGACGGTTTGGGTGACGTGCCGGTCGACCTCGTTGTCGTAGCAGCCGCCCAGGTTCGACATGTTCAGTGCGATGTACGGTAGGCAGCTGTAGCGGCAGTGGACGTGCATGCGGCGGACGCATCGGTGCCGCGCGGCTGCCACCTCGTGTCGTCCCTCGCTCATGGGCCGATTCGCACCGTCGTCCCCACTCATTCTGTATCCGGCCTTCGGCCGGGGAAGTGTTTCCGGAGGAGAGGGTCCCGAGCGAGACGGTGCCCCGCTTGTGTTCGCCGGCTTGACCACAGCCTGTCTTCGCCGGGCGGTTCACTCGCGGCCGAACAAGTACCGCACCGCGGTCTGGGCCAGGTGCCGCGTAAACGCGTCCGTGTCGACGGCCGGAGCGGCGAAGCCCGGGCCGTAGGCGATCCGCAGCACGAGAGAGGCGAAGACCGTGCTGAAGCAGAGGCGTACGGCCGACTCGGGATCGGAGTGGGTGATCTGGTCCCTGACGCCGAGGAGCAGGGCAGTGAACCGGTCCGCCGTCCGGGCGGTGTAGACGCGACCCCTGCGGTAGACCTCGGGATGGGCTCCGGACAGCAGCACGATCGGCTTGAGGAACGCCCCGTGGCGCTCGAAGATCCCGGCGACTTCGGCGACGGCCTTTTCCGCCAGCGTGCGCGCGTCCAGGCCGGCCCAGCGCTCCGGGCGGTCGAAGACCTCCTCGTCGGCGCGGATGATGCTGAGACCGTGCTCGTAGACGGCGAGGAAGAGAGCGTCCTTGCTGGTCGTACGGTCATAGATGGCGCGCGGGGCGACCTGGGCGCGTTCACAGACGGCCGCGATGGTGAAGGCTTCGTATCCGCCCTCCTCGATGATCGCGACTCCCGCGTCGAGGATCCGCGTCCATGCCTGCCGGGTCCGTTCCTGGCGCGGCGGACGAATGGCGAATTCGTTGTCCCTGTCGGTTGGTGCCACCACGCCATTCTCCCTGCTGATGTGCGGTATTCGGCCTGTATATACGCAGCGGAAACATCGCTGCATCTGTTGACAGCGCTCCGTCGCGAGCCGATGCTCCTCTAAATCGTAGTGGACGCTACGGTTTCCTCTCTTCGAAGGGAGTCGGTTCTGATGCATGCGACCTTGCCCTCGCCCACGTCCGGCGTGGACCTGTTTGCCGATGACGTACTGCACGACCCTTACCCGGCTCTGCGCGAGCTTCGGGAAGCCGGTCCTGCGGTACGGCTGACCAAGTACGACGCCTGGGTCCTGCCCCGTTACGAGCATGTCCGCGCGGCTCTGGCCGACCACGAACGGTTTTCGTCGGCGCAGGGTGTGGGGTACGAGGACCAGTTCAACGCCCAGATGAAGGGAACCGTCCTGGCCAGCGATCCGCCGGACCACACCCGGCTGCGCGGGCTGCTGTCCGACAAGCTCGCTCCCAAGGCCCTGGCCAAGCTCCGCACCCGGATCACCGCCCTTGCGGACGACCTGGTCGCCGCGGCCGTGACCAAGGGCGAGTTCGACGCCGTGGCGGATCTCGCCGCAGTGTTCCCGGTGACGGTGGTCGCGGACCTGATCGGGCTCGCCGAGGAGGCTCGGGGCCCGCTGCTGTCGTTCGCGGACGCGGCCTTCAACACCTTCGGTCCGTTCAACGCCCGTTCCGAGGCGGCCATCCCCTTCGTCGGCCAGATGTTCGGGTATCTGAACACCGCGATGGTGCCGGAGAACCTGCGCCCGGACGGCTGGGCCGCCGCCGTCTACCAGGCGGCGGACCGGGGCGAGATCGAAGCAGCATCTGTGGTTCCGCTGCTGAGCGCCTATGTCGTCGCCAGCATGGACACCACCATCAACGCCATCGGCAACACGATCCTGCTCTTCGCCCGGGATCCGAAGGCGTTGGCAGAGGTCCGCTCGGAACCGGCGCTCGTCGGCCCGGCGTTCGAGGAGTCGCTGCGGCTGGAATCCCCTGCGCAGGGCTTCTTCCGGCGCACCACCGAGCCGGTGGACATTGAGGGCGTCACCATCCCGGCCGACACCAAGGTCCTGCTGTCCTTCGCCTCGGCGAACCGGGACGAGCGCAAGTGGGAGCGCCCCGAGGAGTTCCTCGTCCGGCGCAACCCGGTCGACCACATCGGGTTCGGCTACGGCGTACACGGCTGCGCCGGCCAGGGCCTGGCCCGACTGGAGGCGCAGGCGGTGCTCGGCGCGCTGGTGCGGCGTGTGTCGTCGATCGAGCTTGCGGGCGAGCCGGTGCGCAAGCTCAACAACGTGATCCGGGGCCTTGCCGCGCTCCCGGTCACGGTGCGCGCGGAAGGGCAGTGAGATGTCCAGGATCGTGGTGGACTTCGATCGCTGCGAGGGCCACGGCCTGTGCGAGCAGACCGCGCCCGAGGTGTTCCGGCTCGACGACGAAGGCGAGCTGCACCTGACTTACGAGGAGGTGGCTCCGGAGCACGAGAGCGCCGTCGCGGCAGCCGTACGGGTGTGTCCCGTCGCGGCGCTGAAGGTCCAGCCGTGAGGCGGGTCGTCGTGGTCGGTGGGTCCATCGCCGCGCTGACGGCAGCGGAGAGCCTGCGGGCGGAGGGGTTCGACGGGCAGGTGACCGTCCTGTCCGAAGAACCTCACCTGCCGTACTCGCGGGTCCCTCTGTCCAAGGGCGTCCTCTCCGGCCGGGAACCCGCGGAATCGGCCCTGCTGCCCGCGCCGGGCGAGGGGCTCGAGTTCCGCACCGGGGCGCGGGCCGTAGGGCTGGACGTCCCCAGTCGTGCGGTGACGCTGGCCGACGGCACGCAGGTGCCGTACGACGGGCTGGTCGTCGCCACCGGGGCCAGGGCACGCCGCCTGGTCGGCCGCGACGACCTCGTGGTGCGCACCCTGGACGACGCCTCGGCTCTCGCCTCCCGACTGGCCCGCGCGCGCAGCGCGATCGTGCTGGGCGGCGGCTTCCTCGGCATGGAGGTCGGCTCGACCTGTCGCGCCCTGGGCCTGGAGGTCACCGTGGTCGACCTCGTCCCGCCGCTGCACAGGCTGCTCGGGTCGTGGCTGGCCGATCTCGCCGTCGCGTCAGCGCGTGACCACGGCATACGTGTCCGGGTCGCGCCGGACGGCGTCACCGTCCTGGGCGAACACCGTGTCCGCTGCGGCGAGTCGGTCCTGGAGGCCGACGTGATCGTGTGCGCTGTGGGCGACCTGCCGAACACCGACTGGTTGCGGGACTCCGGACTGCCCCTGGACGCCGGCGGCGGGCTCGTCACCGACGCGTGCTGTCGCGTCGCTCCCGGCGTGGTCGCCGCCGGGGACGTCGTAACACGAGAAGGACGGCGAACTCCTCACTGGACCAACGCGGTCGAGCAGGGCCGAGCGGCCGCCGCCAGTCTGCTGCACGGCGCGTCGGCAAGGCCGTACCGACCGGATCCCTATTTCTGGACCGAGCAGTCGGGACTCGACATCAAGATCAGCGGCGAACTGCCGCTCACCGGATCCCCGGAAATCCTCGCCGGATCGGTTGCCGACCGCAGCGCACTGCTGCGATGGCGTCACGACGGGGGTACGGCCACTGCCGTAGCCGTCAATCACCGTCTCCCTGTCATCAAACTCAAGCGGCTCGGCGCCGGAGCGCCCGCTGCTGCCGCGACCCGCACATGACTTCTTCATGGGCCTACGGGTAGCGCGGGCCAAGCCCTGGCTCGTTGTTACCCGCCCACATACGGAACGGCGTTGTGATCAGTGAGCCCACAACGCCGTTCCGCTCCAACCCGTCCGGAGCCTCAGGGCCGCTCGGGCCTCCGTGCGCCGTTGAGGAAGATCGCCACGGCGGCCTCGGTGGTGTCCTCGGGGGGCATCGCGTCGTCGATCGTCAGCCAGAGCGCGCGTTCCACGACCGCGGAGAACATCGCGTCACCGCGCAGGTCGTCGCCCAGCACCTTGTCGCGGACACCGCGGTCGATCATGTCGTCCTGAGCCCTGCCTGAGGAGATCCCCATGCCCGGTTCCGGCTCCGCTGCCACCTCGTCCGCCCCGCCCGGCCGCCGTTCCGGCTTCCTGACTGCGGTCGGAGGTCTGCTCGCCGCAGCTGTCACTGCTTCTTTGGGGAACGCGATTGTCGCCCTGCTCGCCCTGCTTGCCCGTGCGGCCGGCGCGTCGCACGACTTCGAACCGCTGACCCCACGTGCCTACGTGCCGCTGACCGTGGTCGGCGTCGTGCTCGGAGCCATCGGCTGGGCGGTCGTCCGCCGCGCGGCCAGGCCCCCCCCGGGAGTGCTGCGATGGCTGGTGCCCGTAGTCGTGGTCGTCTCGTTCGTGCCTGACCTGGCCCTGCTCGGTGGTGACACGCCCGGCAAGGGTCCGCTGGCCGTAGTCGCGCTGATGGTGATGCACGTCGTGGTCGGTGGCGTAGCTGTCATCGCCTACCGGCGCGTCCTGCCGCTGCCGGTTCCCTGAAGCTTGGAGGGGCCCCTGGACGCCCATGGGTGGACGTCGACCGGTGACCCGCGGTCTGGTCGGACCGGCCTCCCGGGACATCGCTGTCTGCGCATGTCCGGAACCCTGCTGTCATCACGGTCATCCACGATGTGGATAAGCCGGATACGAGATTCGGATCGTTCGAGGGATGGCAGCGGGGCTGCGGGCGGCCCATAGTCGTCCCGACCCGCACGCCGCTGTCCAAACCAGCGGCCGACGTGCGGCCACTGCCAGCATGCCGTGCGCTGTGCGCCACACAGGCATGTCCGCTTCCGTACGCCGCCCCCTGGAGTCGCCATGTCTGGTTCCGTCCCGCCGTCTGTCACCGCGGTCGACGATGTCGCGTCGCCGCCCGTCGCTGTCTCCGGCCCGGCCCATCTTCTGCGGGTGACCCTACTGATGGCGGGCAGCTGCCTGCCGATTCTCGGGGCGGTGCTGATCGCCCCGGTGCTGCCGAAGATGCAGGACCACTTCGAGTCGACCCCCGGAGCCAAGGCGCTGGTTCCCCTTGCGCTGACCGTTCCTGCGCTGTCGCTGGCGCTGCTGGCCCCGTTCGCCGGGGTGATCGTGGACCGGCTGGGCCGCAAGCGTCTGCTGATCGTGGCGACTCTGCTGTACGCCGTGTTCGGAACGGCCCCGCTCTATCTGGACTCCCTCGGCGCCATCATCGCCGGCCGCGCCCTGGTCGGTGTCACCGAGGCCGCCATCATGACGTGCTGCACCACCCTGATCGGGGACTACTACTCCGGTCACCGGCGGGTGAAGTACCTCGCCCTGCAGACCATGTGCGCCTCGGCGTCGGCCACCGTCTTCTTCGTGATCGGTGGGGCCGCCGGGTCGGCGGGCTGGCGGGTGCCCTTCTGGGTGTACGCCGTGAGCCTGGTGCTCGCCCCGTTGATGGCGACCGCTCTGCCCAACCCCGCGGCCCGCGTGACCGCCGACGAGGCCCCGGTTGGGGCGGAGACCCGCCGCCCGGTCCTGTGGCGTCGAATGGCGGGCATCTGCGCCCTCACCTTCTTCGGGGCGATGGTCTTCTACACCGTCCCGGTGGAGATGTCGTACCTGCTCGACGATCTCGGGGTGGAGAACTCCGGTGTCATCGGCCTGGCCACCGCGGTCTCGAGCGCCGCCACCGTGGGCGGCGCCGTCACCTTCGCCCGGCTGAAGCGCTCCCCGGCCCCGATGTTGCCCGCCGTCTTCGCGCTCTGTGCGGCGGGCTTCGCGGTGATGTTCCTGGCGGGCAACGCCCCTCTCGTGGTCGTCGGAGCCGTGATCAACTGCGTGGGCACGGGCATACTGCTGCCCGCCCTCCTTACCAGCGCCATGGCAGGTCTGGCGTTCGAGGACCGCGGCCGGGGCACGGGGTTGTGGATGGCGGCCTTTTTCGGCGGTGAGTTCGTCTGCCCGCTCGTACTGCTGGCCCTGGAGTCGGCGGTCGGCAGTCTGGCCGGTGCGGTGGGCGTGCTGGGGCTGGCCGCCGCCCTTCTCGCGGCAGGTCTCTTCACGGCTCGCCGTCGCGCCGGTGCCGTCGACCCCCGGCCGCTGCCGGAGCAGACGGCCTGACGGACGCACGCTCCCTCGGAACTGCCACGATGTGCCGCAGCGAGGGTGCGGCACATCGTGGCCAGTCGTGTCAGCGCGGCGGAGCGGCATGCGACGCCTCCCCGCGCCCCTTGAGGACGTCGCCGTTGGCCGTCAACGTCGTCCCCACCTCCGCCGCCTTTTGCCGCAGCCAGATGTGGGCCGCGTCCTGTGCGTGCACGGGGTGCCACCACATCGCCTCCTGCACCGGTACGGCCTCGAACGGGCAGGGCAGGACGCGCACCGCCGCGGCACGGACCGCTCTGCGGGCGAGGCGTTCCTGGATCATCGCGACCCGGCGGGTGCCCTCGACCATGTGCGGCAGCAGCTGGAAGGTCTGCACGGACACCTCGACCCGAGGGCTGATGCCGATCATGCTGAGCTGGCGCGCTGCCGGGGCGTCGTAGGGGCGTTGGTAGACGGCCCAGGGCAACTGGGCCAGATGGTCGAGGGTGAGCTCGTCGCGGACCTCGGGGTGGTCGTCGGCGATCAGGCACAGCCAGCGGTCGCTGAACAGGTCGACGGCGGGCAGTCCGTCAATGACCCCGTGGGGCATCAGCAGTCCGTCGACGGTGCTCAGTACGGTCGCGGTGTTCTCCACGACGGAGGGCGCGGGGTGCTGGAAGGCGAGCCGGATCCCGGGTGCCTCCCGGTGCAGGGCGCGGGCCAGGGCAGCCCCGAACACGGCCGCACCGTAGTCCGATGCGAGCAGTGTGAACTCGCGGGTCTCGGCCGTCGGATCGAAGTCGGCCTGACTGGCGAAGACCCGCTCCAGCAGGTCGCACGCGGTGGCGCTGCGGTCGCGCAGGGCGATGCCGAGCGGGGTCAGTTCGTAGGAGTTGCCGGTCCGGGCCAGCAGTTCGTCGTCGAAATGGCGGCGCAGCCGGGACAGCGCCGCGCTCATCGCGGGCTGGCTGAGTCCGATGCGCTCGCCGGCCCGGGTGACGTTGCGTTCCTCCAGAAGGGCGCGGAGGGCGACGACCAGATTGAGGTCGAGACGGGACAGGTTCACCGGGCACCACCTGGATAGAGAGGGGTATTCGTAGCGTGGATGTACATCATCCACAGGATTCATTTCCACGATCTGCGGATGCCGGTCAGAGTAGACCGCAACTCAGCGGGAGGAAATCTCATGGCAACGCTCGCGCAACCCGTCGGCCCGTTCGCGCTCGGCACGCTCTCCGCGCCTGACGGGAGACGGTTTCCCGGCCTGGTGGTCCGGGACCGGGTGCTTGACCTGAGCCAGGCTCTGGCCTGGGAGCCGACCGATGTGCGTTCCCTGCTGGAACGGTGGGAGGAGATCCTTCCCGTTCTGCACACCCTCGCGGGCGAAGACGCCCTGGAGTGGCAGCGGCTCGACAGCCTGAGCGTGCATGCCCCGGTGGAGCCCCGCCAGATCTTCCAGTCCGGCGCCAACTACCGGCAGCACGTCATCGACCTGGAGGTCGCCCACCGCTCCCCGGACGACCCGCGCACGGTCGAGGAAGCGCGAGAGGAGATCGCCGCGGTGATGGACCGGCGGGCCGCGGAGGACCTGCCGTACGTGTTCATCGGCCTGCCCAGTGCCATCGCGGGCCCGTACGACGACGTCGTCCTGCCCGCCTGGGCCGAACAGCCGGACTGGGAGCTGGAGTTGGCAGCCGTCATCGCCAAGCCCGCCCACCGCGTCTCCGTCGAAGAGGCGCTGGAGCACGTCGCCGGGTACACCATCGCCAACGACCTCACCGATCGCGCCACCGTCTTCCGCCGGGACATGAAGGCCATCGGTACGGACTGGCTGCGCGGCAAGAACGCCCCTGGCTTCACGCCGCTCGGCCCATGGATCGTCCCCGCCGACTCGATCGCGGACCCGGGTGATCTTCGGGTGACCCTGAAGCTCAATGGCGAGACCATGCAGGACGAGTCGACCAAGGACATGCTCTTCGGCATCGCCCGACTGGTGTCGTACATCTCGCAGACCTCCCGGCTGCTGCCCGGTGACCTGGTGCTCACGGGTTCCCCGGCCGGCAACGGAATCCACTGGGGGCGGCTGCTGCGCGACGGCGACGTCATGGAGGGCTCCGTCACGGGGCTGGGCGTCCAGCGCACCCGCTGTGTCGCCGAGGAGGCAGACGCATGATCGACCGTACGGATCCCGAGGGCGCGATCGCCGAGGCCGCCAAGAGGTACTCCAACTGGGGCCGTTGGGGTGAGGACGATGTCCTCGGCACCCTGAACTTCCTCAGTGAGGCCAAGCGGCGCGAGGGCGCGGCGCTCGTACGCAGGGGCGTGAGCTTCTCGCTGTCCCAGCGCTTCGACATGAACGGCCCGCAGAAGGGCTGGCGGCGCCGGACCAACCCCGTGCACACCATGCTCGACACCGGCACCGACGCGGCCCTCGGCAACCAGGGCTTCCCCCATGGCATCGGGGGCGCCGATGACGTGATCGCGATGCCGTTGCAGTGCTCGACCCAGTGGGACGGGCTCGGGCACATCTTCGACCACGGCAACGCGTGGAACGGGCGGAAGGCCGAGAAGGTCGTCACCTCCGACGGTGACCTCGTCACCGGCATCGAGCACATGGCGCCGTACGTCGCCGGGCGCGGGGTGCTGCTGGATGTGGGTCAAGTCCTCGGCGCGGACGGCGAGCTGCCGGACGCGTTCGCGATCACCGAGGAGCATCTGACCGCGACCGCCGAGGCACACGGTGTGCGCGTGGGCCGCGGCGACATCGTCCTCGTTCGGACCGGACAGCTGGCTCGCGTCCGGCGCGACGGCTGGGGCGACTACGCGGGCGGGCCCGCGCCGGGGCTGTCGTTCACCACGGCCGGCTGGCTGCACGGCACCGAGATCGCCGCGATCGCCACCGACACATGGGGCTTCGAAGTACGCCCCAACGAGTTCGACCACGCCTTCCAGCCGCTGCACCAGGTCGTCATCCCCAACATGGGCCTGCTGATCGGCGAGATGTGGGACCTCGACTCCCTCGCCGCCGACTGCGCGGACGACGGCGTGTACGAGTTCTGGCTCACCGCCGCGCCCCTGCCCATCACCGGCGCCGTCGGCTCACCCGTCAACCCGATCGCCGTCAAGTAGCCCGTAGAACCGGGCCGGATGCGTTCTCCCCGGACAGCACCGGCGCATCCGGCCCCCACCCGCTCATCCAGCCGCCGACGGGTGATTCACCAGAGCGCCTGGCCCGCCCTCCCGGCGGGCGAGCCGCACCCCCGCCGCCCGAAGCCGCGCGGCCCAACCTCGGGAGGATCCCGACATGGCAGACAGCCCCACGCACAGAGTCCTCGTCATCGGCGGTGGCGCCTCCGGCAACGCCGTGACCATTCTGCTGCGCCGCGCCGGCATCACCGTCGACCTCATCGAGGCCAAGCCCGACTGGAACGCCACCACCGGCTCCGGCATCACTCTCCAGGGCAACGCCCTGCGCGTGCTGCGCGAACTGGGAGTCTGGGAGCAGGTGAGCGCCTCCGGCTTCCCCTTCGGCACGCTGGGCATCACCACCCCCGACGGCACCGTGCTGCACGTCGCCGAGGACATCAAGACCGGCGGCGACGACCTGCCCGCCACCCTCGGCATGCAGCGCCCCCGGCTTCAGCAGATCCTCATCGACGCGGTCCGAGCCTCCGGCGCAACCGTCCGCCTGGGCACCACCGCCGAGGCCCTGAAGCAGGACGCCGACGGTGTGTCGGTGCGCTTCAGCGACGGTACGGAGGGCCGCTACGGCCTGGTGATCGGCGCTGACGGCCTCAACTCCGCCACCCGCGCCGCGATCGGCATCACCGAGCGAGCCGAGCCGACGGGCATGGCCATCTGGCGCATCGCCGCCCCGCGCCCCGAGGGCGTTGAGCGCACCGACCTCGCCTACGGTGGCCCGGCCTACATCGCCGGCTACACCCCCACCAGCGAGAACACCATCTATGCCTTCGTCGTCGAGGGATGCCGCGAACGCACCTCCATCGACCCGGCTGCCTACGCCGACGAGATGCGCCGCCTGGCGCAGGCCTACGGCGGAGCCTGGCCGGAGATCACCAAGCACATCACCGACCCGACGAAGGTCAACTACACCTGGTTCGACCGGCTGCTGGTGGAGGGCTCCTGGCACCGCGGCCGGGTCGTGCTGATCGGCGACGCCGCTCACTGCTGCCCGCCCACCATCGCCCAGGGCGCGGCCATGTCCCTGGAGGACGCCCTGGTACTCGCCGAACTGCTCACCAGCGGACGGGACTGGGACAGCGAGCTGCTCCAGAACTACTACGAGCGCCGTGTTTCCCGGGTGCGGACCGTCGTCGAGGCGTCCATGCAGATCGGCCAGTGGCAGCTGGACGGCGTGCGTGACGCCGACATCCCCGGGCTGATCGGGCGCACGATGACCCTGCTGAAGGAACTGCCGTGACCGTGCCCACCGTGGACGTGCACGCGCACGTCCTGCTGCCCGAGGTCGACGCCCTGGTGGCGGACCTGCCGGGACTGGCCGCGGCCCGGGCCCTCGACGCCCGCCGCAACGGCCCGGCGGCCCTCGCCGTCAGCGGCCCCATGGTCCGTGAGCGTGCCCCGAGGATGACCGACGTCACCGCACGACTGGCCGCGATGGACGCCCAGGGTGTGGACGTACAGCTGGTCAGCCCGTCTCCCTCGCACTACCACTACTGGGCGGACGAGGAGACGGCCGAGAAGGTCTTCCGGCGCGCCAACGAGGCGACGGCCGCCCACTGCTCCCAGGCTCCCGGACGGCTGCACGGACTCGGCCTCGTCCCCCTGCAGCACCCCGAGCAGGCCGTACACGCCCTCGAACACGCCCTGGAGCAAGGCCTGTTGGGCGTCGAAATCTCCAGTCACGCCCCCGGCCGCGAGTTCTCGGACGCCGCGTACGCACCCTTCTGGTCGCGCGCCGAGGAAACGGGCGCCGTCCTCTTCCTGCATCCCTTCGGCTGCACGCTCGACGAGCGTCTGGATCGCTGGTACCTGTCCAACGTCGTGGGCCAGCCGGTGGAGAACGCGGTCGCGCTGTCGCACCTGATCTTCTCCGGCGTCCTGGACCGGCACCCCGGGCTGAAGTTGATCGCCGCCCATGGTGGCGGCTACCTGCCCACCCACATCGGCCGCTCCGACCACGCCTGGTCGGCCCGGTCGGACGCGGGCGCCGGCTGTGCCCATCGGCCCAGCAGCTACCTCAAGCGCCTGTACTTCGACTCCCTCGTCCACGACCCGCACGTGCTGCGGGAACTCGTCCGGGTGGCGGGCGCGGACCGGGTGGTGCTCGGTTCCGACTACGCCTTCGACATGGGCACCGAGGACCCGGTCGCCGCCCTGCGCGCCGCCCGGCTGCCCGACCCGGACTTCCACGCCATACGCGGCGGAAACGCCGCCGCGCTTCTCAACCTCTCCTGAGGAGGCCCCCACATGTCCAACCGCTTGCTCACCCACCTGCGGCACGTCGACCTCGCCGTGCCCGACTACGACAAGCAGCTCGACTTCTACTCCGGCGTCTGGGGCCTGACCAAGGTCGCCGAGGACTCCGACATCTCCTTCCTCGCCGCCGAGGGCAGCCCCGAGCAGTACATCGTCCGGCTCCGCAAGGCCCACGAGAAGCGCCTCGACCTCGTCTCCTACGGTGCCGCGAGCGCCGCCGACGTGGACACTCTTGCCGAGCAACTCCTGGCGGGTGAAGTGCAGTTGATCTCTCAGCCGGGCAAGGTAGAGACGCCCGGCGGTGGTTACGGCTTCCGTTTCTTCGACGTCGACGGGCGTACCATCGAGGTCTCCGCCGACGTCGAGGTACGGCAGCACCGCAGGATCGAGGAGAAGGAGTCGATCCCGGTCAAGCTGTCGCACGTCGTGCTCAACTCCCCGGACCTGGACAAGACCAAGGCGTGGTACGAGGAGCACCTCGGCTTCCGACTGTCCGACACGCTCGGCCATCCGCACATCGGCGACGTCATGCACTTCATGCGGATCAGTAACCAGCACCACTCCATGGCCATCGCCAAGGGCCCGCACACCTCGCTGCACCACATCTCCTTCGAGATGCGCGGCATCGACGAGTACATGCGCGGCTCCGGGCGCGTGATGCGCGCCGGCTTCAAGAAGATCTGGGGGCCGGGCCGGCACATGGCGGGCGACAACACCTTCACGTACTTCCTCGACCCGCACGGCAACACCGTTGAATACACGACGGAGTTGGAGCTGCTGGACGAGGACACCTGGCACCCGCACGTCTACGACTTCTCCCAGCCCGAAGTGACCGACCAGTGGGGCACCGCCAACTCCATGAACGAGCTTGTCACCAAGGAGTCCTTCAACGACGTCGACCGCGGCGTGTTCGTCGCTCCGCCGGTCTGATCGGCGAAGCCCTTAAGTCCCCGGGGGCGCGGTGGCCCTGTCACCGCCCTGACTCCCACGCCGCGCCCCCGGCCTTCGCGCCCACCCCTCACGCCGACAGCCGACAGCCGACAGGAAACCTCCATGCGTTTCGCCGCGTACGAGTACCGAAACCGACGCCACGTGGCCGTCGTCGAAGAGGACGGCACGCTCTACCCGCTGCCCGGTGTCGGCTCCCTGACCAGCCTGCTCGCCCAGGGCGGCGGCCTGCCCGCGCTGCTGGAGGCGGGCTCCGCCACGCTGGACATCCCGGCCGGCCCCCATGTCTCCGAGGTACTACTGCTGCCCCCACTCCAGCCGCCCACCGTGCGGGACTTCGTCACCTTCGAGGAACACGTCGAGGGTGTACGGCGGTCGGTGGACGGCACCGCCGGAGTGCCGGAGCAGTGGTACACCGCCCCGACCTTCTACTTCACCAACCCCTACGCGGTGTACGGTCCGCACGACGACATCCCCGTGCCACCTGGGTCGGGCGTGCTCGACTTCGAACTCGAAGTGGCCGCCGTGATCGGCAAGGAG
Source organism: Streptomyces sp. NPDC046862 (assembly GCF_040704615.1). Lineage (NCBI taxonomy): Bacteria > Bacillati > Actinomycetota > Actinomycetes > Kitasatosporales > Streptomycetaceae > Streptomyces > Streptomyces sp. NPDC046862. Next base: position 87,436 of record NZ_JBEYXP010000004.1, on the reverse strand, counting down.
GGCCGCGACCTCACGCCCGAGCAGGCTGGCGACCACATCATCGGCTACACGGTCTTCAACGACTGGTCGGCACGCGACCTGCAGTCCGCGGAGATGAAGGTGGGCCTCGGCCCGTGCAAGGGCAAGGACACCGCCACCACGCTGGGCCCGTACCTGGTCACCGCCGACGAACTGGAGAAGTACCGGGACGAGGACGGCTTCCTGCGGCTCGGGCTCACCGCCTCGGTCAACGGCGAGACCGTCGGCACGGACCTTCTGTCCAACATGAGCTGGACCTTCGAGGAGATGGTCGCCTACGCCTCGCGTGGGACCCTCGTCCGCCCCGGCGATGTCCTCGGCTCCGGCACCTGCGGCAACGGCGGCTGCCTCGCCGAACTGTGGGGCGTACGCGGCCGTCAGGACCCGCCCCCGCTGCGGCCCGGCGACACGGTCACCCTCACCGTCGAGGGCATAGGCAGCGTCTCCAACACGGTCGTCGCCGGAGCCGCCCCGGTCCCGCTGCCGGCCGGGCGGCGCCGCTCCCGGGAGCGGCCGTGACCGATCTCCACCCCAAGAGGCTTCTCGGCAAGGTCGTCGTGGTCACAGGTGCCGCCCGCGGCCAGGGCGCGGCCGAGGCCGAGGCGCTGACCCGCGAGGGCGCCCGGGTCATCGCCACCGACGTGACCGATACACCTGGCTGCCGTCGGCTCGACGTCACCAGCGAGCAGGACTGGGCCGAACTCGCCGCCGAACTGGGGCAGGCGTACGGACAGGTGCACGGCCTGGTCAACAACGCCGGCATCACCTGGCGCGCCCGCCTCGACGCCGTACGCCCCGAGGACATGGCCCGCGTCCACGCGGTCAACGTCACCGGGCCGCTCCTGGGCATCCAGCACCTGGCACCGCTGATGCGCCCCGGGGCATCGATCGTGAACGTGGGCTCCTCGGCGGCACTGACCGCCCACTACCCGGTCGCCTACACCGCCAGCAAGTGGGCCCTGCGCGGCCTGTCGGCCACCGCCGCCATGGAAATGGGGCCACGCGGCATCCGCGTGAACACCATCCACCCCGGCTTCATCGAGACCGAGATGACCGCCTCCGCCGCGCCCGCCTTCCGCGAGGTCAACCTCGCAGGGACACCCCTCGGACGCACCGGAACCGTCGACGACATCACCCCGCTCGTCACCTTCCTCCTCTGCGACGAGTCGTCCTTCATCACCGGAGCCGAGATCCCCGTGGACGGCGGCCTCACCGCGCACGGCGGCGCCAAGCCGATCTCGGATGCCGTACGCAACTAGCAGGAGCAGAAAGGCTCTCTCACCCATGGACAAGGTCTGTTCGAGCGCCGCGGAGGCGGTGGCCGACGTCCCCGACGGCGCGTCACTCGCCGTCGGCGGGTTCGGCCTCAGCGGCATCCCCGAGGTGCTCATCCAAGCCCTCCACGCGCAGGGCGCCACCGGCCTGCAGGTCGTGTCGAACAACTGCGGCGTGGACGGGCGCGGCCTTGGCGTCCTGCTGGGCGACGGCCGGATCGCCCGCGTCACGGGCAGCTACGTGGGGGAGAACAAGGAGTTCGCCCGTCAGTACCTGTCGGGCGAACTGGAGGTGGAGCTGGTGCCGCAGGGCACCCTGGCCGAACGGCTGCGCGCCGGGGGAGCGGGCATTCCCGCCTTCTACACCCCCGCGGGCGTGGGCACCCAGGTGGCCAACGGTGGCCTGCCCTGGCGCTACGCCCCCGACGGCGCGGTCGCCGTCGCCTCTCCGCGCAAGGAGGCCCGTACCTTCCACGGTCGCCCGCACGTCCTGGAGCACGGCATCACCACCGACTTCGCGCTCGTACGGGCCTGGCGCGGCGACCGCCACGGCAACCTGGTCTTCCGCAGGGCCGCCGCCAACTTCAACCCTCTCGCCGCCATGGCCGGCCGCATCACCCTCGCGGAGGTCGAAGAACTCGTCGAGCCGGGCGGGTTGAGTCCCGACGCCGTTCACCTGCCGGGGGTCTTCGTCCAGCGGATCGTGGAACTGACGCCGGCCGAGGCGGCCGACAAGCACATCGAACGCCTTTCAATTTCCGCGTCTTCGACACGAGGGACCGTACGCGCATGAGCCACGATGTCCGTACCTCGCCGGGCTGGACCCGCGAGCAGATGGCCGCGCGCGCCGCCGCCGAACTCACCGACGGCTCCTACGTCAACCTCGGCATCGGCCTGCCCACCCTCATCCCCGGCCACCTTCCTTCGGGCGTCCAGGTGGTCCTGCATTCCGAGAACGGCATCCTCGGCACCGGCCCCTACCCCACTGAGGGCGAGGTCGACCCCGACCTGATCAACGCGGGCAAGGAGACCGTCACCGTCCTCCCCGGCGCGAGCTTCTTCGACTCGGCCCTTTCCTTCGGCATGATCCGCGGAGGCCACATCGACACCGCCGTGCTCGGCGCGATGCAGGTCTCCGCCGCCGGCGACCTGGCCAACTGGATGATCCCCGGGAAGATGGTCAAGGGCATGGGCGGTGCGATGGACCTCGTCCACGGCGCCCGCCGCGTCATCGTCCTGATGGAACACACCGCCAAGGACGGCTCGCCGAAGATCCTCCAGGAGTGCACCCTTCCGCTCACCGGCGAACGGTGTGTCCACCGCATCATCACCGACCTCGCCGTCCTCGACGTCACACCCGACGGTCTCGCTCTCGTGGAATGCGGACCGGGAGTAACCATCGAGGACATCGCCGCCCGCACCGACGCGCCCGTGATCCCGAAGCCATGAGCCGTTGAAGTGGAAGGCGGGGCGGGCAGGAACCACGTTTCCTGCCCGCCCCGCCTTCCACTCAGGAGCCGCAGGTGATGTCGGTCGTCGGCAGGCGTCCGTCCGTGAGGTAGGCGTCGACGGTGCGGGTGACGCAGGCGGGGGCGCCGGGGAGGGCGTAGATGGCGTGGCCGCGGCCGCCGCGGACGTAGACCAGGCGTGAGCCGTGCATGGCGCGGTGCATGGCGCGGCCGCCGGGCAGCGGGGTCTGGGGGTCCCACTGGTTGTGTACGACGAGGGCGCCGACGGTGTTGCCGATACGGGTGGCCGGTTCCGCGCCTCTGGGCCAGAAGGCGCACGGGGTGATGTTGGCGGCGAAGTCTCCGTAGAGAGGGTGGCGGACGCTCTCGCGGCGGGCGTCACGCTGGTAGCGGGCCGGATCGCGGGGCCACGACGCGGAGTTGTCGGCGCAGGTGATGGCCCAGTTGAGGCCGACGCTGTTGTCGTCCGCCGGGCCTGCGGGTCCGGTGTCCGGGCGGGTGGTGCGGGTGGTGGATCGGGACTCGCGGAGTGTGACGATCTCGCGGGCGGCCTGGTAGGGCTCGGCGGCGAAGGACCCCCGCAGCCAGGAGCGGATGTCGGCGCCGGTGAGGGCGTCGCCCTGGTGGAACGGGTCGTCGCCCTGGTACAGCAGGGGTGTGCGGTCGGCACGGGTGATCAGCTGCCAGAAGGCGGCGCGAACCTCGGCGGGTGTGTCGCCGAGGTGGTAGGTGCGGTCGCGGCGGGCGATCAGCCGGCTCCAGTCCTTGAACGCGGGCTCGGCCCCGGCGGCCATGGCCAGGACCGTGCCCCGGCCGAACCGGTTCGGGTCCACCGCGCTGTCGAGGACGATGCGGTCGCTGTGCCGGGGGAAGAGCTGGGTGTAGACGGCGCCGAGATACGTACCGTAGGACCACCCGACGTAGGAGAGCTTCTGCTCGCTCAGGATGCCGCGGATGACGTCCATGTCCCTGGCGGTGTTGCGGGTGTTGATGTACGGCAGCAGTCGGCTTCCGTTGCGGGCGGTGCACTTGGCGGCGATGTCCCGGGCGCGTGCGGTGTCCTTGGTGAAGGTGGCGGCACGGTAGGGGCGGTAGGGCTCTGTGGAGTCCGCCTCGTCCTCCGTCAGACCGCAGTGCACCGGGCTGCTGGCGGCCAGGCCGCGGGGGTCGAAACCGATCAGGTCGTAGCGTCGGAGGACGCTCTTGGTCAGAGTGTCCTGGAGCGAGAGAGGGTTCCCCAGGCCGGGGTTGCCCGGGCCGCCGGGGTTGGACAGCAGGACCCCGTGGCGTCTGCCGGGCGTGCTGGTGCGCAGCCGCGAGATCTGCAGGCGCAGAGTCCGGCCGTCGGGGTGTGCGTAGTTGACGGGGACGGTGATGGTGGCGCACTGGAAGGCGGCGGGTGCGTCGGGGATGTCGCACCGGTGCCATGCCGGGCGCTGGCTGTAGTACCGGTCGAGGCGGGAGGGGTGGTCCGCGGCCGGGGGCCGAGCGGTGGACACGGTTGCGCCCTGCGCGGCGGGCAGAGCGAGGGCGGCAAGGAGGCCGGCGGCGGCCATGGCGGCTACACGGGTGGCACGGGGCATGGAGCGTCCTTCTCGGATACGGACCGCCACGGACAGGAGGGCGACGGCGTCGTCCCCCACTCTCCGATGGCCCGGGCCGACGACGCCTCGGCCGAACGGCCAGAGACCCGGCACTGCCCTCGGCCGAAAGGCCGACGCCCGAGTGGGCCGTGCGGGGACCGTCGGCGGGGAAGCGGTGGACGGCCTCCATGCGGATCAGTACTGCGGGTAGTTGGCGCCGGACTGGAAGATCTGGCGGGGTTCGATCGGGCCTGCCCCCGCAGGCCGTCCAGCGACGCCAGGAACCGACCGGCTCGGCGGCGAGGTCGTACAGGTGGGGACAGGGAATGGAGTCTCGTCCAGGACCTCAGATGTTGATCAGCGGTGTACAGACCGCGCGGGTCATCGCCGCTGCCGCCGCCATGATGGTCTGCGTCTTCGTAGCCTTTCCGAAGAGGTGCACGGCCGCGGGACCAGGAAGGCGCGCAGGATGAAGGCGTCCAGGGTTCTCCGGTGGACCCGCATCTTCGTTCACGGCCTCACCACCTGATGGATCGCGCTGTCGCTCTCAGGATTTCCGTGCCGGAAAGACCGCCCGCACCTCCCACCCCACGTCGCCCCGCGGCCCGGCGTGCAGTTCGCCGCCCGTCGCGGTCACCCGCTCCTTCAGGCCGACGAGGCCGAAGCCGCCGCCGTGGGCGGCTGCCGGAAGCTGTGTGCCGCCGCGGCCGTCGTCCGCCACCGATACCTCCAGTCGGCCGGCGGCGTCGCGCAGACGGACCTCGATGTGGGCGGCGTCGGCCGCGTGTCGACGGATGTTGGTCAGGGCCTCCTGGACGACCCGGAAGGCCGCGGCCTGCACCTCGTGGGGAATGCCGGCGGACACGGCGGGGTCGCGGCGCAGGACGACCTGTTGGCCGGGGATCGCGAAGCCCTCGATCAGTCCGGTGATGCCCGCGAGGTCGCCGACCGGGCGGTGGCCGGCCGCTTCGGGGCCGGTGTCGCGCAGCACACCGACCGTGCGGCGCATCGAGGCAAGGGCCTCGGTCGCGGCGCGTTCGATGCCGGCCAGGACCGGGTCCAGTTCCTGCGGCTGGGTCTGCGCCATCATGCGGGCCACCTGGGTCTGCACGAGGATGCCGGTCACGTGGTGGGCGACGAAGTCGTGCAGGTCGGCTGCGATGGCGAGGCGTTCGCTGCGGCGGGTCTCGCTGACGGCGAGCGTACGCCGGTAGTCCATGGTGCGCAGATAGCCTGCAAGCCCGGCGACGAGGCCGACCAGCACCAGGCCGATCATCTCAAGGCCCATGACGTCACTGCTCAGCGTCACGTCGCCGCGTACCGGCAGGATGAGCAGCGCGCCCGCGTCGAGGCCGCCGCACACCACGGCCCAGCGCGACGGGCAGTGCCGTACCGCGATGAAGAGCAGGCTCAGCAGGATCATGACCTCGCCCGGGCCGAACACGACCGGCCCTCGGACCAGCAGCGAAGCAGCGGTGAGCAGGGCCGAGGCGAGAGCGGGCACGGCGGTGCGCACCTGCGGTGTGAGCCACTGGGGCCGCCGCTTGGCCGGCCACAGCACGGCGGCCAGCCCGACCAGCACCACGGCCAGGGTCTGCCAGAGGGGGCTTGCCATCGGCAGGACACTCGACCCGTCGGAGCCGGCGTAGAGAACAACGTCGGCTACGGAAGCGGCGAGCAGGACGCCGACGGCGAGGCCACGGGCGCAGCCCCGGGCGGAAACGGACTTCATGCCGGTCACCGTAGGCCGAAGTTCCGGCGGCGGGATCGACCGAACGGCCGAGGGGACCGGCCTCTGAAGCCGGCCGTTCGGCCGAGGCGGGCGCAGCCTGGCGCACCGTCAGCGGCCTCGTGCTCGCCGGGTTCGTGGCCGGGTTCTTCTCGGTCAGCACGCTGGGCTCCGAAGGCCCGCGCTACGAGGGTCAGGTGGCGGTGATCACCGCGAACGCCTCCGACGCCCGGCACACCGCAGCCGAGGCCCGCGTGCTCCTGCACAAGGCGGGCGTCACGGCGACCGTCGCCGTCACGAGCGAGGACGATTAAGACAGCCTGCTCGGCGGTGTGCCCGGGGTGACCATCCAGGTCTCCGGCGGGGAGGAACACGTCGACACGGCCATCACGGCCCTGACGCCCCTCGGGTCGGGCAGGTACCCGATCACACAGGAATACGTGTCCGCGCCGGACGACACGGCCACGGCCCGCGTCGCCACCGTCAGCACCGCCACCCTGGTGCTGAGCTTCCTCGTCGCCGCCGCTTCCGCCGGACTCACCGCCGCCGCCAACGTCCTCGACCGGTGCCGGACGTATGCCCTGCTGCGGCTGGCCGGCACCCCGTTGGACGTCCTCAACCGGGCCCGGATCCGCGAGACCGTCATCCCGCTGGCCGTCCTGGCCGGCGGCACCACCGCGATGGGTGTCTTCGGCGCCATGCAGCTCAACGAGGCAGCCGGCACCACCATCAACACTTCCGGCACCGTCCAACTGGTGCTCTGCGTTGCCGTCGGCGCGCTGGCCATGCTCGCCGCGATCACCGGCAGCAGGCCGCTCCTGCGGAAGGTGACGGCGGGGCCGGTGCAGACGGCGGACTGACGGACTGGTCACTCGTGAGGAGCGCCCCGGCGTCGGCCGCCGTCCGGAAGCCGCGGAGGATCTGGACGTCCTCATCGGGGACGAGGAGTTCGCTGCTGGTGGCGCCCGGATCGTGTCGCCGCCCGCCGGTGGGGCACGTCCGGTGCTGTAGACGGCTCCACTTCCGGGTTGGAGCAGCTCCGCCCAGGCGTCGCTCGACGCACCGCCGCGCGACGGCCGGCGTGCCAGCACATGGAGGTGTGGACGCGATGACGCTGATGCCCCACGGCAGAGCTGTCGCCGAAGCGGTTCACACCCACCAGTCCACCTGGGCCGGGCTGCTGTGCCTTTTTGCCCGCCGGCTCGCGCTGAAGCGCCTCCGCGCCACCTGTCGGAGAAGGTGTCGGACTGTGGGACAGGGCGGAGCGCCCGTTCGCTGCCGAGGAGGGAGTCTCGATCCCGTGCGGCAGGCCAGGGGCGGAATGTGCTGCTCACCGGGGTGTTCTTACCCTATGTAAGCCTCTGGGGCGGACTGGCCCCCGTTCGGCCAGGGTGGCGGGAACAGGTTGTCGAGCTTGGCGAGTGTGTCGTCGTCGAGCGTGACGTCCAGCGCGCGCAGTGAACTGTCGAGGTGCTCGACGGTGCGGGGTCCGATGATCGGGGCGGTCACGCCTTCCCGACTGAGCAGCCACGCCAGCCCGATGTGAGCCGGGTCCTCGCCGAGGTCGGCGCACAGCTTCTCGTATGCCTCGATGCTGTCCCGGTGCCGGGCGAGCACGGCGGCCGTGAATCCCGAGGTGCTGCGGGCAGCGGTGCCCTCCCGTTGTTTGCGGAGGACTCCGCCGAGCAGTCCGCCGTACAGCGGCGAGAACGGGATCACACCCAGCCCGTAGTGGCGCGCGGCGGGCAGTACCTCCAGTTCGATCCAGCGGGACAGCAGGTTGTAGAGCGACTGCTCACTCACCAAACCCAGGAAATGCCGCGACCGGGCCGCTTCCTGAGCCTGGGCGATGTGCCAGCCGGCGAAGTTCGACGAGCCGAAGTAGAGCACTTTCCCTTGCTGGCGCAGAACTGTGAACGCCTCCCAGATCTCCTCCCACGGTGTGTTCCGGTCGATGCTGTGCATCTGGTACAGGTCGATGTAGTCGGTCCGCAGCCGCTTGAGTGAGGCATCGCAGGCGCGGCGGATGTTCAGCGCGGACAGGTAGCCCTCGTTGGGCCAGGTACCCATCGGGTAGTAGAGCTTGGTGCCCAGCACCGTCTTCTCGCGGCGTCCGCCGCCGGTGGCGAACCACCGGCCGATGATCTGTTCGGTGAGGCCCCTCTCGCCCGAGAGGTCCACCTTCACGCCGTAGAGGTTGGCGGTGTCGAAGAAGTTGATGCCGTGCTCGTGCGCCCGGTCCATGATCGCGTGACTGTCCTCTTCGGACGTTTCCGGCCCGAAGTTCCCTGTGCCCAGCACGAGCCGGGAGACCGACAGGCCGCTACGGCCCAATTGGGTGTACTCCATGGGTCCAATCCTTCGATTTGTAGTCACTGCCGGTGGGCAGCGGAAGAGGGGGAAGACTCGTGTGGTGACAGAGGGGGCAGGGCCTCTGGTGCGGGGCGGAGCCCGTCGACGAGCAAGGCGAGGTACCTTCTGCGGTTCGCACCTTCGGGATCCCCGGGATACACCGTGGCCAGGTTCATGGCGATGACCGCGGCCAGATCCGGGGCCTGAAGCTCCGGCCGCACCACGCCCGCGTCGATGGCCCGGCGGAGCACCGGCTCGATGGCGCGCAGGAAGCGGTGAGCGCCTTCGGCTGCGAACGCCTCGAACTCGCTGCCGAGGGAGACAATGACTCGCCGGCCGGCGAGCACCTCGGTGACGGCCTCCAGCACACTCACCAGATCGCGCCACGGATCACCGGTGTGCACCTTGGTCATGGGTTCGATCTCGGTGCCGACGACATGGTCGAACACGGCCTGGACGAGTTGGCCGCGCGAGCGGAAGTGCCGGTAGACGGTTGCCACGTTGACCCCCGCTCGAGCGGCGATCTCCTCCAGCGTCACCTCAGGACCGATCTCCTCGAACGCGCCGACCGCGACATCGACGATCCGCTCGTAGTTACGGGCGGCATCGGCACGCAGTGCCCGTTCACGCGGCGCCATGGTGCCCGTCACCAGGTCACGCGTAGCGAGTGCACGCCGTAGACGGAGCTGAAGACGCGGAAGTCGCCCGGCTCGTCGGGATCGGCCAACGCGATCTTCGGGAAGCGCTTGAGCAGGGCAGGGAAGGCGATGCGCATTTCCAGCCGGGCCAGTGGTGCCCCGAGACAGTGGTGGATGCCATGGCCGAAGGCGACATGACCAAGCGCTCCCCGGGTGACGTCCAGGGCGTCGGGATGGTCGATAAAGGCGGCGTCACGGTTGGCGGCGGGCAGCGAGGGGACCACCAGCGAGCCCTCCGGGATGGTGTGCCCGGCGATCTCCACCTCGGTCGTGGTGGTGCGCGGCGGCAGCGAGACCACGATCGACAGCCACCGCAGCAACTCCTCCACGGCCGGATCGACCCGCGCTGGATCGTCGCGGATCAGGGCCAACTGGTCCGGATGCCGTAGCAGGGCCAGAGTGCCCAGAGCCAGCATGTTCGCGGTCGTCTCGTGCCCGGCCAGCAGCAGCAGGCCCGCGATGCCGATCAGTTCGTCGGTGCTGAGATCGTCGCCGTGCTCGCGCACGAGCATCCCCAGCATGTCCTCCCCGGGAGCGGCCTGCGCGCGAGCCACCAGGTCCGCCATGTAGGCCCGGTTCTCCCGCTGCGCCGCGGCCCGCTCCTGCGCCGGCAACGAGACATCCAACTGGCGCGCGGAAAAATCCTGGAACGTCGCGCGGTCGGCGTAGGGGACCCCCAGCAACTCGCAGATCACCAGCGACGGCACCGGCAGCGCGAAGTGCGACACCAGATCGGCCGGCTTCCCCGCTGCCTGAAGATCATCCAGTGCCGCTTCGACGATCTCCACGATCCGCGGCTCCAGTCGACGCATTCGCCGCACCGTGAACTCCGGGGTCAGCATCCGCCGCAACCGCGTGTGCTCCGGCGGATCGAACCCGACCAGCCCTCCCGCCCGCACCTTCGCCCGCTCGTCCTCGCTCATCTCCTCTGTTCCGGGGAACGGCGTGCGGGCACTGCTGAACCGGACATGATCCGACAGCACCTCACGAACGTCCTCGAAACGGCACACCAGGTACGCCTCCCAGCCGAACGGCGTCATCACCCGCACCACGCCGTCGTCATCACGCGCCCGCGCCAACTCCTCAGCCGGGTCAAACCCGTCCCGCCGCATCTGCAGCGGCAACTCCAGTGCTTCCGCCATCGTCTGTCCACCCATCCCGTGATCGTGTGAGACGTTCCCGACGCTACAGATAACTGCGAGGCTCATTGCAGTTATCTGTGACCATGGCCAGAAGACCCTCACCAATCCGTCAAGGTGGCTTCACCGACGACGAGAGCTATGAGTGCATTCGAGCCGAAGGCCGCGCCTGCGCCGCGATCCGGACATTCGGCACCGCAGAATTTGTGGTCACATCGCCGCGGGTTCGAAGGTTGGCTGGATCGTGGCCGCGGGATGCTCATGTGTGGCATCGGCGGCTGTACCAGCGCCGATGGAGATCGGACGGGGGAGTTCGCGCCTATCGCGGTGTTCCGCCAGAACGCGCATGCCCGTGGGGGAGAGGGAGCCCGTGCTGCTCGATCATCCGGTCAGCGGGCGACCTGTCGGCGGCATTTCTCCGAGCGGTGTCACCACAGGAACCGACGCCCCCACAACAGAACCGGACTGTGAACCGCGTGGCTACCCAGCACCTGACGAAGGAGTTCCCATGCCGGCCAATCGGGGAGCAGCAATGGTCACCGCCTGCTTCCGGCGCTCGCCGTAAAGGTTGGCCGGTCAGTCGTTCCCGGGTGCGTCCGCATGGAGCGTCGGCTCGGGCAGCGGTTCGGTGTGGCGGCTGCTGAGGCCGTCCAGGGAGATGCGCAGGAGACGATGCCACTGGCCGGGGTGGCCGTCGTCGGCCGCCTGGACGACCTGACTCAGGGAAGTGAGGAGCAGAACCAGGTCAGCGGTGGTGACGCCGCCGCGTAGGAGACCGGCATTCACGCAGCGGATGCGCAGTTCATCCATGACGGCGTCGCGGCGCGGGGCGCACGCGGGCGGACCCGCGGCGGCGTAGCTCTCCACAAGGGCGCGGTTGCGAGCCAGGATGTCGAGGGCTTGTTCGAAGAAGACGGTCAGCGCCTGCCACGGCTCCTCGGTCGCGGCCGCCGCCTGGTGGGCGGCGGTGAGCCAGGAGGCGACTTCCTGCTCCAGGACGGTGGCGAGCAGGTCCTCCTTGGCCGGGAAGTGCCGGTAGAGCGTGCCCATACCGACGCCGCTGCGCCGCGCGATCTCACGAACATCGACGGTTCCGCCCTGTTCGGCGAAGACCGCACCGGCCGCCTCGATGATCGCGGCCCGGTTGCGCTCGGCGTCCGCGCGACGGGCCCGCTTGGCAGGGGACTGTCTGAACACGGGCTGATCGGCGGGGGTCACAGCACTCAGAGTACAGCCCCCCAGCCTTTCCGGAGCGCTTGCTCCGGTCGTGCTACTTTGAAGAGGAGCTACCGCTCCGGTTCGGCGGCATGAGAGGCCCCGACCTCCACATGCCTGCTTCTGAGCGAGCCCGGCTCTCGGACAGCACCGCCCCGGCGGACCCCAGGTCCGTCAGATGAGGAGACCTCCTTTCATGGCAACCCTTGGCTTCATCGGCAGCGGCAGCATCGGCACAGCGCTCGCCCGGCTCGCGATCGCGGCGGGCATGGACGTCGTCCTGTCCAATTCCCGCGGGCCCCAGAGCCTGGCCCAAACCGTCGCGGAACTCGGTGAGCGCGCCCGGGCCGCGACGCCCGGGGAGGCGGCCCGAGCGGGCGACTGGGTGGTGGTGAGCATCCCGCTCAGCGCCTACCGACAGCTACCGGCCACAGCACTGGCAGGCAAGGTCGTGCTCGACACGATCAACTACTACCCCTTCCGCGACGGAAACGTCGAAGTGCTGGACTCGGGCCGGACCACCACGAGCGAACTCGTCCAGCAGCACCTGACCGGCGCGAAGCTCGTCAAAGCGTTCAACAACATCGGCGACCTGCACATCCCAGCGCTCGCCCGGCCCGCGGGAGCCGCCGACCGTACCGCCCTGCCGATCGCCGGCGACGACCCCGAGGCGAAGGCGAGCGCCGCCGCCCTGATCGACCAGCTGGGCTTCGACACCGTCGACGCGGGGCCTTTGAACGAGAGCTGGCGCTTCGAACCGGAGACCACCCCCTACGTCCTGCCCTACTTCGCCGCACCCGCGACACCGAAAGCCTTCTGGGCAGCAGTGAGCGAGGCGGTCCACTCCGGCGAACACGGGCAGACTCCGCCCAAGGACCCGGGCGCCCCACTGCCCGGCCATCGGCTGCGCACCCTGCTCGCCGAGACGCCCCGCGTCCTCACCGCCGACCGCGTTCTGCGCTGACCCCGATCCACCGACGCGACCCGCCGATCAGGTTCAGGGCGTGAGGCCCGACCCTAGAAGATCACTGAACATCTTGCCTGATCATCTGGGGTTTCGGGGCGGGGTGCGGCCCGGGAGCAGGGAGTCGCCACTGTGCGAGATTGCCGAGAGCGCAGCTGCGAAGCAGCGGTCAGTGTCGTTCAACCGGAACTCGCCGGTCAGAGGGATGGAGTGGGTGCGGGTGAGGTGCTGGTTCCGGTCGTGGGCCTGATGGCTGGCAGGTGATCATCTTGCACATTGCCGGTTCGCCGGAATCGCGATGAGGTCTCGCGTGCTGTCCGTCCTCAGCTCATCCCTCCGATCGCCCCGCCATTCACGGCAATAGTCTGCCCGGTGACGTAGTCCGACATGGGGGAGCAGAGCCAGAAGATGGCGTCGGCGGCCTCACGGATCGTTCCGGTTCGGCCGAGCGAAATCTGCGACATCGGTTTGGCAGCGTAGATCTCGTCATCGGTCGGGATCCGGCCGGGTTCGAGCGTCACACCCATACGTTGGGCCTGCTTGGCCGGCATACCGACGTGAATGGTGCGGCCACCGGTCCTGATGACCTCGTGCTCGGACTTCGGCAGGGCGAAACGCGTCTGGATGATCCCGAACGCGACGGCGTTGACGTTCACGTGGAAGCGGCCCCACTCCTGGGCGAGGGTCCGCATCAGACCGAGCATGCCGGCTTTGGCCGCGGCGTAGTTGCCCGCGCCGGCCAGACCCCAGGCGGCTGCCATCGACGAGACCATGACCGTCTTGCGGTGACGCAGCCGGCCCGCGGCGTGGTCGGCCTCGGCAGCTGCCCGGAAGACCGGTGCGGTGGCTCTGGCCAGCCGGAACGGGACGACCAGGTGGATGTCGAGCATGGCCTGGAACTGGTCGTCGGTCATGTTGTGGATGCCGCCGTCCCAGGCATACCCCGCGTTGTTGACGACGATGTCGAGACCGCCGTGGACGTCATGGGCGTGCTCGACGAGTTCGTCGCACGCCCCCGGTACGACGAGGTCGGCGACGAAGGCACTGGCGGTGCCGTCGCCGTAGGCCTCGTTGAGCTGAAGGACGGTCTAAGTAGCCCCATGACCGACCAGACCCCACCCGCCGACACCATGCCGGAGATTCCCGCCGCCCTGACCGCCGCCCCCGGCTATCAGGTCCGTCGTCTCTACCAGGCGTATCTGGCGGTGTGGGCGCGTGAGGTGGACCCGGTGCTGACCGGCCCCCAGTTCGCGGTCCTGCAGACGGTCGAAGCCAACCCGGGGCGCGACCAGCGCTCCATGGCCGCCGCCGTCTCCCTGGACACCTCCACCATGGCCGACGTGGCCCGCAGGCTGGAGATCCGTGGCCTGCTCGCCCGTCGTCCCGATGCCGCCGACGGCCGCCGCAAGCTGCTCCACCTCACCGACGCGGGCAGCCAGGCCCTCCGTGAGGCCAACGATCGTGCCCGGATGCTCGGCAAGATCCTCCTCGAGTCCTTCGACGAGACGGAGCGCGCCCCTCTCATGGCCGCGCTGCAGGCGCTCGCCGACCACTGGGAGAGGCTGGCGGAGGGCTCGTAGCCGTCGGACGTGAGATGGCCCCGTACACACCGGCCGACTGCACCCGGGCTGCCCGTCAAGCGACTCAATCGGTGGCATGACGTCCGGGAGTCCCACTCCGCCAACAGGGGAGTGGGACGGGGACATCAGTCCAGCATGTCGGTGAAGTAGTTGTCGTGCTTCTCCCGGAAGGCTTTCAGCTCTTCGCGGCTGCGCCCCACGTACTCCGCAGCCTTCTCGAAGTACTCCTCCCTGGGGGCTCCCGGTGAGAAGATCATGAGCATGGATACGGGGTCGTCGCTGTCGTTCTGGAAGGCGTGCAGCCCGCCCGCGGGGACGTAGAGGAAGTCTCCCTCGCCTCCTGTGATCCAGCGTTCGCCGTTGTAGAACCGGACCTCGCCGGACAGGACGTAGAAGGACTCGGAGATCGTGCGGTGGAAGTGTTCCTTGGCGCCGATGGTCTTCGGGCCCATGTCGACCTTGTAGAGCCCGAATTCACCGCCGGTGGTCTCCTGGTTCGCCACGTAGCCGATGCTCGTGGCGCCGACGAAGCTGGTGTCGGGTTGCGGGGCGGCGGGCCGGAACAGCGCGGTGACCTGACCCTTTTCGTCGAGGTAGCTGGGCTCGGGGTACGACATTGCGCGACTTCCTTTCGAGACGGCGGTGCGGCACCGCCTGGTGATTTCATCGTGGGCAACTGGGCGCTGACGGACACCCGAAGAACGCTGACCGGTGGCCGTGCGGTCAGCTCAGGACCAGAATCGTCGCCAGGGCCGGGCCGAGGGCTCCGCCCGTGAGGTAGATGAGCTGGAACAGGCCGATGCCGGTGGGGCGTTGACGGTCCGGGACGGCAGAAGCGGCGGCCATGGACTGGGTGGCGTTGGCGCCCGTGGCGCTGAAGACAGCCAGTCCGATCGCCGCGAACAGCACGATCGCACTGTGGGCGAAGACGGCCGCCGCCGCGGCGAATGCCCCGATCGTGAGCAGGATCGCCCGCACTGTGGTCCGGCCCAGGCGCGCGGAGGCGGCGGCGAAGGCGAGGGTGAAGACCGCCCCGGTGATCATGGCGATCATCTGCCCCGCGGCCACCGAGCCGGTCGTCCAGCCGGCCCGGTCCGTGATCAGCCGTGGGATCGCGAAGAGCAGGGTGAAGTACACCACCGACAGTACGAAGGCGATCACGACGGAGCTGCGGAACAACCGGGAGCGCAGCGCCACTGCGGGGACATAGCCCTCCGGACGGCTCCGAA
This sequence comes from Streptomyces sp. NPDC046862, assembly GCF_040704615.1. NCBI lineage: Bacteria > Bacillati > Actinomycetota > Actinomycetes > Kitasatosporales > Streptomycetaceae > Streptomyces > Streptomyces sp. NPDC046862. The sequence continues at coordinate 72,186 of NZ_JBEYXP010000004.1, read as the reverse complement.
CGTGCAGGACCAGGAGGGCGGCGGCGACGGCCGCCACGGCCAGGGCAGGCCGCGGGTTCGACGGGAGGAGGACCAGGCCGCTGGACAGCACCGCCAGCAGCACCGCACCGCGGGCGTCGAAACGGCCCTCGGCCGGCGGTGCCTGCGTGGCGTGGCGGCTGACAGCGGGCACGGCCAGGAGAGTGACCACCAGGATGGACAGCGCCGCCCGCCAGGAGACCGCGCTGGAGAGGCGATCGCCGATCAACGGCCCCACCGCGCCGAGCATTCCGGACCCGGCGCTGATCACGCCCATGCGGCGGGCGGTTGCGGCCAGGCTCATGGCGATGGTCATCATGCACGCGCCGCCCGCTGCCTGACCGGCCCGCCCCAGGAGGGTGAGCGGCAGCCACGGGGATGCGACCACCAGGGCGGTGCCGACGGCCACGAGTGCGGCACTGACCCACAGCGCGGTGGGCGTGCCGCGCCGTCGCAACAGCGTCGCCATCAATGGCGTCGCGACAGCCAGAACCAGCGCGAACACGGTGACCAGCCACGACGCGGTGGCCGTGCTGATCCCCAGCGACCGGCTCATGTCACCGAGGATCAGGACGGGTGCGTTGTTGGCGGCTGCCACCGGCGTGGTGAGCAACGCCAGCCAGAGGATGGGGACGCGACGGGAGGATCCGCTCGCGGCGGAGGGCGCGCGCGTGGCGGCCACCTCGGGGATGGTGGACATGGCTCTTCCTGTGCCGGTGGTCTGTGGGACGCGGGAGGGGGATGAGGGCGGGCCTGAGCGGCTCATGCCGGCATGCTCACCCCCCCACCTGCGCGGGTCAGCTCGCGGACACCGGGTCCAGCATCCGGGGCGCGTCCCTGCCGAAGTCGATCCACGGGTTCGTCCCCAGCACCTCCGCGCCCTCGGCGCTCGGGGCGTCGTACCGCATGACGAACTTCTCGGGGCCGTGGGCGAACGCCACGATCAGGCCGTGCTCGGCGTCCAGGAAGGCGCCGTGCGGGCGGATGCCGGGATAGCTGATCCGCCAGGCGGGATCGCCGATTTCCACGGCGCCCACCGACAGCTTGGCGACCACGCCGTCGGGAAGCCGGTAGAACCACGTCATGGGGCCACCGGAGACCACCGTCATGACCTCGTCGATGCCGACACCGTCATCGGTGGTGTTGACGTGGAGCCGGCCGAAGCGCGCCTGGACGGCGTGCCGGGCGGCGGTGTCCATCGCCTTCATGTCGTACACCTTCGGATACGGCGGAACCTCGTGCTCCGAGGGGTTCAGGAACCCGCCGCGATGGACTTCGGGCGTGCGGCCGGCCAGTTCGACGTGCTCCAGGAGCTTCTCCCGCTCAAGGCTGAACAGCGAGATCAGCTCCGCCTGCTCCGCTTCCGACAACGCCCGGATCCTGGAGGCCTCCAGGATCGGCTGAGCTTCGGAGGGAACGGGGACCTGGCTCGCGTGGACGCCCACGGTGCTCAGGACCTGGTTGACGGCCCCCACGCCGATCGTGGCCGGCCGGCCGTCGGAGTAGGAGAGCTCCAGGCCCTGGTCATCCTTCGTCATTTCTGACCTTCCTTGATGCGAGGTGCACGTGATCGAGCGCGGCACTGCCGCTCCGGCACTGCCGTCCCGGTGGGGCCGGCGCCGCCGCTCTTCGAGCCTCCTTCATCACCGTCGTTTATGGAAATGCTTTGCATGCATCCGTATTATTCGCAGGGTGGATGAACTTGGCCGGATCGACCTCAATCAGCTCCTGACGCTGCATGCCTTGCTGGCCGAGAAGCACGTCACGCGAGCCGCTGGGCGGCTGAACAAGAGCCAGCCGGCTGTCAGCCACGCGCTGGCGCAGCTGCGGACGCAGTTCGGTGATCCTCTGCTGGTGCGGCAGGGCGGCCGCATGGTCCTGACGGCGCGTGCCCAGGCACTGGTGGAGCCGCTGGAGGACGCGTTGACCAGCCTGGCCGAATTGCTGCGGGCGTCCGACTTCGACCCGTCGCTCACGCGCCGGCGGTTCCGGCTCTCGCTGTCGGACTACGCGTCGCGCATCGTGCTGCCCTCGCTCGTGCGGCAGGTTCGCAGCAAGGCCCCCGGTCTTGATCTGGCGATCAGCCAGGCCAGCCGGGAGGCGATGATGGCGCAGCTCACGGACGGCGAACTCGACCTGGCGCTGGGCATCTTTCCCCACGTACCCGAGGACATCGAAGTCCAGAACCTCTTTCAGGAAGGGTTCGTCAGCCTGGCGGACAAGGCCGTACTGCCTGAAAAGGGAGGTCTGTCGCTGGAGGAATGGCTGGAACGGCCGCACATCATGCTGGCCCTGCGCCCTGACGCGAACGACGAGATCGAGACGGCTCTGGCCGCGCGGGGGCTACGGCGGCATCTCGCCGTGACCTTGCCTCACTGGAGTGCGGCGGTCGATTTGCTCGAGGGTACCGACCTGATCCTGACGGTTGCGGGCCGAGCAGTGGGGCCGATGCAGAGGCACAGGGCGCTGCGGAAGTTCAAGCCGCCTTTGGACCTTCCCCGGTTTTCGTACCAGCAGGCGTGGCACGTTCGGCGGGTGAACGATCCGGCCCACCGCTGGCTGCGAGAAACCATCGCGGCATGCAGCCAACCAGACAAGGCCTGATCCTCGGACCTCACCGCGGCCGGCCATGATGAGGGCATTGGCGCGCTGATCGAGCCGCCGACGGCCATGGCCGTCACAGCCATCGTCAACGACCACAGCGATCCGAAGGGCCCCACGTCGAGCAGAGCCAGTGCCGGCGCGGACACCGCCGCCATGGCGAGCACCGCGCACAGCGCGGCAACCGCCTCTTGGCGGTCGCGGGTACGAGGTTCCCGAGAGGTTTGGCCTACTACCGGAGCGTGGTCGCCGGCGAGGTCTTCACCGCGCTGGACGACTACATGTGGAAGCTCACCTACAAGTGGGCGACCCGTGCTCACCCGAACAACGCCCGGCACTTGGTCACCGCCCGGTACTACGGCACGTTCAACAAGTCCCGGCAGGACCAGTGGACCCCATCCGCTCCAGTACAACGGCGGGCGGATGCCGTTCTGCGGCGGACAAGCCGGAGTGGCTCTCTCGCCCTGGTGCGATGCGAGAGAGCCACTGAACCGGTCCTGGTCCCGCCTACTTCGTCCAAGAGTCGACGAGGGACTTGTTCTTCGCGATCCACTCCTTGGCGGCTTCCTGTTCCTTGCCCTTGCCCTTTTCCTGGATCATCAGCTCCAGGCTGCCCAGTTGGTCGGTGCTGAGCTTGAATCTGCCCATCCACTTGACCAGTTCCGGGTGGTTCTTGGCGTACTCCTTGCTGGTGATCGTCTCTGCCTTGTCCGGCGGGCCGAAGGCGCCCTTCGGATCCTTGAGGGCCTTGATCGGGTACTTGGTGAATGCCCAGTGCGGCTTCCACAAGGTGACCACGACGGGCTTCTCTTTCTTGATGGAGGAGTCCAGTTCCGACAGCATGGCCGCGGTGCTGCCCTCGACGAGCTTGTAGTCGCTCAGGCCGTAGTCGGGCATGACGGAGGTGCGGGTCAGCTTCATGAGCCCGGCCCCCGCCTCGATTCCGACGATCCGGTTGTCGAACTCCCCCTGCTTGTTCTTGAGGTCCTCGATGGTGTTGACGTCCTTCATGTACTCCGGGACGGCGAGGTTGTTCTCGGCGGTGCCGTACCAGGTGGAGATCCTTTCGAGCTTGTCGCCGTAGCGTTCCCAGTACGCCTGGTGCGTGGTGGGCAGCCAGGCGTCGGTGTAGACATCGACCTGCCCGTTGGCGACGGCCGTGAAGGTGCTGGCCACGTCGAGCGACTGGACCTTGACCTGGTAGCCCTCCGTCTCCAGCATCTCCTTCCACAGGTAGGTGGTGGCGACGTTCTCGTCCCATCCGTCCACGACCGCGAAGCTCACGCTCTTGGAATCGGATCCGGAGTCGTCGCCCGACCCCACACTGGCGGTCTCCCCGCTGCACGCGGCGAGCAGCAGCAGGAGTCCGGCGCTGCCGGCGGCGACGGCCACTCTGTTCTTGGGGTGGAGGTAACTGATCATGTCGGTGACTCCTAGGGCTAGGACGCGCTGGACAGTGCGGAGGGACGGGCGGTCTGGCTGCGACGTGCCGCGAGTGAGGCGCGCAGTCGCCCGCGGCGGCGGGGTGCGGCGAACGCGGAGGTGAAGCGGTCGAGGAAGATGGCGAGGATGACCACGGCGAGGCCGCCCTCGAACCCGGCGCCGATGTCGAGGGTGCTGATGCCGCGGACGACGATGGAACCGAGTCCGCCTGCTCCGACCATGCCCGCGATCACCACCATGGACAGCGCCAGCATGATCACCTGGTTGAGGCCGGCCATGATGGACGGCATGGCCATCGGCAACTGGACGTCCCTGAGCAGCTGGCGGGGCTTGGCGCCGAAGGCGAGGGCCGCTTCGACGACCTCCTTGTCGACCTGCCGGATGCCAAGCTCGGTGAGCCGGACCGCCGGAGGGATGGCGAAGACCGTGGTAGCCACCACTCCGGGTACGGCACCGACACCGAAGAAGAAGACCGCGGGAATGAGGTAGACGAATACCGGCAGCGTCTGCATGAAGTCGAGCATCGGCCGCACCACGCCGCTGGCACGGCCGCTGCGGGCCGCCCAGATTCCGACGGGGACGCCGATGCCGACCGCGATGGCGGACGCGACGATGACGACGGCGAGGGATTCCATGGCAGGTGTCCACAGGCCCATGCCCTGGATGAGCAGGAAGGCGAGCAGCGTGAACGCCGCGAAGCCCCATTTCCGAGTGGAGAGCGCGAGCAGCGTGAACACGCCTGTCACCACGTACGCGTGCGGAGCCGTGAGGACCGTCAGCACCGCGTTGGTGAGGTCGAGCATCACGCTCGAGATTCCGTCGAAGACTGGTCCAAGGTTTTCCGTGAGCCAGTCGATCGCTTCCAAGACCGGAGTGCCCAGGTCGATGTCAATCATGGCTGGCCTTCCGGGGGTTGGAGAGTGCCGAGAGAAGCGCCGCCTTGGGTACGACGCCCAGGAGCCTGCCGTCGTCGTCGGTGACAGCGAGGGGGACGGAGTGCCTGCTGACCAGCTCGCAGCAGTCCATGAGCGGGGTGTCCGCCGAGACGAAATGGAAGTCGTCGGTCAGACAGTCCCGGACGGCGGTCTTGCCGCTGCGGACGGCCGCACTGAGCGCGTCGTTGCCGGCGGCGCCGAGGATCACCCCGTCGCTGTCCAGGCCGTACACCCCGGCGGCCTCGACGTCGGCCAGGCGATGGAGCACCTCGGCGGGGCTCTCGTTCAACTGGGCGGTGATGACCGGCCTGCGCATCACCGAACCGGCGGTGATCACCCGGGACCGGTCGACATCGGAGACGAACTCCGAGACGTAGTCGTTCGCCGGACGGGCGAGGATCTCCTCCCCGGTGCCGAGCTGGACGACGCGCCCGCCACGCATGACCATGATCCGGTCGCCCAGCCTCATCGCCTCGTTGAGGTCGTGGGTGACGAAGACGATCGTGCGCCGCAGGTCCTGCTGGAGGGTCATCAGCAGATCCTGCATCTCCCGGCGGATCAGCGGGTCGAGGGCGCTGAACGGCTCGTCCATGAGCAGGATCTCGGCGTCGGTGGCCAGCGCGCGGGCCAGTCCGACGCGCTGCCGCTGGCCGCCGGACAGCTCCGACGGATAGGCGTCCGCCCGGTCGCCCAGGCCGACCGTTGTCAGCGCCCATTCCGCGCGTTCCCTGCGCTCGGACTCGGGGACGCCGCGGACCTGCAAGCCGTAGGCAGCGTTCTCCCGAAGCGTGCGGTGGGGGAAGAGGGCGAAGTGCTGGAACACCATGTTGATCTTCTTGTTACGCAGTTCGCGCAGTTCGGCATCGCCCATCGTCGACACGCTGCGACCGCCGACGAGCAGCTCACCCGACGTAGGCGGGATCAGCCGGTTCAACAGCCGCAGCAGAGTGGACTTACCGGATCCCGACAGCCCCATGATCACGAAGAGTTCGCCGGGTGCGACGTCGAAGGACACGTCGTTGACGGCGAGGAACTTCTTGTCCCGTGAGCGTCGGCGCCAGGGCAGGCCACCGGATCCGGAGTCGCCGGAGATGTCGAACACCTTGGTGAGCCCCGCTGCTCGGATCACGGGATCGGTGCGCGGTGGCTCCCCTTCGCTGAGAGGAGGGGGATTCGTGTGCAGGGACGTCGTCATGGGGCTTCTCCGGCAGGTGGGGAACGTAGTCGCTTCTCTGGGGATGCCTGTGTCGGGGTGAGGACGAGGTGGGGACGGTCTGCACCATGAGGACGCCGATCGTGCTGGGCCACGGGCCTTTTCCAAATGCCCGGCGCTTGGTCTGCTCCGGCCTGCGGGGAGCGCTGCTCAGGGTGGGACGCGCCCCGCAGACCGATCCGGCCCGGGCAACGGCGCGTGAACCGGGTCGGAGCCTGCGAGATGTGCTGTTGGTGGCGCCGGGGGCCCGTTGCCTCAGTGCCCTGCCTGGCTCATGTACGGGTAGGTCCAGTCCAGGTCGGGGTTCATGTTCTCCTTGATGTAGCGCCCGCTGACCCAGCGCTGGAGGGCGAGCGGGGAGCCGGTCTTGTCGTTGGTGCCCGACGCCCGGCCACCGCCGAAGGACTGCCGGCCCATGAGCGCACCGGTCGGCTTGTCGTTGACGTACGTCATCCCCGCGGCATCGCGCAGAACGCTGAGGGCTTCGGAGATGGCGGTCCGCTCGGTGGCGAAGACGGAGCAGGTCAGGGCGTAGGGGCTGGTGGTGTCGGCGAGGGTGAGGATCGACGTCCAGTCCCCGTCGTCGTAGACGTGGATGGTCAGAAGCGGGCCGAAGAACTCCTGTGACATGGTGAAGGCCGTGGGGTCGTCGGTGACGAACACCGTCGGATCGACGAACCAGCCGGTCTCGCGGCGGACGCTCCCGCCGACCAGCAGGCGGTGGCTGTCGAGGTTCTTGGCCCGGTCGATGGCCTGTTCCAGGCGCTTGGCGGACGTTGCGTCGATCACCGCGCCGACGAACGTCTCGTGTTCGGTGACGTCTCCGACCCGCAGGTTCGCGACGGTGTCCGTCAGCGGTCCCTCGAGCTGCTGCCACAGGCTTCGGGGGACATAGGCGCGGGAGGCCGCGGAGCACTTCTGGCCCTGGTACTCGAACGCGCTGCGGACGAGGGCTACCAGGAGAGCCTCGGGATCCGCCGAACTGTGGGCGATGACCGCATTCTTGCCGCCAGTTTCGCCGACCAGGCGGGGGTAGCTGCGATACGTGTCCATGTGCTGGGCCGTGGTCTTCCACAGGTCGCGGAAGACGGCGGTGGAACCGGTGAAGCTGACTCCCGCGAGGTGCTCGCTGGCCAGGGCCTGGGAGGCGATGGACCGTCCGTCGCCATGGACGAGGTTGATGACGCCCGGCGGCAGGCCGGCCTCCTCGAAGACCCGCACGACGACATCGCTGCTCAGCGCCGACTTCTCGGAGGGCTTCCAGAACACCGTGTTGCCCATCAGGGCGGGTGTGGAGGGGAGATTGCCGGCGATGGCCGTGAAGTTGAACGGGGTGATCGCCAGGACGAATCCCTCCAGGCCCCGGTGGTCCATGATGTTCCACTGACCCGGGTCCGAGGTGGGTTGCTGGTCGTAGATCGCGGCGGCGCAGTGGGCGTTGTAGCGGAAGAAGTCCGCGAGTTCGCACGCCGCGTCGATCTCCGCCTGGTGGAACGTCTTGGACTGGCCCAGCATGGTGGTGGCCAGCAACTCGTCGCGATACTTGCCGGTCACCAGGTCGGCCGCGCGCAGGAAGATCGCCGTCCGCTCCCACCAGGGGGTCCTCGACCAGTCTTCGCGCGCGGTGAGCGAGGCGTCGATCGCGGCCTGCACCTGCTTGTCCTCCGCGGGCGTGATGTAGCCCAGGACGCGTGCGTGCTCGTGTGGTGAGACCACCGCTGCCTGCTGCCCCGCGAAGAAACGCTCGCCGTTGATCACGTGGGGGAGCTCACGCGCCTGTCCCCGGATCCGGTCGATCTCAGTGCGGAGTCGAACCGCCTCCGGGGAACCGGGCGCGTAGTCACGCGCAGGCTCATTGGCGGGCGCGGGAACACGGACGCTGCCTGTGATGGCGGCAGTTTGATTTGCCATTGCATTCCTCGGTCGTCGTTCGGAGGATCATCGATCCGAGCCACAGATTGAAATGGCTAGAAGTTGAACTGAAATTTCTGAGTGACCGTACTTACACTGAAGGCATGCGTCAAGGGACAGAACTGGGCGAGGCTGCCGGTGGAGCCGCCGTGGGCAAGCAGCGGGCGGCGGGCGGGCTGCGGCTTGCCGACCAGGCATATCTGCGGCTGCGGGACGACATCATCACCGTGCGGCTGCGGCCGGGTGATCCGCTGGACGAGAAGACTCTGAGCCGGCAACTCGGGCTGGGGCTGACGCCCGTGCGGGATGCGCTCAAGCGGCTGACCTTGGAGCGGCTCGCGATCATCTACCCCCGGCGGGGCACGTTCGTCACGGACATCAACATCAGCGACGAGCGGTGGCTGACCGAGGTGCGCATCGAAATGGAGGGGCTGGCCGCCGCACTCGCCGCGGAGCGGGCGACAGACGAGGAGTGCGCCGCACTGACCGCGCTCGCGAGCACCCTGGAGGACTCTTCGGACCTCTCCATGGACTACATCTCCGTCGACACCGAGATCCATCGGGCCATCTACGCGGCGGCCCACAATCCTTACCTGGAAGTCAGCCTGAACCAGTACGCCAACCTGGCGCTGCGCATCTGGCACTACGGCATTCAGCGGATGCGGGCACGCACGCCGCGCTCCTGCTCCCAGGACGAGGTCGTCGCCGCGATCTGCGCACGCAAGCCCGAGGCGGCGCGCAAGGCCGCCCAGGGTCACCTGCTGGGATTCTCCGCAGAGGTGCGTGCGCTGCTGTAGCGCACGCGAGATCAGCAGCAGGCGCGGTCACGCCGACGCCGATTCAGTATTGAACTGAAATTTCAGCGGTTGTACTCTGGCCCGAAGCGTCGACTGCTGCAACCTGCCGTCCATGGCAGATCGAGGGGCGGCCGGTCTGCTCCTGAGTGTTCCACGGGCGCCTTGGATTGCTTATGGAAATTCGCACATTCATGTGTTGCTGGTGTCTTCCTCCCGCCCCGTGCCTTCCCGCCCCGGCTCTTCGTGCCGGCCCTACGTGATCAGGGGATCGATGTGATCAGTGACCTGCTGCTGCGCGCAGCACAGAACAAGAAGCTGGAGAGTCTGGTCAGCGGCAACGCGCTGACCAGGGGCACGGTGCGCCGCTTTGTCGCCGGTGTCAGCCTCCAGGAAGCCATTCGCGTGGCGCAGCGGATGAACAGCGAGGGCATTGATGTAAGCCTCGACCTGCTGGGCGAGTCGGTCGAGGACCTCGCTGAGTCCGCCGCAGCGACCGACCAGTACATCGAGACCGTGCAGACGATCGCCGAGCGGGCGCCTGGGGCGACGGTGTCGGTGAAGCTGTCCCAGCTGGGCATAGGCGTGGATCCGCAGGCATGCGCCAAGAACCTCGACCGGCTGCTGGAGGCTTCCGCGGCCGTCGGTGTCTTGGTGGAGGTCGACATGGAGCACAGCTCCGTGGGTCGGCCCACCCTGGAGGCGTTCCGGGATGCCCTGCCGCGTCATCCGCAGACCCGCTTGGCCATCCAGGCCGCCATGCGCCACACCCCCGAGGACCTTGAGTCCTTCACCGACATCAAGCCGCGCCTGCGGCTGGTCAAGGGTGCCTTCGCCGAGCCGTTGAGCAGGGCGCTGCGCGACCGCAAGGAGATCACCGCTCAGTACCTGTTCCTGACCGACTGGATCCTGGCCCACTGTCCGTATCCAGCGTTCGGCACACACGACGATGTGTGCATCGAGAACGTCAAGAAGGCCGCGGTGGCCGCCGGGGTCGGCAAGCGCGACTTCGAGTTCCAGATGCTGTACGGGGTCAGGCGCGATGTGCAGCGGCAGCTGGTGCGTGAGGGCTACCGCGTACGGGTCTACGTGCCCTTCGGCACCCAGTGGTACCCGTACCTCATGCGGCGGATGGCCGAGCGCCCGGCCAACCTGCTGTTCTTCCTGCGTTCTGTGGTGGGCCGCTGACATGGCGCCGGAGGTCGACGTCGTCATCATTGGTGCCGGTCTGACCGGCGCCGCCACCGCCTGGGCCCTGAGCCGCGCGGGCCAGTCGGTCGTGCTGTTCGACGCTTACGGCTTCGGGCACGACAAGGGCAGCTCTCACGGCACCTCCCGCATCTTCCGCCGCGTCTACCCTGACGGCCTGTACGTCCGGATGACCGGCCGAGCGCTGGAAGGCTGGCGGAAGCTGGAGGCGGACAGCGGTGCGAGCCTGCTGGAGGTGCGCGGCGGCATCGACCACGGAAGCCGCCGAGACCCCCAGGCCCTCGCTGCCGTCGCGGCCGAGCAGCACCTCACCCATGATCTGCTGTCGCCCGCCGAGGCCCAGGAGCGATGGCCGGGGATGGTCTTCGACGGGCCGGTTCTGTTCCAGCCGGACGCGGGCGTCGTCAACGCGGACGCGAGCATCGCGGCGTTCCTCGCCATGGCACGGCGGGGCGGGGCACGCCTGGTGTCCCACGCACCCGTGGAGAGGATCGAGGTCCACTACGATCACGTCCTGGTGCACGCCGGGGAGGCGGTACGAGCGCGCCGCGTGGTCCTGGCTGTCGGCGGCTGGCTGCCGGAACTGCTCGGTGCCTGCGACCTCAGCATCCCGCTGCCGCCCGTCCAGGTGACACAGCAGCAGGTCTTCCATTTCCGCCAGCGCGATCCGCAGGCGGTGTTCCCCGTCCTGGTGCACAAGGACCGCTACCAGATCTTCGGTCTTCCCTCCGGAGCCGACGGAGGCTCCGAGCCGGCAATGAAGATCGCCCGGCACGATGGCGGCACGCCCACCACTGCTGGTACCCGCAGCGGTCTCATCGAGTCGGCTGGTCGTCAGCTCATCGTGGACTACGTCGGTGCATGGCTGCCCGGGCTCGATCCCGACCCGGTGGCCGAGGGCACCTGCCTGTACACGATGACCGAGGACGACGACTTCATCCTCGACCGCCATGGCCCCGTCGTCGTCGCGTCCCCTTGCTCCGGTCACGGAGCGAAATTCGCACCCCTGCTGGGCGAGATGATCATGGATCTCGCGCTCGGCAGAGCTGAGGCGCATCCACGATTCTCACTCCGACGTGCCCTGCCCGGGACCGTCCGATGAGTGGTCCGACACCGCGCGTACAGCCGTCCCGTTGGGGGACGTCGCGGCCGAGATGGGAACCAGCGTCATGCCCGTGCGTCAGGCCATCCGCCGTCTGGAAGGGAACGGCTGGCTGTACGGGAGCCCCACAAAGGCGCGGTGGTCAAGGGGTTCACCCGAAGCCTGCGGCACCAGTGTCGCGCCTACAAGGCCCTGGGAGCCACCGCGGCCGACCGCGCACCAAACTCGGACCTCTGGTCCTACCAGCCCCGTCTGGTCGAAGCCGCTCGCCGGACCAATCCAGGAACCGCGGCACACGTGACACGCCGGTCCCTGCTCAGCGCGCGATCGCGGATCCGGGCCCTGCCCGACGAGGAGCCGCGGCGCCATGACCGCACCGGCCCCTGGAGGGACGGCCCTCATGACGGTCCTTGGCTTCAACGGCACCGAGCATGTCGCAGGCGCCGACAAGGACCGTTCCCAGGGGAGAACATTTCTTGATGAAGACGTGAAGAACAAAGGGGCCGACGGTACCGCGGTACCGTCGACTTTCATACCAGGGATGCATTTTCCCTACTCGCAGTCAACTTTGCTTGCATGCACGCGACTTGTGCTGCTTGCATCGGATTCGCAAGGACGCGAGCGCGATCCCGGGTGGCCTCTTCCACCAGCCGACGACACATGTTTCGGTCGTTCGGTTCTCGACGGCGAACCTCTCGTCCGGTGAAAGGGTTCGGCATGTTCACGATCGCTGTGGGAACCAGGCGAAGCTCTTCGCGTCGCGTTTCCTTCATTCTTGTTCCGATGGCCATCGTGCCGGTGATGGCTCGGCGACGTTGGAAACATCAAGGCGTTCAACGGGCCCGGGCCGGGGCCGCTCGGTGCGGACCTTCAGGTGTCCAGCGCGTCCATGAAGCCCAGGGTGTTTCTGTGGACCCCGACGGCCGCCTGAGATCGAGTCACCGAACCTGTCCGGCAAGCCCGGCTTCGTTGTGACGGCCCTGGATCCCAAGACCATGACGGTGAAGGCGCAGTGGGAGGCTCCGGAGGGGCAGACGCTCAACCCGTACATGTCCCAGCGGGCCGACGGGGCTGTGCTGGCCAGTTCGAGGAAGGGTGAGATGACCGTCCTGAAGTGCGAGGACACCTCTGCGGAGATGCAGAGTCACGGTCCAGAAGACCTTCGACGTGACTGGCATGGGACTGATGGGAAGAGGCGGCAACCTCGACGAGACCAAGGTGACCTCTACCAACCTCAGACACCTCGACGGTGATGGCCATGTTCATGCAGTGACCGTCCGGGACGGCGACCACAGCAGCTGAAACCCCACCTGCCAAACGCCGCATCTTTGCCCAGCCAACGGTGCCGCTGCTCTGGAACGGTGTCCATGACACCCGCCAGCGCTGCTCAAGCGCCCTAGCCTGCGCGAAAGCACGCTCACCTTCGTCGTTTCTGAGCGCTGTCCCAGCAGACGCCCGCCACCGTGATGTCCGTTCGAGCCCCGCGTCGCCCTGTAAGACATCCACTGCCAGACCGTACGGCATGCCGCCAAGGACCGCGTGCCTGTTGGCTCCTGTGAAATCGACCGGCCCTACGCCGGGGATGGTCGGCGCGGAGAAGGACCGACCCCGTCAGACGAAAGCCACATCGACGCGCCGCTGAGCGGCACGTCTGTGGAAATCGGACCGTACCGCACGTTTCTGACGCTTCAGAAGCAAGCGCCAATTTCAGGGTTCTCACAACGAAGGAAAAGGACACAGTGGACAACGCAAGTGGCAGCAACAACTACACCGTTAAGGTGCTGGACCGACTGGAGGCCACCGGGAGCCGCGATGCGATAGTCGCAGGGGAGCGGCGGATCAGCGGTACCGAGGCAGTCAGCAGCGTCCTGCGGTTCGCCGCGGCCCTGAGGAACACTGGGCTCGAGGAGGGCGACGGGGTGGCGCTCTTCGTCGAGAACAGCCCCGAAGCCCTGCTGCTCAAGCTGGCTGTTCACTTCGCAGGCTGCCGGCTGGTCTTCGTACCGCCCGAGCCCGGCGACAACGAACTCGAAGCACTGGTCCGACGCGCGGAGGTCAAGGTACTCCTGTTCGACCCTGTCTTCGAGGAGCGGACCCGGCGGATCGCCGACCGAGCCCTCGTTCCCCATCTCTTCAGCCTCGGCACCTCATCGATCGCGGCCGACTTCCTGGATACGGTCCCGGACGACACCGACATCTCACCGCGCGATGCTGCCGAGGGCCGCCGTCTCGCGACTTTGCTCTACACCGGTGGTACCACCGGACTGCCCAAGCTGGTCACTCACGGAAGTGACTACTACGGCACTGTCGTTCGTTCCACGGTGGCTTTCGCTGACACAGGCTCGGCCGATCCCAAGATGATGATAGGTACGCTGATGACGCATTCCAGCGGCCATATGAGCAGCCTGGTGGGCATCCTGACGGGGCACACCGTGGTACTGCTGAGGACGTTCGACGCCGGGACCGCCCTCTCCGTGATGGAGACCGAGCGCATCACCAGGATGATCGTGGTGACGCCCATGCTGTACGAGCTGCTCGACCATCCGGACTGTCTCCCACAGCGATTCCCGGCGTTGAAGACCCTCCACTACGCTGGTGCGTCTGCCGCACCTGCCCGGCTGCGACAGGCGATCGAGCGTTTCGGACCAGTTCTGCACCAGGTCTACGGGGCGTCTGAGAACGGCGTCGTCACCCAGCTCACCCCGCAGGAACACGACCTGGCGCGGCCCGAATCGCTCGCCGGTTGCGGGCGTCCGAGCCCCGGGGTCGAGGTGGAGGTACGGGACGAGAACGGCAAGCCTGTGCCGGTGGGGCAGGTGGGCGAGTTGTACGTGCGCAGTCCAACCGTCATGCAGGGCTATTGGAAGGACCCGGAGCGAACCGCCGAGGTCTTGGACGACCACGGTTGGTTCCGCTCAGGCGACCTGGTCCGTCAAGACGAGAACGGATATCTGTACGTGGTCGATCGCGTACGGGACATCATCGTGACGGGACGCACGGCAGACAACGTCTACTCCCGCCTTCTCGACGACTTCCTCACGTCCCTCCCCGCCATCAAGGAGGCAGCCACCATCGGCCTGCCAGGTGACGACGACAAGGAGACGGTGCATGTGGTCCTGGTGCCACAGGAGCCTGCTGTGGTCCCGGACTTCGGCGAGTTGACCTCCCAGATCATCGAAGTGCTCGGTGAGCTTTACGCTCCTGGCTCTTACTCGGTCACCGACTCCCTTCCCCGGACCGCCATCGGTAAGACCGACAAGAAGGCTCTGCGTACGGCCCTACTTTCGGCTCGTGCGTAGGAAGCACCGCGCAAAAGCCAGTTCAGTCTGGCTTGCGTGCCGTCACCTCCCCCGTACTGGACGGCGCGCAAGGTCACTTCAGCCGTCACAGAGGCCGGCGTCGGAATCGACTGTCACGGTGCCGACCGGATCGCCGACATCACCCCTCCGTCTCTGGCACGCCCATGAGCAGGGTGGCCGGTGTTCAGAGGCTGGGGGAGTCGACCGGCACCACTGTCACACCGCCTGCCGAACTGCCCAGGAGCGTGAGGGTCACGTCGCCCGGTCCTGCCGGGGTCGTGCCGTCGGACAGTACGGCCAGGGCCAGGGTGTTGCGGCCTCTGGTGCGGAGCACCCCGTTGGGTACGACGAAGGTGTGTTGCGGGCCCACGTCGTTGATGTACTGGCCCATGTTCCAGCCGTTGACCCAGAGCTGGAGGCGGTAGGCGCGGCTCGCGTCGTCGGTGAAGGTGATGCCGATCGACGCGTCGGTGCCGTGGTCGACGTTCAGCCGGAACGTCGTCCGGTACCAGTCGACGCCCTGCCGTCGCACCGAGCGCGGGAAGCTCGTCTCCTGCCAGCCCTGTGCGATCTTCAAGCCCGGCAGGTGCCATCCGTGCCGTTCGCCGTACAGGCCTCCGGTGTTGAGCGGTCCGCGGACCGGGTCGCTGGTGGCCGCGCCCTGGATACGCCAGGTCAGAGCAGGGGCGGCGCCGGTGAACATCGCCGCGGTCAGGCCGCGGGCGGCCTTGTGGGTGTCGGCGGCCCAGCCGTCCTGGTCGTGCTGCATGCGGCGCACGAGTACGGACAGCACGTGGCCGCCCTCCGTGCGCAGTTCGTCCGGCACGGTGAAGGTCGCCGTGGCGGTCCAGGTGCCCCATCCAGACTGGGACGCGGTGGGCACGGGCATCCGGTGTGTGCCGAGCGGGTGGCCGTCGAGCCAGGCCATGAGCAGGCCCTGGGTGCCGGTGCTGTAGTCGAGGGCCACGGATGCGATGCCGCCGGCGTCGTCGAAGGAGCCGCGGTACCAGACGTCGCCGTAGTGGAAGCCGTAGTCGTCGGCGAACAATACCGGCTGCCCGGCGGGCACGGGTGTGGTCGAGTGGGAGGTTGTCCTGTCGGCGACGGTCCACTCGGAGTCGTCGAACTCCGGTTCTGCTTCCGGGTTTTCGGGGCGGTGACGCCAGCCGGTGAGTGTGGGAAGGGCGACCTCGGCGACGCCGGGCAGGGTGCGTACGGCGGCGAGGCTGCCCGAGTCGGTGGCGCGCACACGCACCGGCTCGCCGTTCCAGGTGACGCGCTGCACGCCCCGCGGCGCCCACACCTCCAGGTCCGCGTCCTCGACGGTGTCGCCGGCCAGATGGACGGTCGCCCCGTTCAGGCGCGCGGTACGCAGCAGCGCCGGGCCGCGTACCAGGACCGGGCCGGAGGGGGTGTCGTGGCGCCACAGCCGTGCCGAAGCGTCGTCGTCGGCGAACAGCACGAGGAGCGAGCTGCCGATCAACACGCGTGTCAGGCCGCCGAGTTTGTCCGGCCGTACTGTCAGCCGCCCATCCGCGTAAGCGGTGCTCGCCCTTCCGTCGAGCACTCTGGTTCGCGGTTTACTCTCGAGGGCGAAGGCGGCCTCGGCCGCCTCGCCGGTACGTCCGGCGAAGACGGCGACGTCCAGGCGCCCGGCGTTGACCCCCAGCATCGGCTGGACGGTCGAGTACGCCAGTCGCGCGCGCCCCAGCCGGATGCCCGTGGCGATGAGCTTGGCGTCCTCGGCGCCCACGGTGACCTCGGCCGGCATGGTCGTGCCGTCGGGTAGAGCGAGGGGTACGTCCGAACTCACCGGCTCCGCCGAGTCGTTGCGCAGTACGTACACATGGGCGCCGGTGTCCGGGTTGGTCAGGTGGTACACCTTCAGCGCCGGATTCGCGGCCGTCGTGCCGGTGGCCCGGTCCAGTTTCGCCAGGTCGGGGACGCTCTGCAGCAGCTGCCCGATCTGGTGCATGGGAACCATCTTCGAGGTGACGTTGCGGGCCTCGTCGAGCGCGGCCCCGTAGTCGTACGACGTGTAGACGATCGGCGCGGGGAGCCAGCCCCACGAGGTGCCGCCGAAGGCCATGTAGACGTTGAAGATCTTGATGCCGTTGGCGAGGTTGGTCAGGCCGAAGCGCCTCAGGTACGCCCCGTCCCGGGAGCGGCGCACCTCCTCGTAGCCCTTGCCGGAGAACCCGGCGCCGCCCCACGCGTCGAACCAGCCGCCTCCGAACTCGGCGATGAAACCGGGGGTGTCGGGGCTCGCGGTCGATCCGCCCTGCGGGCCGCCGACACCGAAGTAGCCCCAGTCCGGGGGAGGGTCGGTCGGGACCGGGTAGCCGTCGAAGGCGTACAGGTAGCGACCGGACTCGCCGCCGGTGTCGAAGGAGCCCGGTACCCAGCGCCCGTTGCGGTCGAAGTCGTTGTGGAACAGCGGTACGTCTATGCCGTCGGCGCGGACCTTCGCATACAGGTGGGCCATGTAGGCCCTTCCGGTGGCGGTGCCGAAGAGCGGGGCGTACTCGTTCTCCAGCTGGTACAGCACGACGGTGCCCGCACCGCGCGTGTACTGGTGCCGTGCCACGATCTCGTTGACTGCCGTCAGGTACTCGTCCGCGTGGGCTAGGTATGTGGGGTCGTCGGTACGGGCCCGCCCCTTCGTGGCCGTCAGCCAGCCCGGGAAGCCGCCCCCGTCCACCTCGGAGTTGATGTAGGGCCCGGGCCGCACCAGTACGTACAGGCCGGTCTCGGCTGCCATGCGCAGGAACAGGTCGAGGTCACGTACCCCGGTGAAGTCGTAGACGCCGGGTGCGGGCGAGTGGTAGTTCCAGGCGACGTAGATGCTGACGGCGTTGTGTCCGTGGGCGCGCAGCTTCTGCAGTACGTCCCGCCACAGCGACGGGCTCGGCAGCCGGTAGGGGTGGATCTCGCCGGACCACAGGACGACCCGGCGGCCGTCGATCAGCATCGAGTACTTGTCGAAGGAGACAGCGTGCTCGGCACCGTCGGCTGACGGTATGGGCGTGTCCGGGGCGGCGGCCGCGGTGGCCGGGGGCAGCGAGAGATGTGCTGCGGTCATGGCGCCGAGGGTGGTGAAGGTGCGTCTGGTGAGCTCCAACTTGGGCCTCCGAGCGGCTCGTTACACGGCGTGTTCGGTATTTCGAATGGCGTTCGGGTGGCGGGGTATGCGCGGCGCGCGGTCCAGTGGACCGCTGTTCGGTCACGGTCGAGGGTTCTGCGGGTGGGCGGAGCGGCGTACGGCGCCGTGCCGCTCCGATCGTGTCAATGCGGTCGGCGCGGCACCGTCTCCGTCACAGGCCGTCGACGTCGGTCGGGACGTCGAGCAGGAGGCGGCCGGTGATCTCCCACTTGGTCGGGGCGACCTGGATGTGGGCGGTGATGGCGCTCGCGTCGCGGAGCCGGCGCTGCAGGGGCGAGTCCTCGTAGATCGCTGATCCTCCGCCGAGGTCGTGCATGGCTCGGACCACCGAAGCGGACGTGTGAGCGGCGTGGTTCGCGGCCAGACGCAGGCCGGCGCGAAGGTCCACCGAGACCTCGTCGCCGGTGTCCGCGGCGCGCCACGCGTCGTCGATCGCGGAGTAGAACAGCGCGCGTGCGGCACGCAGTTCGGCTTCCGCCCGGGCGACGGCGGTCTGTGTCGCCGGCCGTTCGGCCAGCCTGCGTCGCGAGCCCGTGGGGACCTTGTGGACAGCGAGGTCGAGGAGATCCTCGATGGCCCCTCGGGCGTTGCCCAGTGCGACGGCGGCGACGGCCAGGGCGAAGTACCCGAAGATCGGGAACCGGTAGAGCGGGGCGTCAGTGACGGGGCGGTCGGTCAGGGACAGGATGTGCCGGGCGGGGACGAACACGTCCTTCGCCACCACGTCGTGGCTGCCCGTCCCGCGTAGGCCGGAGGTGTGCCAGGTGTCGAGTACCTGGAGCTGCTCGACCGGAATGCCTACGATCCGCAAGCCCGGCTTGCCGTCGCCGCCGGGAGTGTCTTCGAGGAGGCAGCCGCCGAAGAAGGAGTCGGCGTGGTTGATACCGCTGGCGTACGACCAGCGGCCGGAGACCATGACTCCGCCGTCGACACGGCGGGCCGTCGCCTTTGGTGCCCACACACCCGCCGCCACCGACTCCGGGTCGCCCAGCAGTTCGGAGGCGCCTTCGGGCGGCAGATAGGCGGCGAGCAGACTGCTGGTGAGGGCGATGGAGACGCACCAGCCGGTGGCCGCGTCGCCCCGGGCGATGGTCTCGGTGCATGCAAGGGACACGGCGGGCGGAGTCTGCGACCCGCTCAGAGTCTGCGGTACCCCGCACCGCATCAGCTCCGACGCGCGCAGCGTCTTGACCAGCTCCGGCACCAGCCGTCGATCGCGGTCGTTGTCCACGGCCGCGTCCTTCGCCTGCAGGCGGATCCGGTCCGCCAGCTCCGCAAAGCTCGCCTGCGCGGGTCCAGCCACCGCAAACGGTCGCATCTGTACGCCTCCTCGCCCGGTTCGGAATCGTGGATTCACGGTACTCACTCGATCGACGTTAGGAAACACTTGTTTCTTAAGTGGCGAGTGTCCATCATCGGAGCATGGAGCTGAGCTCGCCCGAACCCGGCCTGGACCGCCGCGTGCGCAGATCACGTGCGGCGCTCATGGCCGCCGCGATCGCCCTGGTCGAGGAGCGCGGCACGTCTGCCGTGGCGCTGTCGGACATCGCCGAGGCCGCGGACGTCAGCCGGAAGGTCGTGTACCAGCACTTCGGCGACCGCGACACACTGCTGCTGGAAGCCGGCCTCGACCTCGCCCGACGTGAGTTGCTCCCCCACCTCGGGGACAGGTCGCCGGCGGCGCCACGGGAGAAGGCACTCACCGTCGTGCGTCACTTCGCGGAGCACCGGCCGTTCTATCGCGCGCTGCTGACCGGTTCCTGCGCCTTCGCGCTGGACCGTGGCCTGATCAGACTGCTCCTGCCCGTCAACCTGCAGGGCATCCAGCAGTTCTACGGCGACCGGCTCTCCCCGCAGGCCGCCGACGATCTCGCGGCATTCGTGGCAGGCGGCGGGAGCGCCTTCATCACGACCTGGGTCGTCGAGGGCGACGATCCGCTCGACCCCGAGGCGTTCACCGACCGGCTGATGGACTTGATGTCCGTCCTGATGGGCGCCGTGGACCGGTTGCCCCGTAAGCCCGAACCGAAGGATGCACCATGAACGTGAAGAGCCATGTCGTCCAGCGTCTGCTCAAGCTGCCCCCGCCCCTCGGCCGTGGTGTGACGACCGACAGAGACCTGCGGGTGCCGATGCCCGACGGGGTCGAACTGCTCGCGGACCGATGGGCACCGCGGACCGGAGGCGAGGGCCTGCCGACCCTGCTGATCCGTACCCCGTACGGCCGTGGCGGGCTCTTCGGCGAGGTCATGGGCAGGGCGCTGGCGGAGCGCGGGTATCAGGTGCTGATCCAGAGCGCGCGCGGCGGTTTCGGCTCGGGCGGTACCTTCGACCCGATGCGGCAGGAACGCGCCGACGGCCTGGCGACCCTCGACTGGCTGATCAAGCAGCCCTGGTTCGGGGACGCGATCGTGCTGTGGGGACTGAGCTACATGGGACATGTGCAGTGGGCGGTCGCCGACCAGCTCCCGCCGCAGGTCAAGGCGATGATTCCGCAGGTGACCGAGTCGGCGCTCACGCTGGAGTTCCTCCGCGCGGACGGCATGTCGCTGGAGACACCCTTCGGCTGGGGTGTGCAGGTCGGAACCCAGGAACGCCCGCTGGCGCTGCTGCGCAAGCCGATGCAGGAGAGGAAGAACGACCGGGCGTTGCGGACACTCCCGCTCGATCAGGCCGATATGGCCGCCTTCGGGCAGCGCTCGCAGTACATCCAGGACATCCTCGCCCATGACGCGGACAACCCGCGCTGGACGGGGTTCGACCATCGCCACCGGGTGGCCGACGTGAGCGTGCCGGTCAGCTCGATCGGTGGCTGGTACGACATCTTCCTGCCCGGTCAGCTGCGCGACTTCCGCATCCTGCAGGACGCGGGGCGCCCCGCGCGGCTGACCGTCGGCCCCTGGACCCACATGACGGTGACCGAGGTCCCCTTCACCGAGGCCCTGGAGTTCGGGCTGGCGTACGCCCGCGGCGAGCAGCCGCCGCAGCGCCCGCCGGTCCGGTTGTACGTCATGGGCGAGGAGACCTGGCGCGACTTCGAGTCCTGGCCGCCCAAGGGCTACGAGCCCCAGCGCTTCCATCTCCAGCCCGGCGGCGCCCTGGCCGGTGAGGACCCGGCCGAGTCCGCGCCCGACCGCTACCGCTACGACCCGGCCGACCCGACGCCGGCAGCGGGCGGCGCACGCCTGCCCAAGGACAGGGGCCGCGTCGACAACACCAAGCTGGAAGCGCGCCCGGATGTGCTCACCTACACCACACCCGCCCTTGACGAGGACGTCGAGGTCATCGGTGAGGTCAGCGCCGAGATCTGGTTCACTTCCAGCCTGCCCTACGCGGATGTGTTCGTCCGGCTCTGCGACGTCGACGCCGCCGGACGCTCGTGGAACGTCTGCGACGGCCTGGTCAGCCTGACCGACGCCGACGGGGCCCCGCAGTGCGCGACCATCAACCTCTGGCCCACTGCCTACCGCTTCAAGCGAGGCCACCGCATCCGCGTCCAGATCTCCAGCGGCGCCTTCCCCCGATACGCCCGCAACCCCGGCACGGGAGTGCCCCGCGCCACCGCCACCGTGCTCCTGGCGGCCGACCAGACCGTTCACCACGACCCGGCTCACCCGTCCGCGATCATCCTCCCCACCCGCACCCGGGACTGATCCCCTGGCGGAGTCGAGTCCGCAGCCGTGACGGGACAGGTGACTGCCACCGGTGTGCAGCACAGCTCCCACCGGGCCGGGCCGGACTCGTCGCCAGCCGCACAGGCCGCCGCCTTGCTGGCTCCCAGCAGGGACGCCTGCTTTGTCAACTGCCCCCGGCTCGGTCCGTCACACGCATCAAGGAGCCCCCCACATGACCGTCACCACGTCTGCCTCCCGCGCGGGCAAGGTCCTTTCCCGCCCGATCACGATCAACGGCCTGACCGTCCCGAACCGGATCGTGATGGCGCCCATGACCCGATTGTTCTCCCCGGACGGCATACCCGGTACGGATGTGGCGTCGTACTACGCCCGTCGCGCGGCCGCGGGCGTCGGACTGATCGTCGCCGAGGGCACGTACGTCGGCCACCACTCGGCGGGGGAGAGCGACCGCGCCCCGCGGTTCCACGGCGTGGAACAACTTGCGGGGTGGGCGCAGGTCGCTGACGCCGTCCACGCGGCCGGCGGGACGATCGTGCCGCAGCTGCACCACGTCGGGATGGTGCGCCAGCAGGGCACGCCGCCGTATCCCGATGCCCCCGCCGTCGGCCCTTCCGGCCTCCGCCTCGACGGCACCGAGGGCACCGGCAAGGCGATGACGCGGAAGGACCTCGACGATGTCATCGGCGCCTTCGCGGAGGCCGCGGCCGCCGCCGAGCGGATCGGCTTCGACGGAGTCGAACTGCACGGCGCCCACGGGTACCTCATCGACCAGTTCCTGTGGGCCGGCACCAACCGCCGCACGGACGCCTACGGCGGCGATCGGGGCGCCCGTACGAGGTTCGCGGCCGAGATCGTGGCCGCCGTGCGCGAAAGGGTGTCCCCCTCCTTTCCCGTCATCTTCCGCTACTCGCAGTGGAAGTCGGGGCACAACTACGACGCCCGTCTCGCCAACACTCCCGAGGAGTTGGAGGCTGTCCTCGCCCCGCTCGCCGCAGCCGGTGTGGACGCCTTCCACGCCTCCACGCGCCGCTACTGGGTCCCGGAGTTCGACGGCTCCGGCCTGAACCTGGCCGGCTGGAGCAAGAAGCTGACCGGCAAGCCCGCCATCACCGTCGGCTCGGTCGGCCTCGACGGCGACTTCATCCGCGGCTTCCTGGGGGAGGGCGCTCCGGTGAAGAGCCTCGACAACCTCCTCGACCGCCTGGAGGCTGAGGAGTTCGACCTCGTCGCCGTCGGCCGCGCACTGCTCCAGGACCCGGACTGGGCGGCGAAGGTGCTCGACGGGCGCTTTGGGGAGCTTTCGGCGTACGATCCGGCGGCGATGAAGACGCTGAGCTGAGCCTCTGCAAGGCCCGCGCCAGGCGCAGTGCGGCACCCAGATGGTGCTCGGAGAGGCCGAGTCCGTAGTGCGTTGCCGTGTTCTCGACCCCGACCAGGCGGTGGGGGCATCGCTTTGAGGTAGCCGCCCATACCATCCCCGGTAGATGGGCCGGATCGCCGGCAGGCGCCGCTGCGGGGTCGGAGGTCTCGGGAGGGGCAGGACGCGCTCCCCACCCCCGAACCCTGCGGCTGGCGGATCGCCGCACACCGTCACAAGTCAGGACCGGGGACGCCGTCCGCGCCTCGCTGGTGTCGTAGGTAGCACACGGCTGGCGCGTCTCGCCGGGTACCCGTTGCGGTTCTGGGAACTTTCTGAGAGAGGGGTCGGCACGTCGGTCGTGCGCGCTCCCTGACCTGCGTCGCTCCGCCACCGACTCTCAGAGACCTCCCAGAACCTCTCGGGAACGTCGGACCCGCGACCGCGAGTGTGTGCGTGGCCACTGGCACGTGGCGCCGTGGTCTCCCTCCCCATACGGCGCCGCGTTTTCACGCGAGCGAAGCGGAGTGTTTCCCGAATGACAGTCACCACGACCCACCTCAAGCCCGGGCCCGGCTCCGGTCCACGGTCCCAACCTCGCAGGGCCCCCGTACAGCTGATCGGTCCCTGGCAGAACGCTGTGGAAGGGGCGGCGTCCGTACTGTGCGCGGTGGTCGCCATGGCCGCCGTGTCCGCGCTGGCGCTGGCCCTGCTCGGCGCGGGGTCCTACGGATCACTGTGGTCGTTGACGATGGCCGTGACGGCCATGGCCGTCGGCGGCTCGGTCAGCGCGGACCCGGCTGCGTCCTCGGACACCGGAGGGATGGGCGGCCTGGCTTCCCTGTTCGGCGGCGGTGGTGGCATGAAACCGTCGATGAGCGGTGCGGCCGATGTGATGCCGCTGGGAATCACGCTGATCGGCGCCGTGGTCCTGTGGATCGCGTTCTCCTGGCGGCTGCGTCAGGGACAGCAGCGGCGCTTCACCAACGGTGAACTGGCCGTGCGGATGGCCGGAGCGGGCGTCGCGGCCCTGGTCAGTCTCATGATCGTGGCCGGCCTCGCACACGGGTCGGCGACCATGCCCGCGTCGGCGATGTCCGGGATGCGGGGAAGTGGCGGCGACCAGTCCGCCGGAGGTCCCGGTGGCGGGCTGGGTGGGTTGGCTGATCTTTTCGGCGGCGGAGGCGGCCTGGGGGAGCTCGGTGGCGGCGGTGGTCTTGGCGGTCTGCTGGGTGGCGGTGGCGGTGGCGGTGGCGGTGGCGGTGGTCTGGGCGGTCTGCTGGGCGGCGGTGGCCTTGGCGGCCTTATGGGAGGTGGCGGTACGGGAGCCCAGCCGACGATTGCGTACCACGTGGGCGTGGGATCGGCGGGCCTCGGCGCGCTCGTGTGGGCTGGCGTGGTGATCGGCGCGGGATGCCTGATCAGCCGCCGGGTGCGGCTGCCGCTGGGCGGTGCCCTGGATCGGCTGCGCGGCGTCTGGGGGCCGAGCCTCTCGGTCGTCGTCCGCACGGTGCTCGCGCTGGCGGCCATACCGTTGCTGGCCATCGGGTTCGTCGCTGCGGCGGCCGGTGACCGGGCCGGCTCGGTGGCGGGTGGTGTTCTGCTGCTTGCCCCGAACGCCCTGGCGGTGTTCCTGACCCTCGGCGTCGGGTCCTCGTGGACAGCCGCTGTCCACCCGGTGCAGAGTGACGGCGGCAGCAACCCGCTGGCCGGGCTCATGGGTGCCATGCGCGGTGGTTCGGGTGGCATGGGCGGCAGCCAGCAACCCGACCGTACCGAACAGCTGAGGTCCCTGTCGGCGGGTGGCTGGCCGCTATGGCTCGCTGCCCTCACCGTGACCGGCCTGATCCTGCTCGCCTGTGCCTACCGTGCGGCCCGGACCACGCACTCCGGCCACAAACTGCCGCTGCTTCCCTATCGAGGCCCACTGGCCGGGCACCTCGGCATGGCCGAGCGGTTCGGCGTCGTCACGGCCGTCGTCCTGGGTGCGGGTGCCTGGCTGGTGGGGGCGTCGGGGCACTTCGGCGTCAGCATGTTCGGCAGCCAAATGGGGGGCATGCAGGCCGAGTTGAGCGGCAGTGTGCTGTGGACGGTCGCCCTTGGGCTGCTCATCGGCGGACTCGCCGGATTCACCGGAAGCGTGATGTCCGAGGCGCGTGGTGGCCGCGGTGGCCCGGTGACCGCGAGCCCTGGTGGCCGTGGGTTTACGCAGTGAGAACACCCTACTTTCGTAAGCTGCCCGGCAGACCCCTGGCCGCCGCGGGCTGCTCGTCTTCTGCCGAGTCCCCGTTTCCGGTGGCGCCAGGAGCGTGTCACCAGTCGCCTGGAGGCCCCCCTTGATACCTGTCGAGCGCTCCGCCCTGCCTGGCACGAGCGCCTCAAGCGAGCCCGGAGCGGGGGCAGCCACCGGCGCGAACCTGCTGATCGTCGAGGACGAGCCCACCGTGAGGGAACTGCTGTGCGCGGCCTTGCGGCACGCCGGCTTCACTGTCACGGCAGCAGGGACGGGCCAGGAGGCCCTGGACCGCGCGCGCGAGGTCACACCGGATCTGGTACTGCTGGACGTGCTGCTTCCCGACCTGGACGGCTTCGAGGTGATCCGGCGGTTGCGTGAGCAGTACCGTCCGGCCGCCACGCCCCACACCGGGCACGTCCCGGTCGTGTTCCTCACTGCCCGTGACGCCACTCGGGACAAGATCGAGGGCCTGGTGCTGGGCGGCGACGACTATGTGACCAAGCCGTTCGATCTCCAGGAGCTGATCGCCCGCATCCGGGCGGTGCTGCGCCGCACCAGTGGGGATCCCACCGCCCTGCTGCGTGTGGCCGACCTGGAACTCGACCCTGACGCCGTCCAGGTGGCCCGTGCGGGCGAGCCGATCCGCCTGTCGCCCACGGAGTTCAGGCTGCTGCGCTACCTGATGACCAACGCCGGGCGCACAGTCTCGAAGCCGCAGATCCTCCAGCGTGTATGGGACTACGACTTCAACGGCGACACCGGCATCGTCGACACCTACATCAGCTATCTGCGCCGAAAGATCGACAACGGCGGCCCCAAGCTCATTCACACCGTGCACGGCGTCGGATATGTGCTGCGCGGGCCGAAGTCATGACCCGGCCCCGTCGTGTCCGTACGCTGTGGGCACGCGCGTCCCTGCGCAGCCGGGTGCTGGTGTTGGCCGTCGCTCTGCTGGCGGCCGGGTTCACGGCGTTCGCACTTGTCACGGGAAACGCCCTGCGTGGCTACATGCAGGACCGGGTCGACTCCCAACTCCGTGCTGCCGCCCAGGTGTTCGCCGTGCTGCCGCCGACTGTGGCGGAAACCGGCGCCGAGCGGAGGCCGCCGACGGCGCTCGCCGATTTCAGCACGGACGTTCTCGGCAATCCCGTCATCACCTATGTCGCCGCGGACGGCACCGTCGAGAGCAGCATCGACTCGCTCGCCGGGGGGAAGCGGGCACGGGACGCGCAGGGGCCGGCCCTGTCCCGACTGGACGCGGCCGCCGTCGCCGCCCACGGCGGTCGCCCGTTCACCGTCGACGGCACGACGGGCGACGCACGCTGGCGGGTGATCGCCGTGCCCCGGGCGGCGCGTGCCCTCCTGCCCGGAACCACGGCGACCGCGGTGGCCGACCCCGGCAGCGTGGTCGTGGCCACTTCGATGGAGCAGGTGGACGGCACGGTGGGGCGCATGTGGCAGAACTATCGCAACACCGGGCTCGCTCTGCTCGCGGTCCTGGCCGTGGCGGGCTGGTTCGCCGTGCGCTCCGGGCTGGGTCCGCTCTCCCGTGTCGAGCGGACGGCCGCCGAGATCGCGGGCGGCGACCTCTCCCGGCGGGTGCCCGAACTTGCTGGTCCGAACACGGAGTTGGGCCGACTGGCCAGGGCACTGAACGGCATGCTGGTGCAGTTGGAGACCGCGTTCGCCGCCCGTGCCGAGTCCGAGGCCCGGATGAGCCGGTTCGTGGCCGACGCCAGCCACGAGTTGCGCACCCCGCTCGCCGGCATCAAGGGGTTGACCGACCTGTACCGCATGGGCGCCCTGCCCGAACGGGAGGACGTCGACGCCACGATGGCCCGCATCGCCCGCGAATCCGAACGTCTCACCCGTCTCGTCGAGGACATGCTCCTGCTGGCCCGCCTCGACGAACAGGCGCTCAAGGCCACGGGAAAGCCCGCGGTCCGTCCCGCTCCGGCTTCCCCGCCGGACCTCGACCTCGCCCCCACCGACCTGCGCACGCTCGCGGCGGACGCCCTGCACGACGTACGTGCTCTGGACCCGGCCCGGACCGTCACCCTCACCGGCCCGGCCGGCCACGGCCCACCCGCCTCCGCCCCGTCCCTCGCCGACGAAGCCCGACTGCGCCAGGTCGTCACCAACCTTGTCGGCAACGCCGTCACGCACACACCGGCCGGGACCCCCGTCCGCATCGGCGTGGGCATCGCCGACGGGCACGCCGTCCTGGAGGTCGCCGATGAGGGACCGGGCCTCACTCCCGGCCAGAGCAACCGCATCTTCGAACGCTTCTACCGCGCGGACGCCTCCCGCAACCGCGCCACCGGCGGCGCCGGCCTCGGTCTGTCCATCGTGCACTCCCTGGTGAGCGCCCATGCGGGACACGTCGAGGTGGACTCGGTCCTCGGCCGGGGCGCCACCTTCCGGGTCGTCCTCCGGCTGCTCACCGACCAGCCGACGCGGACAAGCCCACCGCAACCGCCGGTTCTCCAGGACTGACGGCAATTTCCTCAGGAGCAGCAGGCGGCCGTTGTGCCGCTGAATCCCCTAGGACGGTCGGAGACACCGACCCGCTTACCCCACCGTGGTCCACTGCGTCGCCGACTGGATCCAGGACCCGGTGGTTCTGTCCTTCGAGCACGCTCTGGCCCGGGCGGACCAGCCCGCTGTCGTAGGCGAAGATGACGGCCTGGACACGGTCGCGGGCGCCTACCTTGCCGAGGAGTCGACTCACGTGGGACTTGACGGTGGATTCGGCCAAGTTGAGGTCGCCGGCGATCTCGATGTTGGTGTGCCCGGTGGCGACGGCGGTGAGGATCTCACGTTCGCGGTGGTTGAGTGCCGCGAGCCGGGCGGCTTGCGTGGACAAGCGGATCCGGCCGTCGAGGAACGAGTCGGCGAGTTCGTGAGCGAGGCCAGGTGTGAGAACGGAGTGTCCGGCGGCCGCCGCGCGCACACTCGCGATGAGGCGGCCGGGCAGAACGTGCTTGAGGAGCAGGCCGTCCACTCCGGCGCGTAAGGCGGCGTGGGCGTGTTCGACCAGGTCGAAGGTGGTCAGAGCAAGGACACGGGAGCCGTTGCCGGAGTGGACGATGCGGCGGATGGCCTCGATGGCGTCCACGCCGTCCCCGGGGCGGATGTGCATGTCCATGAGGACGACGTCAGGTTTGAGTCGGGCTGTCTTGTGGACGGCATCGGCGCCGTCGGTGGCCTCGCCGGCGACCGTCATGTCGGGCTCGCTCTCCACGAGTGTGGTGAGGACGAGACGTTGCAGGGCCTGGTTGTCGGCGATGAGGACGCTGGTCATGCCGTGTGTCTCCCATGGAGGGTGGGCTGAGGGTGAGTGGGAGGCTGGGGGCCGGGGCGCGTCCTCCGGAATGTGTGAGGTGTCCGAAGGCCTGATCCGGCCCTTCGGGCTGGGGCTTGCCGACCGCTCGAAGGCGGGATGCTGCCGCCATCCTGGGCGGGCCGGCCACCGGTGCACGTCGGCCGTTCGTCCCAGATGGGCACCGGGCGTCGGCCGTTCGGCCGACATCAGCCGTCGTGCGTCTTTCGTAGGCTGCCCCATGTGGAACCCGATGCGCCCCTCTCCGCGAAGGTCCAGCGCCTCCTCATCGCGGGCGTCTGCGCCATATTCGTCCCTGTCTGGCTGCTGGACTGGTCGCGGCTGGTGTACAGACCGATCGCGATCGACTCGGTCACTGTCTGGCTGACGACGCTTGTCTCCGGGCCGCTTGCCGCGCTCGCTCTTGTGCGAATGGACCGACATCCTTCGATCGGCTGGCGCGCGGGCGTTGCGGCCGTGCTGTCGACGGCCCTGACGGTTTGGGCACCCGCGGTCCCGTACCGGCAAGGGCCCGTTGTCTGGGGGGCGCTGGAAACCCTCGGCCTGCTCGTGCTGATCACGTTCACGGTGCAGCGGGTGGCACGGCCGGGTGGAGCCTTCGGTCTGGGGGCGGCGCTCGGGATCTCGGTGGTTCTGCATCCGCTGCGTGTCTCCGGCGACCCGCGGACCCTGGGTACCTGCTTCGCACTGCTCATCTGTGTCATGGCCTTCACCAGCCTCGGTGCCTACCTGCGGCTGCTGCAGGCGCGTCGGGCCCGCGCGATCGTCGAGGTACGGCAGGGCGAGCGCCTGGAACTGGCCCGGGATCTGCACGACTTCATCGCCCACCACGTCACCGGCATGATCGTGCAAGCCAACGCGGCTTTGGCGGTGTACCAGACCTCGCCGGACAAGGTCGAGCCGATCCTGAACAACATCGCCCGGTCCGGTTCGGAGACACTGACGTCCATGCGGCGGCTGATCCATGTCCTGCGCGAAGAGGAACGCGGAGGCCCACGCCCGGGCGAGCTCGTGACCGAACTGGGGCGACTGGTCTCGGACTTCTCAGCGACGGCGGCTTCGACCGGCGCCGGGCCGAGAACAGGGCAGGTCCGGCTCGACATCTCGGCTGCCGCCCGGGCGCTACGACTGCCCCCGGAGGTGGAGACCTCCGTCCATCGCATGGTGCAGGAGGCCCTCACCAACGTACGTCGTCACGCTCCGGGAACAGACGTGACGGTGCGCCTCGACGCCGACCACACTCGGCTGCGGGTTTCCACCCTGAACACGGCCCCTGCTCGTCGTTGCTCACCTCCCGCCGGAGGCCGGGGCGGACTCGGTCTGGTCGGTCTGCGTGAACGGATCGAAGCCGTCGACGGGACCCTGACCGTCGGCTCTACGCCCGGTGGTGGCTGGCAGACGACGGCGACCTTCCGACTGGTATCCGCCGTTCAGGACACGGCAACGCCATCGCCGAACGAGTACCTGCCTGCGAAGCGCTTCTGAGGCGCGGTCCGTCAGGTCGGCTCAGCTGCCGAGCGGACGACACAGTTCTCCCAGGCCCAGGCCGCAATCTCCACGCGGTTGCGGGCGTCGAGCTTGCCCTGGATCCTGCCCAGATACGTCTTGACCGACGACAGGGACAGGAACAACTCGGCGCAGATCTCCTGGTTGGTACGTCCGACTGCCACCAGCCGTACGATGTCCAGCTCCCGACCGCTGAGCACACCCCGAACCGGCCCCGGCGGCGTGGCGGTTCGCTCGTGTTCTTCCAGCCTTCTCAGCAGCCGCGCTGTCACCGCGGGCGAGACGAGTGCGTCGCCACGGGCGGCGGCCCGTACCGCCTCGACCAGCAGGGCCGGAGAGGCGTCCTTGAGGAGGAAACCGCAGGCGCCGCTGCGCAGCGCGGAAGCGACGTAGTCGTCCTGGTCGAAGGTCGTGACCAACACCACCTTGAGCGGATCGACCACCCCCGGGCCGGCCAGCAGTCTGGTCACCTCGATTCCGTCGAGCCTCGGCATTCGGATGTCGACCAGACATACGTCCGGGCGTAACCGCCGGGCGGCACCAACGCATTCGGCACCGTCGGCGGCTTCCCCCACCACATGCACACCGGGCTGCGCCTCGAGGATCAGCCGGAACCCCGTACGCACCAGGTCCTGGTCATCGGCGACAAGAACGCGAATATCGGTGGTGGCGCTCACCCGGCCGATCCTTTCATACGCCACGTGCCCAGGCGTGGCCGCCCTTCAATCAGGCACCTGTGACAATTCCTGCCTGACCACAACCACTGCGGTATGGCACTCCGAGTGCCTTTCGTGATGAAGATGTGAAGGATTTCGGATTCGACGGTACTCCGGTGCCGACGGCGTTCATGCGGGGGATGTGTATTCCGCGCTGATGTCCAACTGGGCTTGCCTGTAGGCCACTTGGGCCGCTTGCATCGACATTGCAAGGCCGCGATGAACCGACTCTCGGCGGCCTCTTCTTCCACCCGGCGACCGCCGTCTCGGTCGTTGGATTCGAAAGTGAGCCTCTAGTCGAATGAAGGGTGAAGTATGTTCACGACCACTGCGGGAGACAGGCAGAGCACTTGCCGTCGAGTTCCCCCTGTCGTTGTCTCAATAGCCATCGCGACGGTGATGGCGACGGCCGGAACGGCTTTCGCGGCGCCTTCCGCCTCCACACCGTCGCCCATCGAGAGCACCCAGGACCCGTCCGTCGGCCCGGATTTCGTCGGAACGCCGGCCGAGGCGCAGCCACTGGACCCAGCACCGACGATCCAGCCGGAGGTGGGGACGCTGCATGGTGACGGCGGAAACACCAAGGCGTTCAACGGACCCGGACCACTCGGCTCGGACCTCCAGGTGTCCAGTGCGTCGATGGAGCCCACCGTGTTCCTGTGGTCCCCCGACGGCCGCCTGACCGGGACCGAATCCCCTCTGCTGTCCAGCAAGCCCGGCTCCGCTGTGACGGCCCTTGATCCCAAGACCATGGCCGAAAAGGCGCGGTGGGAGGCTCCGGAGGGGCAGACGCTCAACGTGTACGTCTCTCAGCGGGCCGACGGGACCGTGCTGGCCAGCTCGCGGGAGGGGCAGATCACCGTCCTGAAGCGCGAGGACACCGCCGACGAGACCACCTTTACCGAGCAGAAGACCTACGACCTGGCCGCCGTGGGGCTTCTGGAAGACGGCCAAGGGCTACTCGCCACGGCGTTCGACGAGACGGGCAACATCTGGTTCACCCTGGGAGGAGTCGGCAACCTCGACCAGTCCACGGTGACCTCCACCAAGCTCGGGTACCTCGACGGCGAGGGCAAGGCTCATGCGCTCGACGTCGAAGGCCAGAGGGTGGAGAACGGCATGGCCGTGCAGGGCAACACCGTCTACGTGAACACCAGCCCCGCCGGAACGAGCGACCACGCGGACGCCGAGGGCTACTTCTACGCCCTGACCGCCGGCACCGGCGAGTCGCCCGAGGTCCTGTGGCGGCAGACCTACGACGCCGGTGACGACAGCAAGCCTCCCCACTTCTCCCGGGGTTCAGGAACCTCGCCCACCCTGCTCGGCGACAGGTACGTCGCCATCACGGACAACGCCGACGACCAGGTCAACGTCGAGGTGTACCGGCAGGAGCCCGCCGGGGAGGGCGAGTCCCAGCGGGTGTGCAGTGTCCCCGTGGGCGGTGAGAACCCCAGCGGCGTCGACAACGCCATGGTCGGCTACGTCGACGGCGGCACTTCCAGTCTCCTGGTCCAGAACACCTACGGCGGCCCGTCCTTCTATCAGGGCGACGACGACATCGACGGCTCCTGGAACGACATGAGCGCGATGCCGGGCGGAATGCAGCGCATCGACATCAGCGACGACGGCACGTGCAGCATCAAGTGGAACAACGCCGACAAGCTGAAGGCCATCCCCGTGCTGTCCACCGAGACCGGGCTCGTCTACGGCTATGGGCAGGAGCCTGACCTGGCGGCAGACGGCACGTACGTCTGGTACGCCGAAGCCATCGACTTCCGCACCGGCGAGACCGTGTGGAAGAAACGCGTCGGCGCGGGTGGCCACTACAACGACAACTGGCAGATCGGCAGCCTCGGCCCGGACGGCACCTTCTACCAGACGGTCGAAGACGGCGTCGTGACCTTCCGGGACGGCGACTCCGCCAGCTGAAACTCCAGCGTGTAAAGGGCCGGATCCTCGCCGAGCCCACCGTGCCGTCGGCAGCGGACGTGCCGACCTTGCTGCCAGCTTCGACAACGAATCATCTTCTGCAGAGAAAGATCGTGTCATGTCTGTAATGACTACGGCGGGAATCACCCATAAGGCCTCGCGTCGAGCTTCCCTCTTGGTTCCCGCGGCCATTGTGACGTTGATGGGAATCACCGGAGTGGCTGTCGCGGCGCCCGCCGCCTCGCCGTCTCCGATCGAGAGCACCCAGGATCCGTCTGCCGGACCGGACTTCGTCGGTAGCGCGGCCGAGGCCCAGCCGCTGGCTTCCCCGCCGGTGTTCGATCCGCAGGTTTCGAATCTGCACGGCGACAGCGGCAACACCAAAGCCTTGGACCGGCCCGGACCGCTCGGATCGGACCTGGAGGTGACGAGCGCGGCCATGGGTCCTACGCCGCTGCTGTGGCTTCCTGACGGTCGGCTGACCGGGGTGTCCGCGGACTCCGAGTCCGGTCGGTACGCGATCACCGCCCTGGATCCCAAGACGCTGGCATCGACCGCCAGTTGGGTGGCTCCCGAGGGGCAGACCCTTAATGCCGCGTACATGTACCAGAAGACCGACGGGGAGATCCTCGTCAGCTCCAGGGAGGGGCATATCGACGTCCTGCAGCGCGAGGACGACGACTCCGGCACGACCAAGTTCACGGTGAAGCGAGACATCGACCTCGCTGCCAAGGGAGTCCTGGGCGAGGGAGAACAGTTGCTCACCAGTGCCTTCGACTCGGAAGGGAACATCTGGTTCTCCACGGGACGCGTCGGCGACGTCATCAGCGACAGCGCGACCTCCGCCACCATCGGCTATGTCGACGAAAGTGACAAGGCCCGCGCACTCCACCTCGACGACCAGGTGGTGGAGAACGGCCTAGCGGTGAGCGGCACCACGGCCTACGTCGTCACCGGTCCGGCCGGCGAGAACGACCACGCGAACGCCACTGGACAGATGTACGCACTGGGTCCTGGCAACGACGAGACGCCCGAGATCCTCTGGGACGAGACCTATGACGCAGGGGACGCCTCGAAGCCCGGAGGCTTCGCCAGGGGCTCCGGCACCACGCCCACCCTGCTCGGAGACCAGTACGTCGCGATCACGGACAGTGCCAACGACCAGGTCAACGTGCGTGTATACCGCCAGCAGGCCAGCGGCGACAAGCCCCAACTCGTCTGCACCGCCCCTCTGTTCTCCTCCGGCGCCAGCGCCACCGAAATCTCCATGGTCGGTTACGTCGGCGACGGTACGGCCAGCCTCGTTGCTCAGAACGCCTACAACGAGCCGCCGATCAACTATCCCGCCGACGACGGTCCTGACAACGACATGAACGGGATGTCACCGGGAGTCCAGCGCATCGACGTCACGTCCGACGGCAAGTGCGAGACCAAGTGGAACACCCCTGAGAGGATCAAGAGCGTCCCGGTCCTCTCCACCCAGACCGGCCTGATCTACGGCTATGGCCAGGAC
This sequence comes from Streptomyces sp. NPDC046862, assembly GCF_040704615.1. Taxonomy (NCBI): domain Bacteria; kingdom Bacillati; phylum Actinomycetota; class Actinomycetes; order Kitasatosporales; family Streptomycetaceae; genus Streptomyces; species Streptomyces sp. NPDC046862. The sequence continues at coordinate 38,263 of NZ_JBEYXP010000004.1, read as the reverse complement.
GCCGAAGCGGCCGCGGACGGAACCTACGTCTGGTACGTGGAGGCACTCGACTTCCGCACCGGCGAAGTGGTGTGGAAGAAGCGTGTCGGCGCCGGCGGCGGTTACAACGACATGTACCAGGCTGGCAGCCTGAGCCCCAGTGGCACCTTCTACCAAGGCGTCACGGACGGCGTCGTGACCGTCAAGGACGGCGGCGGCTCCGAGTGACCTCCCCCGTGCCGCCGATGAGGTGGCTCGGGCGGTAACGGGTCATCCTCCGAACCGTGGCTTGAAGGCCCGCACCGTAGGCGGGCCTTCAACTGCTGCATGAGGCGCGTGGAAGGAGGGCTGTACGAGACGTCGACTGCTCAGCTCAAGGGCGGGAACTGTCGAGCGGTGGGCGGGGCGCAGGGATCGGGAGGCCGTCGCGAACCTGTGCCAGGCCGTCACGGACCAGGTCGGGCAGCGCGCGGTCGGTCTGGTCGCTGGCCCAGATCTCGATGGATGTTCGGAGCACGGCCGCCAGGACGGAGGCCAGCAGGCGGGGGGTCATGTCGCCTTCGGCGTCCATGCCGGTGCGCTCGGCGATGATCTCTGCGATCTGCTGGTTGACCCGCTCGTACGTGACGAGGTGCTGGGCCCGCATCCCCGGGTTGTCGCCAACGGCGCGCATCAGTACCGCGATGTCGTCGCGCTCGCCGATGAACGCGGAGACGAAGGACGGGAGTACTTGGGTCAGGGAGTCCCACAGCGGCTCGTCCGAGGGCCTGGCCCGCATGGTGTCGACGAGGGAGGTGCCCTGCCGCACCAGTCCGGCGAGGATGGCTTCTTCACGGCTGGCGAAGTAGTTGCGGAAGGTCCGCGGCGAGACGTTTGCCGCCTCGGCGATGGCCTCCGGGGTTGCTGCGTCCAGCCCCTGCTCGACCATCAATGTCCACGCCGCGTGGCTCAAGGCCGCACGTGTGGCCAGCTTCTTTCGTTCCCGCAGGCTCACCTCGACCGTCATGGTGGCTACTATCAAGGCTCTTTGCCAAGTCTGCAAGATTTCCCAGTTGGCAAGATTGCGACGGAGCTCTACGCTGAGCCACGCCGATCGTCGGCGCGGGCTTGTTCCTGCAAGGACGACATTCAAGGCACTGCGTCGTCGCACCGGAATCCGGCCTGCCGGCGATCCATGACATGACGGCGGCCTCAGTTCGATTCTTCGGAGTCCACCCGGCACTTGACCAGGCTTCCGCAGCCCGCGCCTCGTCTCGCCGGTCCGGCTCAACGTCACGAATCCACAGTTGAGTAACGGCCGCTGAGCGGCCGTGTGTGAGCGGAGCGGGAACAGATGAGCAGTCGTACGGGAGATCCTCGCAGCACCGGCTCGGGCCGAGCGGGCTACGCGCACACTCTTCTGCCCGAGCCGGCTCGCCGCATGGCCGCGTGGAGCGCGCTGGTGCTCCTGCTGAGCGGGGTCGTCTCCCTGATCGTGTGGATCTGCATCACGTTCCAGGCCGTCGTCACGCCGATTCTGCTGGCGCTGCTCGGCGCAGCCCTGCTCGGGCCGCTCTACCGGCGGCTGGTGGCGATGCGGCTGAACAAGTCCCTCGCCGCCGGGCTGACCTGCGCCGCGGTGTTCCTGGTCATGGGCGGGGCCGTGTACATCGTGGTCACCGCCCTGATCGACACCGGGGACCAGATCCTCTCGTCGTTGCAGGACGCGGCGCAGTCGCTCGGTGAGAGATTCGAGGTGGCCGGGACCTCCCTGGACGACCTGGTGACGTACGCGAAGGACCTGCTGGGTGACTTCGGCGGCACCGCACTGTCCGGCGTCATGAGCGGCGTAAGCCTGGTCACCGAGATGATCACGGCGGGGGTCCTCGCGATCCTCCTGCTGTTCTTCTTCCTGCGGGACTCCGACAAGGCCGTCGCCTCGTTGCACGCGCTCGCTCCCCGCGGCTCGGGACAGACGTTGGAGGCGATGGCCCGTCGCGCCTTTCAGGCGATCGAGGGCTTCATGCGGGGCACCACGATCGTGGCCTTCATCGACGCCGCGTGCACGGCCGTCGGCCTGGTGATCCTTCAGGTGCCCAACGCCATCGGACTCGCGGCGCTGGTGTTCATCGGTGCGTACATCCCCTACCTCGGTGCTCTCCTGTCGGGAGCGGTCGCGGTTCTCGTCGCGTTCGCGGACGGAGGCCTCGGCACCGCGCTGTGGGTCCTCGGCATCGTACTCGTCGTGCAACTCATCGAGGGGAACGTGCTCCAGCCGATGATCCAGAGCCGCACGGTGCACATGCACCCGGCCGTGGTGCTGGTCACGCTCACGGCCGGCGCCTCGGTCGCCGGAATCCTCGGCATGCTCCTTGCCGTACCCCTGACCGCCGCGGCGTTCGGGGTGCTCTCGGAGATTCGGGCGCGGTATGCGGAAGAGGAGAAAGCGCCCGGCGCGGAAAAGCAGGCAGGCTATGCGGGAGGCCTTCCCGCTGAGCCGGTATGACCCGGCAGTCCGCTCTGGATGGTTCGGGCCTGCCCTCGATGGCGTCGGTCCGAGCGGGCCGGCATGGATCTCGGCCGTAAGGGGTCCGCTCACCGGCGGAGCGGACCCGGACGTGGCGCTCTGCTTCCGGCCGTCGTTCGTTGTTCCCGTGCGGTCGCCGACACCCCGTCGAACCGGTGGCCGTCCTCGATCCCGCAGACCGTGTTCGGTCCGCCGAGGGTCACGCCTCCCGCGCGAACGGTGCCTGCCACAGCGCGACGATCGCGTCGATGAGGCCAGCGGCCGCGTCGCTCCAGTCGGTCCGGTACGCGGGAGTGCCGTCGGCGAGTGCCCGCTCCAGTTCGACGCTCATCTGCACGATGAGGTGACGGGCCATCAGAGCGCGTTCGAGTTGCACCCTCGTCGGCATGCCGGGCGTGCAGCGGTTCAGTCCCTCGGCCAGCTCGTCCAGTGAAGGGGAGCGGACGAGGGACTCCTCGAACAAGATCGCGTGGAGCGCTGGGTCCGCCGTGACCTGGGCCATGAACCGTGCGTACCAGGTGGGGCTGCTCAGGGATTCCAGGTGATCGGTGACCGGCAGCACCATGCAGGCGACCCAGTCCCGCAGCCCGGCCGAGTCGTCGAGTGCGGCGATCATGCGTGACCGATTACGCTCCATCTGCTCGGCGTGTATGCGGGCGATCGCGCGGATCACGTCGCCCTTCGTGCCGAAGTGGTACGCGACCGCGGCGTTGTTGCGCTGCCCGGCGGCTTCGCTGATCTGGCTGTTGGCGACGGCGTGCACACCGCGCTCGGCGAACAGCCGCTCTGCCGCGGTCAGGAGTGCGTCCCGCGTCGCGCTGACCTGTTCCTCCCGGCTCATCCTGGGCCTCACGGCCATCACCCCCAGCGGGACGTCGCACCGCCTGTGGCGCCCGGTCCCGACGGCCGCCACAGGTCCCCGCCCGGTCGGCGAGGGTGAACGGGGGGAAGCCTACGCAACGCCGGCCGGGCTATGACCTGCGATTGTCCCGGCGCGGCGGGTCATCACGCTTCTCCGCCTCGTGGTGGAGCCGATCTTGCTTGAATCGACAGCTTCTCCCTGCTAGTTTAATTAAACGCGTTCAATTAATCGAACCCGTGTCAGTCCCCGCTGTCTCTCCTCAACCCCCGTGCCGGAGAGGCAGCGGCACCCCCGCCCCCACTCCGTTTGCTCTGGACCACCGCTTCGGTCCTGGGACGGCACGTCTGACGGGCGGCCGGTCTCTGACGGCATCGGGTGCGCGTTCCACTGCGTGCCCGGCGAAAGGAACAGGCATGTCGCAGGACGTCGCAGTGGTCATCGGCGTGGGCGGGATGGGGCAGGCCATCGCCCGCCGTATCGGTCCCGGCACCCATCTGCTCCTTGGGGACTTCAATGAAGAGACCCTGGATGCGGTGACCAGGCAGCTGTGTGATGAGGGCTATGAGGTGACCTCCGCGGTGGTCGACGTCGCCTCGCGTGAATCGGTGCACGCCCTCGCCGGGCGGGCAGACTCTCTCGGCCCGGTCCGTCGGCTGCTCGAAGAGTTCGGGGCCCTCGTCGCTCCAGGAGGGGCCGCGGTGGTGATCGCCAGCTTGGCTGCCCACGGCTACCCGCCCATCCAGGGCTCGGAGGCTCCGCAACTTTCCACCGCGCCGGCTGGCGAACTGCTGTCTCTGCCGATCACCGCCCCCGAGAATTTCCCAGCCTCCACCCACGCCCACGGCTTCGCCAAGCAGGCCAACCTGCTGCGGGTACAGGCCGCCAGTACGCCCCGGGGAGCCCGGGGAGCCAGAGTCAACACGGTCAGCTCCGGCATCATCGCGACCCCCGCCGACATCGCCGTGGCCACCGACTTCCTGCTCAGTCCCGGCGCCGGTTTCATCTCCGGTACCGACCTGCCGGTCGACGGCGGGGTCACCGCCGCGTTGCGCTCCGGGCGGCTCGAGCACCTCGGCCTCGCCTGACCCTCAGCACGTGGTGCGGAGAGGGGCCCGGCCGTGTGGGAGCCGAGACGTATCAACCTCGTGACAGAGACGCGAACTCGGTGGGCCACCCGTCGGGGCGGGGTTCCGGAGCCATTCGATGCGATTCCAGCAAGGAGAGTTGGGTGAAAGTGGAAGTCGACGCTCCCACACGTGTGGCCTGCGGGCAGCGCGAGCGTCTACGGGACGGCGTCCCTGAGTCGGCCACGGTCTGCACGGCTGTCGCCCTCGATCTGGTCACATCGTGAACAGGATCGTGATCATCGGTGCCTCGGCGGGCGGACTGGCCACCGCGGAGGCGCTGCGCCGGATGGGGTACCAAGCGACCATCACACTCATCGGCAGTGAGCGGCACCCGCCCTACGACCGACCGCCACTGTCGAAGCAGATCCTCACCGCGGAGTGGGAGCCGGAGAGGCTTCCGCTGCGTCGCAAAGAGGACATCGATGCCCTGGCGCTCGACATGCGTCTGGGCGTGGCCGCGACGGGACTCGACACAGGCGCCAGGACCGTGAACCTGGCAGACGGCACCGAGGTGCCGTACGACGGGCTGGTCGTCTCGACCGGGGTCCGTCCCCGCCGCCTGCCGGGCACCGAGGGCCTGGCCGGGGTGCATACGCTGCGCACGCTCGAGGACGCGCTGGCGCTGAAGGAACGGCTGGTTGCGGGGCGGCGACTGGTGATCGTCGGCTGTGGGTTCATCGGTGCCGAGGCGGCCGCGGTCGCCCGAGGGCTCGGGATGGAGGTGACGGTGCTGGAGTCGGCCCCGCTCCCGCTGGCGCCGGCGGTCGGGGAGCACGTCGGCCGGTTCCTGGCCCGGATCCATCGCGACGAGGGGGTCCGGCTGCGCACCTCGGCCAACGTCGCGGGCGTCGACGGCGACGGCAGCAGAGTCACCGGTGTCGGCCTGGCCGACGGAACCGTCCTGCCGGCGGACGATGTGCTGGTCGCCATCGGCTCCCTGCCCAACTCCGAGTGGCTGACCGGCAGTGGGCTGACCGTGCAGAACGGTCTCGTCTGCGACGAATTCAGCGCCGCCGCACGCGATGTGTACGGGGTCGGTGACGTGGCGCGCTGGTACAACCCGCTCTTCGGCACGGCGATGCGCATCGAACACCGCACCAACGCCGCCGAGCAGGGCATGGCCGTCGCCCGCAACCTGCTCAACCCGGAAGCGCGACGGCCGTTCGCACCGGTGCCGTACTTCTGGTCCGACCAGTACGGGATGAAGATCCAGGCATACGGACACCTGCGTGGGCACGACGAGGCGCTCGTAGTGGGGCGGGACCCGGCACGGCGCCGCCTTCTCGTCGCCTACCGCACCGGCGACCGGCTGGTCGGTGCACTGGCCGTCGGCATGCCGCCGAAGCTGTTGCGCACCTGGCGTGCCCTCATCGCCGCCGGCACCGCCTGGGAGCCGGCCGTCGGTGACCTGGCCGTCCCCTGACCCCGACCTGCACGGACACCGCTTCTCCCAAGGCGGTGCGAACACATCCCCCACACCCCCACAGGAACGTCGATGACTACTTCTTCCCCCACCGATGACCACACCGACCTTCCCCGCTTCCCCGGCACGCGTGAAGGACGCTGCCCCCTCGACCCGCCCAAGGAGTACGCCGACTGGCGCGCGGCGGAGGGCCTGCAGCGGGCGACGTCGCACGGAGCCCCCTTGTGGGTGGTCAGCCGGCACGAGGACATACGGGCCGTTCTGAACGACTCGCGCATGAGCGCGGACGACACACGTCCCGGTTTTCCCGGCGGACCAACCGCCGGGTCGGGCCCCCAGGGATTCCCGCGTATGGACGACCCGGAGCACGCGCGGTTGCGCAGGATGCTCACCGGGGACTTCACCGTCAGGCGTGTGGAGCGGATGCGCCCGGACATCCAGAAGATGGCGGACGGCTTCATCGACCAGATGACCGCCAAGGGCCGGTCGGCCGACCTCGTTCGTGACTACGCACTGCCCATCCCCTCGCTGGTGATCTCGCTGCTGCTCGGCGTGCCCTACGACGACCACGAGTTCTTCCAGAAGCACAGCGGCACCCTGAACGACATCAACGCCCGAGAGGAGGAGAAGCAGGCGGCCAAGGGCGCGCTCCTCGGCTATCTGATGCAACTGGTGGCGCGTAAGGAGCGTGAACCCGGTGACGACCTCATCAGCCGCCTGATCGCCGAGAGGATCACCACCGGTGAGCTCTCGCGTGAGGAGGTGGCGATGAACGGGATGATCATCCTGTTCGCCGGGCACGAGACCACATCCAACATGATCGCCCTGAGCGCGCTGGCCCTGCTGGAGCACCCCGATCAGCTGGCCCGGGTCAGGGACAGCGACGACCCCGCCGTGATCGCCTCGGCGGTCGAGGAGCTGCTGCGCTACCTGACGATCCCTCAGGACCACATCTGGCGCATCGCGGTCGAGGACGTCACCGTCGGCGGGCAGCTCGTCCGGGCGGGGGAGGGGCTGTCGCTGAACCTGTCCTCCGGCAACCGTGACACGGCGTTCATCGACCGGCCCGACACTCTGGACGTGGACCGCAACGCCCGCGGTCACGTGGCCTTCGGCCACGGGGTCCACCAGTGCCTGGGCCAGAATCTCGCCCGCGTCGAACTACAGATCGCGCTGCCCACGCTGCTGCGCAGGCTGCCAACACTCCGCCTGGCGAAGCCGCTTCAGGAGCTGAGGTTCCGGCACGACATGGTCACCTACGGCCTCCACGAACTGCCCGTCACCTGGTGACATCCCCCGGCCGGCCTCCGCGTCGGCACCCGTGCCCCATCGCAGAAACAACCCGAGCAAGGAGAGTTCCGTGAAAGTAGAAGTCGACGTCCCCAAGTGCGTGGCCTCCGGGCAGTGCGTGCTGATCGCGCCCGAGGTCTTCGACCAGCGCGACGAGGACGGCATGGTCGTGCTCCTGGACGAGACACCGCAGACGGATCTTCACGAGGCCGTGCGTGAGTCGGCCATGGTCTGCCCCGCCGCCGCCATCCACCTCGCGGAATAGCGGTTCGAACTCCCGGACACGCGGGGGCGACCGGACCCGCTCTCCAGAGCACGCTCACGGCGCCCCCAGCGTCTCCCTTGATCCCCTAAGGAGCATCCATGACCAACCCGCCCCTCACCCGCGATCACACCGACCTTCCCGACTGCCCCGCCCCACGTGAAGCACGCTGCCCCCTCGACCCGTCACCCGTGTACGCCGACTGGCGCCGGGCGGAGGGTTTGCAGCGGGCGACGTGGCACGGCGGGCCGGTGTGGGTGGTGTCCCGGCACGAAGACATCCGCGCGATCCTGGGTGACGATCGCTTCAGTGCGGACTACCTGCGCCCCGGGTTCCCCGGCATGAGGCTCGGTGGGAACGAGCCCCCGACCTTCCCTCGTATGGACGACCCCGAGCACGCGCGGATGCGCATGATGCTCACCGGGGACTTCACGATCAAACGCGTGGAGCGGATGCGCCCGGACATCCAGAAGATCACGGACGACTTTCTGGAGCAGATGATCACCAAAGGGCAGCCGGCCGACCTCGTCCACGACTACGCGCTGCCGATCCCGTCGCTGGTGATGTCCCTGCTGCTCGGGGTGCCCTACGACGACCACAAGTTCTTCCAGACCAACAGCCTCCTGATGCACGAGAGGACCGCCTCGGACGAGGAGAGGCGGGCGGCCCATGCCACGCTCTTCGGCTACCTGCTCGATTTGGTGGCGCGCAAGGAGCACGAGCCGGGGGACGACCTCCTCAGCCGCCTGATAAACGAACGGGTCACCACGGGCGAGCTGACCCGTGAGGCGGTGGCGATGAACGGCCTCATCCTCCTGATCGCCGGCCACGAGACCACCGCCAACACGATCGCCTTGGGCAGCCTGGCACTGATGCAGAACCCCGACCAGCTGGCCCGGATCAGGGACACCGACGACCCGGCCGTGCTCGCGCGGGCGGTGGAGGAACTGCTGCGCTATCTGTCGGTCGTCAACGACAATGTCGTACGTCAGGCCACCGAGGACGTGACCGTCGGCGGGCAGCTCATCCGCGCCGGAGAGGGCGTGTTCCTCGACCTGCCTTCCGGTAACCGTGACACCGCCTTCCTCGACCGGCCCGACACCCTGGACCTCGACCGCAACACCCGCGGCCACGTCACCTTCGGCTACGGCGTCCACCAGTGCCTGGGACAGTCCCTGGCGCGCGTGGAACTGCAAATCGCGCTGCCCACCCTGTTCCGCAGGCTGCCGGGCCTCCGGCCTGCGGTGCCCCAGGAGGAGCTGACCTTCCGTCACGACACCGCCATCTACGGGCTCCGGGAGTTTCCGGTCGCCTGGTGACACCGAAAGAACACATGCTCGGCCGCCGGAGCAGCACGTCCCGCGATCGTCTTCCTGGCCTCCGACGCCGGCGCCGAACATCCCTCAGCCGGAACATCCCGTTGCCACGGGCCTCCGTGGTGGCCGACCGCCCAGGAGGAAACAGTGACCAGCACCATTGATGCAGCCGCAGTTCCGGAGTTTCCGATGCCGCGGGCGGAAGGCTGCCCCTTCGATCCGCCTCCGGGTCTGTACGGCCTGCAGGAGGAGGGTTCGCCGACGCGGGTCCGGCTGTGGGACGGCAGCACTCCATGGATCGTGACCCGCCATGCCGACCAGCGGGCGTTGCTGGCCGATCCGCGGGTCAGCGCCGATCCCCGCCGCCCCGGCTTCCCGAGCGCCTTTCCGATCACCTCGAACGTGGCGAGTGCGGCAGGGTTCGTGATGATGGACGATCCCGAGCACGCGCGGTTACGGCGCATGGTGACCGCGCCGTTCGCGATCAAGCGGATCGAGGCAATGCGGTCCGCCGTGCAGGAGATCGTCGACAAGCTGATCGACGACATGCTGGCAGGACCGAAACCGGTCGACCTGGTGGAGGCGTTCGCCCTGCCCGTGCCCTCGCTGGTGATCTGCGGCCTGCTCGGGGTGCCGTACACCGACCACGATTTCTTCCAGCGGAACAGCAAAAGCCTCATCATGCGCGAAACCTCGGGCGATGAGCGGAAGGAGGCCACCGGGCGGCTGCTCGATTACCTGGACCGCCTGGTCGGGGAGAAGCTCGACACCCGGGGCGACGACCTGCTGTCCGGGCTGACCGAGCGGATCAAGACCGGCGAGATGTCCCGCAAGGAAGCGGCCATGACCGGTGTGCTGCTGCTGATCGCCGGCCACGAGACGACCGCCAACATGATCGCCCTGGGCACGTTGGCCTTGCTGGAACACCCCGGCCAACTCGCCCTGCTGCGCGACACCGACGACCCGAAGCTTGTGGCCTCGGCGGTGGAGGAGATGCTGCGCTACCTGAGCATCATCCAGGACGGACGGCGCCGCGTGGCCGCCGAGGACATCGAGTTCGACGGCCTGACCATCCGGGCAGGTGAGGGCCTGATCATGGCCAACAACATCGGCAACCGTGATCCGGACATCTTCACCGAGCCCGACCGGCTGGACATCCGACGCGACGCCCGCCGCCATGTGGCCTTCGGCTTTGGAGTGCACCAGTGCCTCGGTCAGCCCCTGGCACGCATGGAACTCCAGGTTGCCTACAGCGCCCTCGCCAAACGAATCCCCACTCTGCGACTCGCCACGGATCTGCACCGCATCCCCTTCAAACACGACGCCGCCGTCTACGGCGTCCACGAACTCCCTGTCACCTGGTGATCCGGTGCGACAGCCGGCCAATCGCGTGCGCACCTGACGCGCAGCATCAGCTTCAGCCCCCCACGAACGAAGAAGGACCATGGACAACACAAGTGCCGACGAGAACTACACCGTCAAAGTGCTGGAACGCCTGCAGGAGGCAGGCAGCCGTGATGCGATCGCCGCCGGGGAGCGGCGGATCAGCGGTACCGAGGCCGCCGACACGGTCCTGCGGTTTGCCGAGGCACTGAGGAACACAGGTCTGAGGGAGGGCGACGGTGTGGCGCTCTTCGTCGAGAACTCGCCCGAGGCGCTGCTGCTGGAGCTGGCCGTTCACTTCGTGGGCTGCCGGTTGGTCTTCGTACCGATCGGGCCCGGCGACAGCGAGGTCGAAGCACTGATTCGGCGTGCCGATGTCACGGTGCTCTTGTTCGATCCTGTCTTCGAGGAACGGACCCGCCGGATCGCCGACCGAACCGTCGCTCCCCGCCTCCTCAGCATCGGTGCCTCCTCGATCGCGGCCGACTTCCTGGAGTCGGCCGCGGACGGCACCGGTCTCTCCCTGCGCGATGCCGCGGCCGGACGCCATGTGGCGACGCTCTTCTACACCGGCGGTACGACCGGCGTGCCCAAGCTGGTCACCCACCGTGGCGGCTACTACAGCGCCGTCCTCCGTGTTGCGCCACGTTTCGCCGACGGGGTTTCGCCTGATCCCAAGATGCTGATCTGCACGCAGATCACCTACATCAGCGGTCACATGGGTCTTCTGGTGGGCCTTCTGAGTGGTCACACCGTCGTGCTGCTGAGGACGTTCAGTGCCGGCACCGCCCTGTCCGTCATGGACAGCGAGCGCATCACCTGGGTGCTCCTGGTGACGCCCATGCTGTACGAGTTGCTCGACCATCCGGACTGCCGCGCTCATCGTTTCCCGGCGTTGAGGGCCCTGAACTACGGCGGTTCGGCAACCGCGCCGGCCCGAATCCGACAGGCGATCGAGCGTTTCGGTCCCGTCCTGTACCAGATCTACGCGGCGACCGAGAACGGCATTGTCACCCAACTCACCGCACAGGAACACGACTTGGCGATGCCTGAGTCCCTGACCGGCTGCGGGCGTCCAGGCCCGGGAGTCGAGCTGGATCTGCGGGACGACGACGGCAAGCCGGTGAAGGCGGGACAGGTAGGCGAGCTGTACGTACGCAGTGCGAGCGTCATGGAGAGCTACTGGAAGGACCCGGAGCGTACAGCGGAGGTGCTGGACGAGGACGGCTGGTTCCGCACCGGCGATCTCGCTCGCCAGGACGAGAACGGATACCTGTACCTGGTCGACCGTGTGCGCGACATCATTGTGACCGGCCGCGCAGCCGTTAACGCCTACCCTCGCCTTCTGGACGACTTCCTCGCATCACTCCCCACCATCAAGGACGCGGCCACCATCGGCCTGCCCGGCGACGATGACAGGGAGACCGTGCACGTCGTCCTGGTGCCGCAGGACCCCACCGACGTACCGGACTTCGGGCAGCTGACCCGCCAGATCACCGACGAGCTGGGGGAGCTCTACACACCCGTCTCCTACTCGATCAGCGACTCCCTTCCGTTGACCACGATCGGTAAGGTCGACAAGAAGGCCCTGCGTGCGGCTCTGCTGGCGGCTCGCGCCTAGGAACGACGAATCCGCCGTCGTCCGCCGGCGCCTCGTCAGGACAGCCGGCCCGGGTTCGGACCGTGGTCCGGAAGCCGACGCCGCGTACACACTCGATGCGCAAGGCCTCGCCGAGTTTGCTGCGTAAGGCGGCCACATGCACATCGAGTGTCCTGGTCGAGCCGAACCAGTTGGTGTCCCAGACGGCCGCCATGATTGCTTCCCGGGGGGACCAACACCTCCAGCTGGTCGGTGAGGAACACCAGTAGGGCGAATTCCTTGGGACGCAATGCGACTTCGGCCCCGTCCACGAAGACACGCTGCGCGCGTCGGTCGACAGTCATCCGCCCGCGAACGTGGAGTCCCGCGGCCACGGCGGTGGTAGGCACGCGTGGCCGTCTGCGCTGGACCGCCCTCATACGGGCTATGAGCTCGCGCATCAGGAACGGTTTGACCAGGTAGTCGTCGGCGCCGAGTTCGAGGCCGACGACTTTTTCGGTCTCGCTGCCGCGTCCACTGATCATGATGAGCGGCACATCGCTGCGCACCCGTAGCTCGCGGCAGACGTCCAGCCCGTCGATGTCCGGCAGGCCGAGATCCAGCAGGACCATGTCCGGCTCGGGCGCGGCGAGCGCGGCCTGCCCGGTCGGCATCCACGTGACGTCGTAGCCGTAGCGGGCCAGGCCACGTCGCACGACATCGGCGGTGGACTGGTCGTCCTCGATCAGCAGTATGTGCACGGGTTTCACCTCAGGATTGGCGAGAGTGGCCGGAAAGTCGGCCGGACGAGTGCGTCACACCGCGGTCGGGCCGACAGGTGGACCGCCTCCGGGCCCGTGGCTTTCTCACCTACCACGGTCATGTCCGGGACCTTCAGAGGACTGCCTGGTTATCGATGACGTGCTTCCTGGCCCGGGGCGCCTGGCGCTTGGGTTCGCCCAGTGCGGGAGATCCGGTTGCCGGAGGTGCTGATCCTCCGGGCTGTCTCCTCGTCCCCGTACCCCTTCGTGCGGGGGCACTGTTGCGGAGATGCCCTCGAGGTTGGCCGCTGCCTCGGCAAGGGCTGGGGCTGCCGAGAGCCGGGCGGGGCTGGTGCCGTTGTCGGGGTGCGCGTCACCGCGGCTCACGTCGCGGAAGTCCGGGGTGTTGTCGTAGCCCGTCGGCCTGCCGGTCTGATCGGGTAGGCCTGCGCCGGAAGCGCAAGAGTCGCCCAGAGCCGCGTGAGGGTCCTGGAACGTCGAGGTGCCATCGCTATCGCCATCACCGTTGTCGTCGCCGGGCTCTGTGACAGCGATGACGACGAGCAGTACGCCAAAGAGCAGTGCTCCGGCCATGCCGGCGGGATCCAAGAGTCCCATTGCTGTGTCCTGTCCTTGTGTGGGGGGAAGTGGTCGGCTGCGGGACATGAGCGGTGGGGACTGCTGGGGAGCGAGGGTGCGCCTGGTCAGGCAGGCCGGACCAGTCCGGCGTCGTACGCGAAGATCACGGCCTGGACTCGGTCGCGTGCGTCGATCTTGGTGAGAATGCGGCTGACGTGGGATTTGACCGTGGATTCGGCGATGTAGAGGTGGTCGGCGATCTCGGCGTTGGTGGCGCCGGCGGCGAGGGCGGTGAGGACCTCGCGTTCGCGTTCGGTCAGCTGGGCGAGCCGGTGTTGGTGCGCGGTCCCCCGTTTGTCGGTGAGGCGCTGAGTGTAGGTGTCGATGAGCTTGCGGGTGATGCCGGGGGAGATGACGGAGTCGCCGGCGGCGACGGCGCGGATGCCGACGACGAGTTCGTCGGGGCGGGCGTCCTTGAGGAAGAAGCCGCTGGCTCCGGCGCGCAGCGCCTCGTAGGCGTACTCGTCGAGGTCGAAGGTGGTCAGGACCAGCACGCGGGAGCGGCCGCCGGACTCGGCGATGCGGCGGGTGGCCTCGATGCCGTCCATGCCGGGCATCCGGACGTCCATGAGGACGACGTCGGGGCGCAGTTCGGCGGCCATACGGACCGCTTCGCTGCCGTTGGTGGCCTCGCCGGCCACCGACATGTCGGGCTGGGCCTCCAGCAGCATGCGGAAGCCGAGGCGTTGCAGGGTCTGGTCGTCGACGATGAGGACGCTGGTCATGCGAGCGGATTCTCCGGCTTCTCCCGCTGCTCGTGGGACGGGGCGGGGGTGGTGGGGATTAGGCGGACGCGGACGCTCCAGCCTCCGTGCTGGTTGTGGCCGGCGGTGATTTGGCCCTGGTAGAGGGCGGCGCGTTCTCGCATGCCGACCAGACCCTTGCCCCCGCCGCTCGTCCGAGTGGTGCGCGGCGGACCGGTGTCGTCGACGGTGACACGGATGGCGCCGGCGTCTGCGGTGAGGGTGATGGTGACGCTGGTGTCGAGGGCCGCGTGCTTCAGGGTGTTGGTGAGGGACTCCTGGACGATGCGGTAGACGGCGAGCTGGAGGCCGTGGGAGAGGCCGGTCAGGTCGCCCTGCGTGTGCAGGGCGACGCTGGGGCCGGCGGCTCGGAAGCGTTCCAGCAGAGCGTCGAGGTCGCCGAGCCCTGGCTGCGGGGCGAGCGGTGCCTCCCCGTGCGGGACGTCATCGGTGCCGATCACCGTGAGCAGCCGGCGCAGCTCGCCGAGGGCGTCGCGGCCGCTGTCGGCGATGATGCGCAGGGTGTGGGTGCCGTGCTGCGGTTTGGACTCGGACAGGGCGGCGGCGCCGTCGGCGAGGCCGACGATGACGGCGAGGGTGTGGCCGAGGATGTCGTGCATCTCCCGGGAGACGCGGGCGCGTTCCTGGGCGGCGGCCAGGTGGGCCTGCTGGTTACGGTCCTTGTCAAGGGCGGCGATGACGGTGTTGACCAGTCGTCCGGCCAGGCCGAGTCCGGCGAAGGCGCCCATGGCGGCGATGGCCAGAAGGGTGATCACCTCGGGGCGGGTGGCGTAGTGGCGCTGGCCACCGGTCCAGTAGGCCGAGGCACAGGCGACGAGTTGCGCGCAGGTGATGCCGTAGGCGACGGCCAGTTGGCGGGGGCTGCCGCGACGGCCGACGTTGTACAGGGCCACGGCGCGGGCCGCGTCGGCACCGTTGAAGGCGTTGAGGGTGATGGCCGCCACGGACACCGCGGTGGTGGCGATGAAGACGAGCATGGGCCGGCGCTCGCGCCACAGCATCGGCACGGTGAAGGCGAAGGTCAGCGCCATCTGGATCGGCCATTGGGCGGTGTTGGCCGGGTTGAACAGGGAGGGGATGCCCAGTGTGGCGCACAGGACGGGAACACCCCACCGGCGCACCCAGGGGTGGGCCTGGTCGGCCAGCCGCCAGCGGGCCAGCCGGGCGATGATCGAGACGATCACCTGTTGCTCGGGGTCGCTGATCAGCGGCACGAGGATCCGGGACTGCCGGTCGGGACCGGCGGCCGGCGCGGACGGTGCGGTCACGGTGTGCGCCCTTCATGGTGCAGGCGGGGCCGTCCGCCGGTCCCGGGGGAGTGGACCGGCGGACGGGGCTCGGGGGGAGGCGGACGGTGGCTGGGGGGCCGCCGCGGTGTGGATCGTGCGGTTGTCGCGGCGGCCGGTGATGGTCAGCCCTGCCGTGTCGCAGTGGCGGGCGCCGGCTCCTTCGACACTTCCCGCGCCTCCAGGACGTGCCGGAGCTTCTCGCCCTCGACGTCCACCGAAGGCATGACCCGGTCGAGCCACTTCGGCAGCGCCCAGGTCTTCCGGCCGACCAGCGCCATCACCGCCGGCACGATGGTCATCCGCACCACGAACGCGTCCAGGAGGACCGCGGTGGCCAGGCCCAGTCCGATCGACTTGATCAGTGCCACGTCGTCGAGGAGGAACCCGGCGAACACGGAGATCATGATGACGGCGGCGGCGCTGACGACCCGGGCGTTGTGCGTGAACCCGGAGACGATCGCCGGGGTGGGCTCTGCCCCGTGGACGTACTCCTCCCGCATGCGGGTGACGAGGAAGACCTCGTAGTCCATGGCGAGGCCGAAGACGACGCCGATCAGCAGGATGGGCAGCATGCTGATGATCGGCGCGGTCTGGTCGACGCCGAAGATGTCCTTGAGCCAGCCCCACTGGAAGACCGCCACCACCACACCGAGGGTAGCAACCACGCTGAGCAGGAAGCCGAGGGCAGCCTTGAGGGGGACCAGGATGGAGCGGAAGACCAGAAGCAGCAGCAGCAGGGCGAGCCCGACGACGATGGCCAGGTAGGGGATCATGGCGTCGCCCAGCTTCTGCGACACGTCGATGTTGACTGCGGTCGTGCCGGTGACCATGAGGTCGGCGCCGGTGTCCTTCTTCAACTCGGCACTGTGGTCACGGATGGTGGTGACGAGGTCCTTGGTGGCCTCGCTGCTGGGGGAGCTCTTGGGAATCGCGGCGATCAGGGCGACGTCGCCGGCTTGGTTGAAGTTGGCGGGGCTGACGGTGGCGACATCGTCGAGCTTGCCGATGAGGGTGCGCGCGTCCTCGGCGGCGGCCTTCGGGTCGTGGCTGCTGCGGGCGTCGACGACGACGGTCAGCGGGCCGTTGAAGCCGGGTCCGAAGCCCTTGCTGAGGGTGTCGTAGGCGATTCGCTGGGTCGAGCCCGGGGCGTTCATGCTGTCGTCGGGCATGGTCAGCTGCAGGTCGGTGGCCGGAAGGGCGAGGACGCCGAGGCCGAGGACGGAGACAACGAGCATCTTGGCGGGGTTGCGGGTGACGAAGCGTCCCCAGCGCGTGCCCATCGTCTCGCGCTCGCCGCGCTCCTCGGCGCGGTGCCGCTTGGTGGTGAGTTTCCCCTTCATGATCCGCATCCCGGCGAAGCCGAGGATGGCGGGCAGCAGCGTCAGGGCGATCACGACGGCGACGGCGACCGCGAAGGCGGCGGCCAGGCCCATCGTGGTGAGCATCTTGATGCCGATGACGCTCAGCCCGGCCAGCGCGATGATCACGGTCAGGCCGGCGAACACGACGGCGGACCCGGCGGTCCCCAGCGCCCGCCCCGCGGCCTCCTCCGGATCGTGCCCCTCCCGGATCTCACCGCGGTACCGGGAGACGATGAACAGCGCGTAGTCGATCGCCACAGCGAGGCCCAGCATCAGCGCCAGCGTCGTGGAGGCGGAGGACATGGAGACGAACTCGGTCGCGATGGTGATGCCGCAGACTGCTCCCACGACCCCGGCGATCGCGGTGAGCAGTGGCAGCCCGGCCGCCAGCATCGACCCGAAGGTGATCACGAGGACCACTGCGGCGACGACGAGCCCGACCAGCTCCGCGGCCTTGTTGCTGCTCTTCTCCTGTACGGCGTTGCCGCCCAGGCTGACGCTCAGCCCGGCCTTCTCGCCCTTGTCGGCGACCTTGTCCAGGGCGCCGGAGGCGGCGTCGGTGAGGTCGGCCTTGGGCACCTTGTAGGTGACCTGCGTGTAGGCGATGGTGCCGTCCTTGCTGACCAGTCCGCTGGAGAAGGGCTCGGACACGCTCGCCACCTGGGGAGCGGTCTTCAGCTCGCCGATGAGCGTGCCGACCTCGCTCTTGTTGGCCGCGTCGGTCAGTTTCTGGCCCTTGGGTGCCTCGAAGACGACCCGCGCGGTCGCTCCGCCTGCGGACGCCTGCGGGAACTCCTTCCCCAGCAGGTCGATTGCCTTCTGGGACTGGGTGCCGGGCAGGGTGAAGTCGTCGGTCGTGGTGCCGGAGACACTGCCGGCGCCTATGCCAACGGCGGCCAGGACGATGATCCACGCCATCAGGAAGAGTCGTCGTCGCCGGAAGGCCAGCCGGCCCAGGCGGTACAGGAAGGTGGCCACGGAAGTACTCCCACCAGGAGAAGAGGGTTGTGTACGAGAGATGGGCCCGGCTCTCGGCCCGGCCCTGCGCCCAAGCTATGAGCGGATCCCGGCCTTCCCCCGGCACCACGGGACCGAATCCGGGCGGGGGCCAGTACCGCGGTACTAGTGCGGTGGGCGTACGGCCAGCTGTCTGGTCCTCGTCGCCCGAAAGCCGGTGGAGAGCCGGGCCGGGGCCGACGCCATGGTAGGGGGCCGGGCGCCCACTGTCATGAGCCCGCATCTCGCCCGGGCGGCAGCCGTGGGCAAAGAGGTCAGGGCCGACCGTTCCGGGTGCGTGCGTTGACGTAGGCGTGGATCAGTTGCAGAAGGCGTTTCCGGCCGAAGGGGTGGCCGTGTCCGGGATAGACGACAGAGACGGGCAGGTCGGCCAGGCGGGTGAGGGAGTGGACATAGTCGTCCACGTTCGCACCGGTGATCCCGTCGAGGAGCTGCTCACCGTCCCGGAGGTCGTAGACGGTGTCTCCGGAGAACAGGGCGCCCGTGTCCGGCTCGTAGAGGGCGATGCTGCCCGGGCTGTGACCTGGCAGGTGGAGGGCGGTCAGCGTGCGGCCGCCGAGGTCGATGACGTGTCCGTCGTCGATCGGCAGAAGCGCTGCGGGGGCCCGCAGTTCGTAGGCGTCGGGATCGAAGCCGGGAGTGGGAGCGGCATCCACCAGCAGGTTGGGCAGCGGACGGGCGTACGCGCCTGAGCGCAGGCCGAGCACGCTCGTCAGTGCTTCGCCCCGCAGAGTGCCGGCAGCCGGTGTCCAAGCTGCTTCGGCCGTGTGCATGTAGCAGGTGTCGAATTCGTGGGCCCCGCCCATGTGGTCCAGGTGCGCGTGGGTGACCACAAGAATCGGGTCGCGTTCGAAGAGGTGCGGTACACCCAGTTTGAGGGACGCCACCCCCAGGCCGGCGTCGATCACGAGATCACGGTTCGCGCCGCGCAGATGCCAGATGTTCGCACGCAGGAACGAGTGCACGTGCGGCTCCGTGAGCACGGACAGTCCGTCGTCGACCTGCTGGTCTTCGAACCAGGGTGACGCAACAGGGAGTGGGTGTGCCGTCACCTGTCGTCCTTTCGGGGGTGGGCGTTCTCGAATGTGGAGAGCGGCTCGTGGGTCTGTGGGGGATGCGGGACGGGAGTGCCGTCTGCCGGCGTCGGACCGGAGTCGGAGATGCCGTGCCGGGCCGAGAGGCGTTCCAGCAGACGGGCACGGTGTTTGTCGTCCGCGGCGAGCCCGATCGCCGTCCAGGCCATGGCCAGGCCGCCGTCCAGGACCGCGCGGTCGGCTGCCGCGGTGATGCCGTAGCGGGTGAACTCAGGGTTGTGCATGACGGCTTCGCCGCAGTCGTAGCCGATCATGGGGTGAATGGAGGGCAGTATCCGAGAGACGTTGCCCATGTCGGTCGAGCCGCCGCGCAGAGCCGGATCCCGTGCGGGCACCTGTCGGCCGAGCGCTTCGGCCGCATCGCGGTAGAGGTCGCTCATCTCGAGGTCCTGCCGCAGGTCGGCGTAGTCGTTGCCGAGGGTCTCCAGGACGAGTTCGGCCCCGGTGGCCAGCGCGCCGGCCTCGAAGCAGGCTCGCACCCGTGTCTGGAGGTCTTGCAGTTCCTCCATGCTTTCGGCCCGGCAGTCGTACTCCGCGGTGACCCGGCCGGGAATGACGTTGGCTGCCTCGCCTCCGGAGGTGACGACTCCGGACACGATGCCACCGGGCAGCATCTGCTGCCGGTAGGCACTGATGGCCACCTGGGCGACCATCATCGCGTCGGCCGCGTTGACGCCATGATGCGGCATGGCCGCGGCGTGGGCGGTGCGCCCGGTGTACGTGATCTTCCAGCTGCTGATGGCCAGGCTGGTCATGCCGATCGCATCGCTGGGCGCGGCATGCACCATCATGGCGGCGGCGATCTCGTCGAAGGCACCGCCGCGGAGCATGTCGGCCTTGCCGCCGCCGGACTCCTCGGCGGGCGTGCCGAGGAGTCTGACACCGATGCCGAGGTCGTCGGCGACCTCGGCGAGCGCCAGCGCCGCAGCGACCGAGGCGGCGCCGTTGACGTTGTGCCCGCAGGCGTGGCCGATACCGGGAAGGGCGTCGTACTCGGCGCAGATGCCGATGACGAGGTCCCCGGAACCGGTCGCCGCGGTGAACGCGGTCGGAAGGCCGCACACACCGCGCTCCACGTCGAAGCCGGCACTCTCCATGAGATCGGCGATCTTCTTCGCCGACCGGTGCTCCTCGTACGCCAGCTCGGGTTCCGCGTGCAGGCTGTGACTCAGCGCGAGAACCTGCTCCTGGGCGGCGGTGAGGCGCCGCCGGCTGCGTTCACGCCAGGCGTGCGTGGCCGGGGCGGTCGGCGGGGTGGATCGGCTCATGGCCGGGCTGCTCCTTGTCGTGCGGAGGAGACGGTGGCGGGTAGGCGGCGAGCGTCAGAGGCTGGTTCGGTCGGCGCTCTTGGTGCGGTACATGAGCGCGATCAGCGCCCCGGCCACCGACACGACGGCGCACACGGCCCACGAAGTGGTGTAGGCCCCCACCTCGGGCAGCACGTGGCCCGCCTGAGTGCGCGCGGCGAAGACGGCGAGGACGGCCGCCGCACCCAGGGATCCGCCGACGTTGATCAGCAGTTCGTTGATTCCGGAGCCGACCGAGGTCCGGTCGTGGGGCACGGATTCGACGGCGAGGGTCCTGGTGGAGTGCTGCAGGAAGCCGGTGCCGAGGCCCGCCAGGACGGTCCCGGCGAGGAACGGCCAGAGCGTGGAGTGCCAGGCCACCGCAGCGCCGTAACCGGCCGCCATCAGCAGCGAGCCGGACACCAGGGTGAGCCGGTCCGAGATGGCGGCGGCGACGCCGGGAGCCACGAGCGCGCCGAGGGCGAGGCTGAGGTAGTACGGCAACAGAGCGAACCCTGTCTCCAGCGGGTTCAGCCCCATGCCGTAGCCGTCCTGGGCCGCTGATGTGCCGAGGAAGACGGGGTTGGCGACGATCAACCCGATCATGCAGAAGGTGAAGGTCAGCGTGACGAGCGAGACCACGACGACGTTGCGGCGGCGGAACATCCGCACGTCGATCATGGGCTCGTCGGTGCGCAGCTCAACGAACACCCATACAGCGGTGACGAGCAGGCCGCCGGCAATGGCGCCCAGCGTCCGGGCCGAGGACCACTCCCAGCCAGGTGTACCGCCCTGGCCCAGGCCCAGGAGAACCGAGACGAGGCCCACGCACAGCAGGGCACCGCCGAGCCAGTCCACGGAACCGCCGGGGCGGTGGTCGCTCTCCGGCAGGAGCCGCCAGGTGATGATCAGCGCGAGACTCACGGCGACGGCCGGCACCCACAGGGCGGCCGTGGGACTGTCGACGTACTCCGCCACCAGACCGCTGGCGATGAGACCGAGGGTGATGCCGCCGGTGAGCCCGGCGACCATGACACCGATACCGCGCCGGGCCTGGGACTCGCTCGTGCGATGGCGCAGGATACCCACGAGCAGCGGGAAGAACCCGGCGAGGGCGCCCTGCAGCACCTGCCCGACGAGCAGCATCTCGAAGGAGCGGCTCAGCCCGACGAGGACCGATCCGGTCAACACGATGGCGAGGTTCCAGCGCAGGACCCGCCGGTGGCCGTAGAGGTCTCCCATACGGGACAGCACGGGTGTGAAGGCGACACTGGCGAGCAGGGCGGCGATGCTGACCCAGTTCAGATCGGCCGCGGTGACGTGAAGGGTGTCGGTGAGGCCTTTGAGCAGAGGAGAAAGGAAGCCCTGGATGATGCCGCTGGACATCTCCACCATGATCACCGAGGCGAACACGACGGTGAGAGAGGTGATCGGAGCTCTGGGGCCGGTCGCGGCGGCCGTACTGGTTTCGGTCATGGCAGCGCCTTCTGTGTGGGTGAAGTCTCCGCGAACGGATGGATAACCTTGGCGGAAAACACACCTGAATCTCCGCTTCATGACGGGGCGCGGGCAATACGGAGAGCCCAGGTCAAGCGAAAGACGCATAGAGCGACGACTGGGCGGCTGAATCAGGCATCTGGCCGGATCCGAGTCGCGCTTACGGGCACGCCGGCGACCCCTGGGCAGGCCGCATCCCGCGGGCACCGCCAGAACACCGATCGCGGACAGGAGGCAGGGCCACGGTGACCAAACCCGACACAGCCGCACGGCAGGAGCCGCCCGGCTCCCTCGACACGCTCGACCATGCCCTCGTACGTGTGCTGGCCCGCGACCCCCGCGCAGCCTTCGCCGACGTTGCGGCCCAGGTAGGTGTACATGAACGCACGGTCGCCCGGCGGCTGGAGCGACTTGTCGCGACGGGCAAGGTCCGCTTCACCGCGACGCTCCTGCCCGAGTACCTCAGTGAGGGCCTCGCCGTGGAACTGGCCGTGCGATGCGCACCGGGCACTCTGCACGACACCGCGGTCGCCCTCGCCGCCCGGGGCGACACTCGCTCGGTAGAGATCTCCACGGGCGCCCCCGAAGTCTTCGCAGAGTTCCTGCTGCCCGATCACGACGCCCTGCTGACCACCATCGACGGCTCGATCGGTCGCATCCCCGGGGTCGTCGACATCCATTCCTCGGTCGTCCTGAGGCTGCTCCTCACCGCCAACGACTGGGCACCCTACGATGACGAACCGACCCCGGTCCGCCGACGGCTCGTCGAAGGCGGTGACCTGCCCGCGCCGCTTGTCGTGGACGACCTGGATCGGCGGCTGGTCGCTTTGCTCAAGCGCGATGCCCGTATGCCGATGGCCGGACTCGCCGGCGAACTGTGCGTCGGCGAAAGCACGGCACGCCGCCGCCTTGCCCGCCTCATGCGGTCGCACATTCTCCACCTGCGCCTGCACATCGAGCCCGCGGCACTCGGCTTTCCCGTTGAGGCCCGCTTCCAGCTCACCGTCGAACACCGCTCACTCGACACGGCCGTTCGCCGCCTCGCTCAGGAACCGGCCATCAGGCACCTGGTCCTCACCACCGGCCGGGCGGACATCCTCGGCTACTCCAGCCATCGCTCGACTCAGGACCTCTACGCCTTCACCGCCCGCGTCTTCTCGGAACTCGAAGGTCTCAGAGGGGCGGAGACAGCCGTGCTGCTGCGGACCTACAAGCGCGTGGGCATCGTCACCGGCGGCGCGCTGTGAATGGCCGTATTTTCGTGAGCCGTCCCGGCGCCACGTGAGCTGCCCGTCCTCATGGACGCGCGGGGCCTCGCTCTGCAGGGCCGGGACAAGCCCTGGGCCACGCATCGACCGGTGTGTTCTCCGGCCGGAACTGGATGCGCCGATCGAAAGGGTCAGGGCAGCAGCCCCGCGCGGCGGGCGATCACGACGGCTTCGAGGCGGGTGGTCGCGTGAAACTTGGACATCGCGGACTTCATGTATCCCTTGACGGTGTGCAGAGTCAGTCCAAGCCGGTCGGCGATCGTTTTGTTGGGCAGTCCGGAGGACGCGAGAGCAAGCACGTCCAGCTCTCGTCCAGTCAGGTTGCGCAGGGGCTGGGCATCTGCGCCGGGCTCGATGAGCCGTTGCGCGATGTGGTGGATCGCGCGTTCCACTTCGGGGTCCGAAACGCGTCGGCCGAGGGTCCGTAGTTCGTTGTATGCCTCCCGAACACGTCCTCGCATGCTCCCGAGATCCGCGTGGAGTTCGTCGTGGCTTCCGCGGAGGGCATGCACAGTGACGAGTTCCTGCTCCAGAGCGCGGGCTTCGTCCTTGAGGCCGTCCTGGAGCCGGTCGCCCACGATCTCGTCGGTGCGATATGCCGCGTAGATGAGTGCTACGGGCCTGCGGTCGACGACCACGGGAACGGCGGCGATGGAGCGGATGCCTTCGGCTCGGATGATGAGGTCGTAGCGGTGGGTGATCTGGTCGCAGGAGAAGTAGTCGTTCACCGCGATCGGCCGGCGGGACGCGACCGCCCGGCCGCCCAGTCCTTCGTCGTAGCGCAGAACCACTCCGGGCAGGACCCCCAGGGTCGGTCCCGCGAAGTGGCCGAGCGCCAGGTCCTTGGCGGGTGTGACGGAGCCCGCGAAGGCCAGGGAAACACCTGTCTGCTTGCGGACTCGTTCGGCTGTCCGGTCAAGTCGCTCAGCGAGGTCGTTGGCGATCACCATTGATCCCCTTCGTCGTACATGCCCGCAGTGGCGGCGGCTCCAGCAGCGTGTCCACGACACGGACTGAACTCCATGATGATGGGAAGGAAGAACCATCCTCCAGGTAGACCTGAGATGGTTGCAACGGACCGTCCCCCCTCTTTGGAGGGTGTGGCTTTCCCGACGGGCACAGCGACAGTGGGTCCTGCAGTCACCCGGCCTCCCCTGGGCGTGGGTGCTGTGCCCACGTTCATGGCGAGACCCATGGAGGCAAAGTGTCCGACCCCACGGCTGGTCTCCCGGCCACCGAAGGTGCTCATGAAACTCCCGTGGCCGCCCCGGCACCGTGGCTCGACCTGCCGGATGTCGTGGATGAGGTCGAGAACCTGCGCCGGCGATTCGATCAGCCCGATCTCTGCGTGGCCTCAGTCCTGTGCGACGAGCATCCCCGGGAGGACACGGCGTTCATCCTCGTCGACGGCGAGCTCGATGTCTGCCGCCTGACCTTCGGCGAGCTCTCGGACGAGTCGCGCAGGCTCGCCGCCGCACTGCGCGCGCGGGGGGTCGGCCCGGGGGACAGAGTCGGGGTGCTGATGGGCAAGCGGCGCGAGCTTCCCGTCGTCCTGCTCGCCCTGTGGCGGCTCGGTGCCGTCCATGTGCCTCTTTTCACGGCTTTCGCCGCACCGGCCATCGCTGTGCGTGTAAGGGGTGCGGGGGCGAAGCTGGTCGTCACCGAGCCGAGTCAGCGTGAGAAGGTCGACGGGCTCGGGGTGGACCTGATCGAGGCGGGAGATGAGCTGGACGGGCTCGTCGCCTCGCACCGTCCGGTCGAAGACAGCACGGCCGTCGGGCCGGACGGTCTGTTCATCGAGCTGTACACCTCGGGAACCACAGGCTCCCCGAAGGGCGTGGGAGTACCGGCACGGGCCATTGCCGCATTCATCGCCTACATGCGCTACGGCTTTCATCTTCTCGACAGTGATGTCCTGTGGAACGCCGCCGACCCGGGATGGGCGTACGGGCTGTACTTCGGTGTGGTCGGCCCTCTCGCCCTGGGGCGGCCCAACGTGCTGCTCTCCAGCGGGTTCTCGGCGGAACTCACGGCACGGGTGTTGAGCGTGGTCGGCGTCACCAACTTCGCGGCGGCGCCGACCGTCTACCGGGCGCTGAAGCAGCAGGGAGTGGTCCTGGCGGACGGTCACCGTCTGCGTGTCGCGTCATCGGTCGGCGAGCCGCTGACTCCCGATGTCACCGCCTGGGCTCCGGATGCTCTCGGGACACAGGTCCGGGACCACTTCGGCCAGACCGAGCAGGGCATGGTGATCGTCAACGCCTGGGATCCGAGGCTGCTGCGCGAGGTACGGCCGGGCTCGATGGGACAGGCCCTGCCGGGATTCGTGGCCGGCACGGTGGGCGAGGCGATCACGATCTCGGCCCGCAGGAGCCCACTGATGTGGTTCACCGGATATGTGAACGCGCCCGAGCGCACCCGGGAACGCTTCGTGGCCGACGGCAGCTGGTACCTCACCGGGGACGTGGGACGTGCGGAGGACTGCGACTTCTTCTTCGCCTCCCGTGACGACGACGTCATCCTTGCCGCGGGCTACCGGATAGGCCCCTTCGACATCGAGAGCATCCTCACCGCGGATCCTGCTGTGGCCGAGGCGGCCGTCGTCGGGCGGCCCGACGAGATCCGCGGCGAAGTCGTCGAGGCGTTCATCGTGCTCCCTTCGGGCGAAGAAGGCGGCATGCCCCTGGTGGAGCGGCTCCAGGCGCTGGTGCGCAGCCAGTACGGGGTCCACGCGTACCCGCGCAGAGTGCACTTCGTCGAGCGTCTTCCGAAGACGCCGAGCGGCAAGATCCAGCGCTTCGTCCTCAGAGGCATGAACGACGACGACATAGCCGGCCTGTCGCAGCGGTGAGCCGGACGAGAGCAGGCCCCAGCGTTCAGAGGGCAGAAAGGACCTGGTCATGCGGGTTGACAGCACGTCGGCGATCGTCACAGGTGCGGCATCGGGACTTGGGAACGCCGTCGCGCGGGCATTGGCCACAGAGGGCGTTCGGGTCTTCGGCCTTGACCTCTCCGCTGCCGTGGAGACGGCTCAGCCGGCACACGGAATCACCTACGTGGCGGCTGACATCACCGACGTCGGTGATGTCGAGCGAGCCGTCGCGCTCGCGGCCGGCACCGGCCCACTGCGGACGGTGGTCAACTGCGCAGGAGTCGCTCCCTCGGCTCGGATCCTCGGCCGCGCCGGCGTACACGATCTCGCTCTGTATGCCCGCGTCGTCAACGTGAACCTCGTCGGCACCTTCAATGTCATGTCACTCGCCGCACGGGCGATCGCCGAGACCGACGCCGACGACGGCGGACAGCGCGGAGTCGTCATCAACACCGCGTCCATCGCCGCATTCGACGGCCAGATCGGCCAGGCGGCCTACGCATCGTCCAAAGGGGGCGTCGCCGCACTCACCCTTCCGGCGGCGCGTGACCTGGCCTCGCACGGTATACGTGTCTGCACCATCGCGCCGGGCATCGTGGACACCCCGATGATGGCGGCATTCTCGGACCAGGTACGAGCCTCCCTCGCCGACACCGTGCCCTTTCCGCGCCGGCCGGCCCGTGCTGAAGAATTCGCCCAGCTCGCCCTTGCGGTCATTGCGCACGACTACCTCAACGGCGAGGTCATCCGCATGGACGGGGCGCTGCGGATGGCACCCGGCTGAGCCAGGGAGCTTTGCCGATACCCTCGCAGCCGGGCAATCTTGGACCGCATCCCGGCCGAACGCTGGGGCCACGCCGACGACCTGGCCGTCGCCACCGTCTTCCTGGCTTCCGCCGCCTACGTCCACGGCGCCGAGAACCTTCCTCTCGCACAGGTGAGGCGGACCGCGGACCGCGGATCAGTGGGAGATGTTGTTGCCCCACAGGTTCTTGTCGTCCACGTTGGTCTTGGTCACCAGCGGCGCGGGCAGTTGGTCCTCCAACCCGTTGGGCAGTTGGACGATGGTGGAACCGTGGTCCGTGGGACCGGGCTTGAACGTCTTGCCCGAGGCTGCCGCCACGGCGTAGTACAGGGCGTACTTGGCGTAGATGTCGGCGGGCTGTGAGACGGTGGCGTCGATGTGCCCTCTACGGATCGCCGCGAACTCCTGTGGTGTGCCGTCGTTCGAGACGATCACGATATGCCCCGCGGAGCCAGCAGGCTTGAGCAAGCCCTTCTGCTCAAGCAGGGTCAGGGTCGGCTGCAGGAAGGCGCCGCCGGCCTGCAGGTAGATGCCGCTGATGTCCGGGTGCTGTCGGAGCAGGGCCTGCAGCTTGCTGTAGGCGACCGGTCCCTCCCAGTCGGTGGCCAGCGGATAGACGGTGATGTCGGGGAAGTTCTTCTTCATGCACGCGGCGAACCCCTCAGTGCGTTCACGCCCGTTGATGGAGTCCAGCGCACCCGCGAGCTCGGCGACCTTGCCCTTGCCGCCGAGTTGCTTGCCGAGGAACTCACAGGCCTTGGTGCCGTACGCCCTGTTGTCGGCCCGGACCACCATATAGACCTTGCCGCTGTCGGGCCGAGTGTCCACGGTCACCACCGGGATGTGCTTGCTCGCAAGTCGGCGGAGTGTGGAGGCGATGGCGGCGGTGTTCTGCGGTGCCATGACGACGGCATCGGCGCCCACGATCTCGAAGACGTGGACGTTGCCCGCCAACTTGGCGGCGTCGCCCTGGGAGTGGGTGATCGGCAGGGCATCGACATCCAGGGTGGAGAGGTACCGCCTGGTGTACTGAGCGTAGGAGTTCCAGAAGTCGGAGTCGTCATGCGGCAGGTCGATGCCGATCGTCGGCTGCCCCCCGGTGCTGCTGTCGCGGTTGCACCCCGTGGTGACTCCCGCAACCAGTACGGTTCCGGCCGCCACGGCAGCGACCCGTAGGTGGTTGGGCTTCATGTCCGCGCTCTTCTCATGGAGGTACCTGCCATTGGATGTCTCGGGGACGGGCGAGGACGCCAGAACCAGTCGCCGAGGCCGAACTCATCAGGACGTCTGTCATTGGCCCTCTACTGGCCGGGGTGATGGTCCGCCGTTTGCACCATTCATCCGGGAAATGTTCTGCGCTGGTCAGCTGACCGGCGCGGGCGCTCGTTACACCGCCGGCTCTGCGACGTCGACCGCCAGAATTCCTGGGACCTCGCCGAGGACGCCCACCGCTTCTCGGGATTGCGCTTCGCCGTGCACGGCACCTCGGCGAAGGGCGGTCGTGGGGTGCGGGAGGATCGCACCACCGCGACCGCCGGTCATGCCGATGCTGGGATCAGAGGGCTGTGAAGGTCCACAGAAGGTTGGTGCTGCTGCCGTAGGCCCACTGCTTGGTGATGGAGCCCGATGCGACGTTGCCGCCGCCGTCGAGGACGAGGCCGGTGGTGCGGTTGGCGATCGAGCAGCGGCCGTCGCCCCGGTGAGTGATGGTCCACTGCTGGTTGCTTCCGCCGTTCCAGGCGGCCTGCCGGGCGGCGGAGCCGTTGGCCGTGGCCCCCCAACCGTCGGCGACCATGCCGTTGGTGCGGTTGACCAGCTTGTAGTAGCCGCCTCCGACCTCTACGACCTGCCACTGCAGGTTCTGGCTGCCGTCCCAGGTGTACTGCTTGAGATTGGAGCCGGAAGCGACGTTGCCGCCACTGTCCAGGGCCAGTCCGTCAGTGACGTTCGTGAGGCGGAAGTACTTCGAGGGGTTGAACTGGACCTTCAGCGAGGTGATCGCGTCGTTGTTGCCGGTGTTCCAGAGGTTGGAGTTGTCGGCGGTGAAGGTCCAGACAGTGCCGGTGAAGTTGTCCCCCGAGTAGCCGATGACCTGCTGGCCGGGGGCCAGTCGGAGGGACGAGATGGTGTCCGACCCCAGTCCGGCCGCTTCCAGCTTCTCCGCGGTGTAGTCGCCCAGGGCGAGCACGGCGGCGTCGCCGGCGTAGCCGATGTCGGAGTAGGCGACGGCACCGGACAATGGCCTCAGGCCCGGGATGGTGCCGGAGAAGGCGAGCTTCAAGACGTAGGCGTTGGCGCTGTAGGGAGCCGAGGACGGCAGGGTGACCGTCAGGCCCGAGGCGGTCTGGGTCGGGTTCGCCAGGTCGATGTAGGTGCCGGCGGTGTTGTCGAGGAGCTTGACGGAGGTCAGCGACGACAGGTCGATCCGGTCCGAGTTCAAGGTCTTGATCGTCAGTGAGCTTCCGGGCCAGCCCAGGACGGTGGCGTACAGGACGTTGTTCGTCTTGTTGCGGGTGAAGCGGATGTCCTGCGCGGTGCCGGCGTGCGGGGTGGTGAACGCGCCGCCGCCCATCTTCGTCGGGCCCTCGCCGTACGCGGTCCAGGCGCGGGTCGAGTACACCGACTCCCCGAAGCGCTTCAGGTAGTCGCCGATGCCGAGCAGGATGTCCTTCTGTGCCTGCGGAATGGTGCCGTCGGCCATGGGCGCGATGTTGAGCAGCATGTTGCCGTTCTTGCTGACCCGGTCGAGGAACGAGTGCAGCATCTGCTGGATGGTGTAGTAGCCGATGCCCTGGGTGTAGCACCAACTGCTGCTGGAGATGCTGTCGTCCGTCAGCCAGTACGGGGAGGTGAGGTCGGCCGGGCCGCCGCGCTCGTAGTCGAAGACCTCCCCCTTGTTGTTCATGCCGTCCTTGTAGGTGGCGACGACCTCGCGGCCCCAGGTGTTGGCCTGGTTGTAGTAGTACGACAGGAAGTTCAGGCGCTGCGTCTCGTCGACCTGGTCCATCATGAAGTCCTGCCACAGGATGTCGGGCTGGGAGTGGTCAATGACCTCCTTGAGCTTGTCGTACCAGAGCTGGTTCTCCGCCGTCGCACCCAGCTGGCCGTAGAGCTTCTTGAGGCTGGGGTCGGTCTGCGCGGGGGCGTACTCGTAGAAACCGTTGTAGTTGTAGGCGTGGTGCATGGCCACCAGCAGCTTGAGGTTCTTGGCGCGGATGGCCGTGGTGAAGAGCTGCAGCAGGTCCAGCCCCGGGCCCTTGTCGACCGAGTTCCACTCGTTGACCTGGCTGTCCCACATGGAGAAGCCGTCGTGGTGTTCGGCGACGGGGCCGGCGAACTTCGCGCCGGCGTCGACGAACAGCTGTACCCACTCGTCGGGGTCGAAGTTGCCGCCAGCCGACTTCAGCTTCGGCGCGAACTTCACCGTGTTGCCCGCCAGGTCCTGAGCCCCGTTGATGAAGTTGTGGTACGGCCACGCCGACGGCTGGCCGTAGGTCGCGACGTGGTGTTTGTTGGCGTTGCTTCCACTTTGGTACATGTTGCGCGGGTACCACTCGCTGTCGTAGGCCGGAACGCTGAAGACACCCCAGTGGAAGTAGATGCCGAACTTGGCGTCCCTGAACCACTCGGGAGCCGGCGGGTGCTGGTTGACCGAGCTCCAGTCGGGCGTGTAGGTGCTGGGCGCCGCGTATGCGGTGCCCGCGCCGAACACGCCTCCGGCGACGGCTGCGGCGGCCACGACGGTGGCACCGGCCAGGAACTGGCGTCTGTTGATCGAATTTGACATGGGGCATCCCTGGTGCGGAGGGGAGGGGGGAAGGCGAGGGGGAAGGGAGGGGTCGGCGCAGCTCTCGGGTGCCTGAGGCGCCGACTGTTACGCAAGAAGGTCAACCATGTGTCCCCGGAATGTCAACGGGCGAGCAGGGATGAATGTGCCACTTGACTGCACTGTTTATCCCAATTTGTTGGAGATCGTGACCCCCCAGACATGGTATGTCCGCTGAGTGTCACGTGGCTCATTCGCATCACGGAACGGACACGATTGATGGGATGGATTTGATCACCAACCCGCCAGCGCCTGAACTCCAAGGTGGCCGCGAACTGCGATTTTCAAAGTGGGCACCGTAGGGGCTAGACAGCGCTCCCGAAGCGCGCCTATATATACATCCCATCTCTCCGATGCGACGACACACAGATGTCGTCGAGGCGAAACATCTCCCGCTACGGGACCAGCGCGAGGAAGTACCGATGAGACTCAGAACCGTCCTCTGCTCCACCGCCTCCGCCCTGTCCGCACTGGCGCTGCTCAGCGCCTGCGGCGGCGGCTCCAGCACGGCCGCGTCGTCGACCGACACGCCGCTGGTCGGCGTCGACTACCCGCGCTCCGACACCGACTTCTGGAACTCCTACATCAAGTACACGCCCCAGTACGCCAAGGAGCTGGGCTTGGACCTGAAGACCACCAACTCGCAGAACGACGTCGCCAAGCTCACGGCCAACGCGCAGACGTTCATCAGCCAGGGCGTCAAGGGCCTCGCGATGGCCCCGCAGGACACCGCCGCCATCGCGCCGACGCTGGCACAACTGGAGGCGAAGAAGATCCCGGTCGTCACCGTGGACACCCGCCCCGACACGGGCAAGGTCTACATGGTCGTACGGGCCGACAACCGCGCCTACGGCGAGAAGGCCTGCCAGTTCCTCGGTACCAAGCTGGGCGGCAAGGGCAAGGTCGTCATGCTGCAGGGCGGTCTGGACTCCATCAACGGCCGTGACCGCACCGAGGCGTTCAACGAGTGCATGAAGAAGGACTACCCGGACATCAAGGTGTTCGGTGAGGCCACCAACTGGGACGGCGCCGTCGCCGCGCAGAAGCTGCAGACGGACCTGACCGCGCACCCGGACATCAAGGGCGTCTACATGGAGTCCAGCTTCGCCTTGTCGGGCACGCTCCAAGTCCTCAAGCAGAAGGGCCTGTTGGTGGACCCGAAGAACAAGAAGCACGTCTTCGTGGTGTCCAACGACGGCATCCCCGAGGAGCTCAAGAACATCGCCGCGGGCAAGATCGACGCCACGGTCTCCCAGCCGGCCGACCTCTACGCGAAGTACGCGCTCTACTACCTGAAGGCCGCGATCGACGGGAAGACGTTCAAGCCCGGCAAGACCGACCACGACAGCACGATCATCCAGGTCCGTCCCGGTCTGCTCGAGGACCAGCTCTCCGCCCCGCTCGTCACCGCCGACGGCGGCACCTACGGCGGCGTGCCCAGCGTCAAGAGCGACGACACGTCGCTGTGGGGCAACAACCTGGGCTGACACCGCCGTCCGAGAACCCGGTAGTGAACGAGAGCAAGGCGGTTGAGATGAGCGACGGGGAGCGAACAGTCACCCCCGCGCCCGCCCCGGCGGACGACGGACGGGCCCCGGCGGGCCCGCCCGTCGTCGAGGCGACGGGCATAGTCAAACTATTCGGTTCGACGGTTGCCCTGAACGGCGCCCGGATCACCATCAGGCCCGGCGAGACCCACGCGCTCGTCGGCCGCAACGGAGCCGGCAAGTCGACGCTGGTGTCGGTCCTGACGGGGCTTCAGGCCCCGGACGAAGGAACGGTCACCTTCGGCGGCAGCCCCGCACCGCGGCTTGCAGACCGCGACGCCTGGCGGCAGCGCGTGGCCTGCGTCTACCAGAAGTCGACGATCATTCCCACTCTGACCGTCGCCGAGAACCTCTTCCTGAACCGCCACGACCACGGCCGCAGTCGGCTGATCAGCTGGCAGGGAGTGCGGCGCCGGGCACAGGAGCTGCTGTCGACGTGGTCGGTGGATGTGGATCCGCAGACCCCGGCCGGTGAACTGAGCGTGGAGCAGCGGCAGTTCGTGGAGATCGCCCGTGCGCTGTCCTTCGGGGCGCGGTTCATCATCCTCGACGAGCCGACCGCCCAGCTCGACGGTGCGGCCATCAACCGGCTCTTCGGCCGGATCCGCGACCTGCAGCGTCAGGGCGTGACCTTCCTGTTCATCAGCCACCATCTTCAGGAGGTCTACGAGATCTGCGACATGGTGACGGTGTTCCGGGACGCCCAGCACATCGTGACCGCTCCTGTAGCGGAGCTGCCCCGCACCGAGCTGGTCGCGGCGATGACCGGCGAGGCGGCGGCCGACCGGCTACAGGAGCGGTCGAGCTCCCTGAATCGCACCGCCATGCCCGCGCTGTCCGTGGACGCGCTGGGCAGCGGCGACACCTACGGCGAGGTCACCTTCCAGGTGGGCGCCGGGGAGATCGTCGGGCTCGCGGGGGCTGCCGGCAGCGGTCGTACCGAGGTCGCCGAGACCGTCGTGGGCCTGTGGGCGGCCGACACCGGCGAGGTGACGATCGCCGGGAAGCGGCCACGGTCGGGCAGCGTGCCCGCAGCGCTCGCCGCGGGCGCTGGATTCGTCCCGCAGGACCGGCACCATCAGGGTTTCGTCCCCGACATGTCGATCGCGGACAACGCCACACTGTCCGTTCCCCGCAGGCTCGGCAGCAACGGATTCCTCAGCCGTGGCCGCCGAGACCGTCTCGCCGAGACCATGATCGAGAACCTGGCGATCAAGACGCCTGGTCCCGAGCTGCCCGTCTCCGCCCTGTCCGGAGGCAACCAGCAGAAGGTCGTCATGGCCCGCGCCCTGGCGGACGATCCGCGCCTGCTGGTGCTGATCAACCCGACCGCGGGCGTGGACGTGCGCTCCAAGGAATTTCTCCTCGGCAAGGTCGAGGAGACCGCGCAGACCGGCACCGGGGTGCTCATCGCCTCCGACGAACTCGACGACCTGCGCATGTGTGACCGGGTCCTGGTGATGTTCCAGGGCCGTGTGACCTCAGAGATCGCCCGCGGCTGGCACGACCACGAACTCGTGGCCGCGATGGAAGGAGTGGACCTCCATGCCTGAAACCGTCCTCGCCGACGCGCCCGCATCCGAGGCCGTAGAGCCCGCCGCCAGACGGCCCGGGCTGTTCGGCGGCCGGGTGCCCGTGGCCCGGCTGCGCGATCTCGCGCTCGTCCCGGCGATCGTGGTCATCGCGATCGTCGGCCAGATCGTCAACCCGGTCTTCCTGCAGGCGGACAACCTCATCAACGTGCTGCAGACCATGTCCGAGATGGCCCTGCTGGTCCTCGCCCAGGCGATGGTCCTGATCGTCAAGAAGATGGACCTGTCCCTGGAGTCCACCATGGGCCTCGCCCCCGGCGTCGCGGCCTGGCTCGTGGTCCCGGCCGGCGCCGGACACGGACTCGGACTGCTGCCCGGCGCCTGGGCCGTGCCCGTGACCCTCGCCGTCGGTCTGCTGGTCGGCGTGGTCAACGCTCTGCTGATCATCCGGTTCGGCCTCAACGGCTTCATCGTCACCCTTGGCATGCTGATCGTGCTGCGCGGCATCCTCACCGGCATCTCGGGCGGCCAGACCTTCTTCCAGCTGCCGCAGTCGATGCTCTACCCGGGCACCGCCGAGTGGCTGGGGATGCCGGCTTCCATCTGGATCTGCCTGGTGCTGTTCGCGGTAGCCATCGTGGTGCTCGGCTGGACCAGTTTCGGCCGCTCGCTGTACGCCATCGGCGGCAATGTGGACGCGGCGAAGGCCGCCGGCATCCGTACCGACCGGGTGCTGTGGATCGTCATCGTCACTGGCAGCCTGCTCGCCGCAGTCGCCGGACTGCTGCTGTCCGGACGCCTCGCCTCGGTTGCCTCGGCCCAGGGCAACGGCTACATCTTCACCGTCTTCGCCGCCGCCGTCATTGGAGGGATCAGCCTCAACGGCGGCAAGGGCACCATGTTCGGGGCCTTCAGCGGCATCCTGCTGCTGTTCATGATCCAGAACGTGCTCACGCTGGCCGGTGTGCCCGCCCAGTGGATCGGCGCCCTCAACGGCCTGATCATCCTGGTCGCCCTGACCATTTCGCGTATCACGGGCGGCAAGGTCCAGGAGTGAACCGGACGGCCGCCGCAGGTTCGACCGTCAACCGAGCGGCCGCCGGGATCTCCTCCGCCGATTACCTCTCTCGTCGCAGGGGCGTGTCCCCTGCTCCCACAGGAGTTGCCATGTCCTCCGCTGTGTCCGCATCCGCCCGCATCACCGCCCTGGACGTCCTCGACGTACGGTTCCCGACGTCCGAGCATCTGGACGGCTCGGACGCGATGAACCCCGAACCTGACTACTCGGCCGCCTACGTCGTCCTGCGCACCGACGCCGGGGACGGACTGGAGGGCCACGCGCTGGCCTTCACCACCGGCCGCGGCAACGACGTGCAGGCTGCCGCCATCGCGGCCCTCGCCCCGCATGTGGTCGGCCTGCCCGTGGACGAGGTCTGCGCCGACCTTGGAGGGTTCTCCCGCAACCTCGTCCACGATCCCCAACTGCGCTGGCTGGGGCCGGAGAAGGGCGCCATGCACATGGCCACCGGAGCCGTCGTCAACGCCGCCTGGGACCTGGCCGCCAAGCGGGCCGGAAAGCCGGTCTGGCGGTTCCTCGGCGAGATGTCGCCGGAGGAGCTGGTCGCCCAGGTCGACTTCCGCTGGCTGAGCGACGCGCTCACCCCCGAGGAGGCGCTGGAGATTCTGCGTCGCGCGGAGCCGGGCCGCGAGCAGCGCATCGGCCGCCTGCTCGACCAGGGCTATCCCGCCTACACCACTACGCCGGGCTGGCTCGGCTACTCCGACGAGAAGCTGGCCCGCCTGGCCCGCGAGGCCGTCGCCGAGGGCTTCACCCAGATCAAACTGAAGGTCGGCGCGGACCTGGAGGACGACGTACGGCGCATGCGCACCGCCCGCGAGACAGTCGGCGACGGCATCCGCATCGCAGTCGACGCCAATCAGAGATGGGATGTTCAGGCCGCGATCGACTGGATGAGCGCCCTGGCGCCCTATCAGCCGTACTGGATCGAGGAGCCCACCTCACCCGACGACATCCTCGGCCACGCAGCCGTGCGCAGGGCCGTCAGCCCCATCAAGGTCGCCACCGGTGAACACATCGCCAACCGGGTCGTCTTCAAGCAGCTCCTCCAGGCCGGCGCGGTGGACATCGTGCAGATCGACTCCGCGCGGGTCGGCGGCGTCAACGAGAACATCGCGATCCTGCTGCTCGCCGCCAAGTTCGGCGTGCCCGTCTGCCCGCACGCCGGCGGGGTGGGCCTGTGCGAGATGGTCCAGCACCTGTCCATGTTCGACTATGTCGCCGTCTCCGGCACGGTCGAGAACCGGGTCATCGAGTACGTCGACCACCTGCACGAGCACTTCATCGACCCGGTGCGGATCGTCGACGGCCACTACCTCGCGCCCACCCTGCCCGGGCTGAGCGCGCAGATGCAGCCGGACTCCCTCAAGGAGTACGCCTATCCCGACGGTCCGGTGTGGTCCGCCCGTGTCTGACGTCGCTCCGGGTCTCGTGGACGCCCACCACCACCTGTGGAACCTGGACCATCGCCCCCAGCCCTGGCTGGACGAGCCCACCCACACGCCGATCCGCCGCACCTTCGGCGCCGAGGAGCTGCGTGCCTCAGCCACCCAGGCGATCGCGGGACGCAGGCTGACCCGGACGGTGCTCGTCCAATGTGTGCCGTCGGTAGCCGAGACACGCGAGTTCCTCGCCCTCGCCGCCACCGACCCGCTCATCGGCGCGGTCGTCGGCTGGGTGGATCTGACCTCCCCAGCGATCGGCGACGTACTCGACGCACTGCGGTCGGGGCCCGGTGGGCCCGGCCTTCGGGCCGTACGTCACCTCGTCCAGGGCGAATCGGACCCGGAGTGGCTGCAACGCCCGGTTGTGGAGAAGGGGTTGAGAGCCGTGCAGGAACGCGGACTCGGCTACGACATACTCATCCGCAGCCACCAGTTCCCCCAGGCGATTCGGCTGGCCGAGCGCCTGCCGGACCTGCCGCTGGTCCTGGACCACGCCGGCAAGCCGCCCCTCGCCGATCGCAGCCTGGACGACTGGAGGCGGGACGTGCGGCGGCTGGCTGCTCATCCCCAGGTGCGATGCAAGGTCTCGGGTCTGGTCACTGAGGCCGACCACGCGATGTGGACCATCGACGACCTCCGGCCGGTGTGGGACGTCCTGCTGGCCGCCTTCGGCCCTGGCCGGCTGATGTTCGGCTCCGACTGGCCGGTCTGCGTCCTCGCCGGCGGCTGGAACCGCTGGGCCGCCACCGTCGAACAACTTCTGGACGGCTGTTCCGACGCCGAGACCGAGGCGGTCCTCGCAGGTACGGCCACCGAGTTCTACCGCCTCGATACCGCTGAAAGGAGGAGATGACTCCATGCTCCTGACCGAACTGCTGCACCCCGGCATCCTCGCAGCCCTGGCCGAAGCCGGTCACGGATCCCGCGTCCTGCTGGCCGATGGCCACTACCCGGCGAGTACGGCCACCGGCACGCGGGCCAAGACCGTCCATCTCAATCTGGCGCCGGGTCAGCTGGATGTCACCACCGTGCTGGACGTCCTGCTGCGCGCTCTGCCCATCGAGTCGGCGCAGGTGATGGTGCCGCCCGAGGGCGAGCCGGAGCCGCTTGCCATCGCCGAGTACCGCTCGATGCTGGCGCCCGTGCCGGTCGGGACGCTCGGCCGCCACGAGTTCTACGACGCCGCCCGCTCGCCCGACCTGGCCCTCGCCATCGTCACCGCCGACATCCGCACCTACGCCAACCTGCTGCTCACCATAGGCGTCCGCGCTGAAGGGACCCTGAGAACACCATGACACTCGCAGTCCGCTACCTGGCCGCCCGCACCCTGGACACCGCGCCTGCCGAGACTTCACCCCCCGGACCTGGGGAGGTGGAGCTGGCCCCGGCCTACGTCGGTATCTGCGGCACCGACCTGCACATCTTCCACGGCGACATGGACGCCCGGGTGGCCGCGCCCGCCGTTCTCGGGCACGAGATGTCCGGCCGGATCCTGCGCGTCGGTCCCGGACTGGAGGGCTGGTCGCCCGGTGACGCGGTCACCGTGATGCCGCTGCGCTGGGACGGCACCTGCCCTGCCTGCCGGGCCGGCCACCAGCACATTTGCCAGCACCTGGACTTCATCGGCATCGACTCTCCCGGCGCGATGCAGCAGCGCTGGACGGTTCCCGCCTCCACTCTGATCCGGCTGCCCGGCTCCCTTCCCCTGGACCGGGCTGCCCTCGTGGAGCCCACCGCGGTCGCGGTCCACGACGTGGGCCGGGCCAAGGTGCGCGACGGCGAGAAGGTCGTCGTCGTGGGCGGCGGGCCCGTCGGCATCCTCATCGCACTGGTCACTCAGGCAGCCGGAGCCGACGTCCGGGTGGTCGAGTTGAGCGCTCACCGGCGGCTGCTCGCCGAGGAATTGGGGCTGACGGCCTGGGACCCGTCCGCCGACGACGTGCCCGAGTTGGTCCGGCAGTGGACCGGCGACGCCGGCGCGGACGTCGCCTTCGAGGTGTCCGGCGCGGCGGGTGGGGTGGACACGGCAGTGGAGGTGCTGGGCGTGCGCGGTCGCCTGTGCCTCGTCGCCATCCACCCACGGCCGCGTGAGGTGAACCTGCACCGGTTCTTCTGGCGGGAACTCACCCTGGTGGGCGCCCGGTTGTACGACCGCTCCGACTTCGAGAAGGCGGTGGCTCTGGTCGCCGACGGCACCGTTCCGGCTGAGCGACTGATCAGCAAGGTCGTGCCGCTCACACAGGCGCCCGCCGCCTTCGAGGCCCTGGAGGGCGGCGGTGACGTGATGAAGATCCTCGTGGACTGCTCCGACGCACGGGGTGCCACCGACGAAGCACAGGGAGCCGCCGTATGAGCGCCTTCGACCTGTTCGACCTGACCGGCAGACTCGCTGTCGTCACCGGCGCCCGACGCGGCATCGGCCGGGCCATGGCCCGCGCGCTCGCCGAGGCCGGCG